>JAUNTQ010000033.1 GCA_030538605.1 Pseudomonadota bacterium
GCCGGGCGCCGGGCGCCGGGCGACCCCGCTGGCCAGTCAGCCCGGCGAGTTCATGTCGCGCGCTGCGGGCTGGCGGCCCAGCAGGCGTTCCTTGAGCTGGGCGTCGGCGGGCCTGGCGCCCACCCAGATGCGCAGCAGCGTGTCCATGAAGCCGGGGTCAGACACCGGGTCGCCGCGTGCCACCCCGTTGATGTAGAAGGTGGCGCCCTTGCCCGGCACGTAGTCCATGGAAAAGCTGTCGCCCGTCTTCAGCGTTTGCGTGGCGCTGAAAATCCTGCCCATGGTGCCCATGTGGTTCGTGAAGGCCATGCTGTGCTGCGCGGGCGCGTTGTCGCGCATGCCCTGCACCATGGCCCGGCCCAGCTGGTCGGACGGAATGTCGCGCAGCGCCACGAAGGCCAGCCGCAAGGGGCCGCGCAAGGCCAGCAGCTCTTCGGGCGTGGAGACCTTGGTCGGCGTGTACAAGGCCAGGTCGTACACGCGCACCACGCTGCGAAACCGCGTGCCTGCGCCATTGAGTTGCAAGGTTTGCCCGGCCAGCTGCGTGGTGGGGGCGAATGGCCGGGTTTGCGCCGCAGCCAGCGTGCCCGCAAGGGCCAGCGCAGCGCCAAGCGCCAGCGAGCGGACCAGCGGTCCGCGCATGTTCTTTCTCATGTTTTTTCCTTCCCTGCGGCCCTCTCAACCCGCACTGGGCGAGGACCTGCGGCGCAGCGTAGGCATGCGCACTGCGCCGCGCAATGGGCGGCACCCTGATGCGGGCGGCATGTGTGAACGATCTCTCAATATAGGGTGAGGAAACCGTGACATGCGCCACACGCTCTAAGATCGCGGCTTTTTGGGCCTGCCACGCGCCGCCCACCCCGTTGTGACCCAGGCCTGCACCCTCAACCTCGCCCAGCAAGACGCCGTCAACCACCTGCGCGGGCCGTGCCTGGTGCTGGCGGGCGCAGGCTCGGGCAAGACGCGCGTCATCACGCAGAAGATCGCGCGGCTGATCGAGGCCGGGGTGGCGGCCAAACGCATTGCCGCCATCACCTTCACCAACAAGGCCGCCGCCGAAATGCGCGAACGCGCGCGCGCCCTGGTGGGCAAGGCCGCAGGCGAGGTGCTGATCTGCACCTTCCACGCGCTGGGTGTGCGCCTGCTGCGCGAAGACGGCGCGGTGCTGGGCCTCAAGCCCCACTTCAGCATCCTCGACAGCGACGACGTGCTCAGCCTGCTGAAAGACTGCGCCGCCACCACCGACACGGCCACCGCGCGCCAGTGGCAGTGGGCCATCAGCGGCTGGAAGAACGCGGGCCTCACGCCCGCCCAAGCCGCCGCGCAGGCCAAGGGCGAGGGCGAGCGGCAGACCGCGCAGCTCATGGCGCGCTACCACGAGCGCCTGGCCGCCTACCAGAGCGTGGACTTCGACGACCTGATCGGCCTGCCCCTGCGCATGCTGCAAAACCATGCCGAAGTGGCCGAGAAATGGCAGGCGCGGCTGGCCCATGTGCTGGTCGATGAATACCAGGACACCAACGCCACGCAGTACGAGCTGATGAAGCTGCTGGTGGGCGCGCGCGGCAGCTTCACCGCCGTGGGCGACGACGACCAGAGCATCTACGGCTGGCGCGGTGCCACACTCGACAACCTGAAACGCCTGCCGCTGGACTTTCCCGAGCTGAAAGTCATCAAGCTGGAGCAGAACTACCGCTCGACCAGCGCCATCCTGCGCGCGGCCAACAACGTCATCGGCCCCAATCCCAAGCTGTTTCCAAAAACGCTGTATTCCGAACTGGGCGAAGGCGAGCCGGTGCGCGTGGTCGACTGCGACCACGAGGCGCACGAGGCCGACCGCGCCGTGGCGCGCATCCAGTCGCTGCGCCAGACCTCGCCGCACAAGGAGTGGCGCGACTTCGCCATCCTCTACCGCGCCAACCACCAGGCGCGCGTGTTCGAGCAGGCGCTGCGGCGCGCGCAGATCCCGTACAAGGTCTCGGGCGGCCAGAGCTTTTTCGACCGCGCCGAAATCAAGGACTTGTGCGCCTGGCTGCGCCTGTGGATCAATGAAGACGACGACCCCGCCTTTCTGCGCGCCGTCACCACACCCAAGCGCGGCATCGGCCACCAGACGCTGGGCGCTTTGGGCGACTTCGCCACGCGCTACAAGCTCAGCCTGTTCGGCGCGCTGTTTTCGCATTCGCTGGGCGCGGCCCTGCCCGCGCGCGCCGTCGGCAGCCTGCAGGAGTTCGGGCGCGAGCTGAACGAGCAGCGCCACCGCGCCCAGCACACCGTGGGGCACGAGGCGGCGCGCGCTTTTCTGGCCGACTGGCTCAAGACCATCGGCTACGAAAAACACCTGTACGACCACAGCGACAGCGAGGGCCAGGCCAACGCGCGCTGGACCCACGTGCTGGAGTTCTGCGACTGGATGGCCGGGCGCTGCGGCGGGCAGATCGACGACGCCGCGGGCGTCACCACCTCCACCGAGCAAAAAAGCCTGCTGGAAGTGGCGCAGACCGTCTCGCTCATTTCCACCCTGAACGAGCGCGAGCAAGACCCGAACGTCGTCACCCTCTCCACCCTGCACGCCGCCAAGGGCCTGGAATGGCCGCACGTGGTGCTGGCCGGCGTCATCGAAGGCCTGCTGCCTTTCAGGCCCGACGAAGACGCGGGCGCTGCCGCGCAGGCCGCGCGCATCGAGGAAGAGCGCCGGCTGATGTACGTGGGCATCACCCGCGCGCAGCGCACCTTGGCCGTGAGCTGGACGCGCCGGCGCAAGAAGGGCCGCGAAATCGTCGCCGCCCAGCCCAGCCGCTTCATCGCCGAAATGGCGCTGGACAAAGAGACCGTGCGCGAAGACCCGCGTGAAAAACTGAAAGCGCTGCGCGCCGAATTCGCCCGCCGCGCAGCCGCCGGCGAGCAGGCGCGCGCGGCGCAACCCGACCGTTGAGGTGCCCGCCCATGACCCCCTTCCGTTGGCCTGATGCCGTTGCCCTGCGCCCGGGCCTGGTTGCACTGGCCCTGTCCGCGCTCGGGCTGCTCGCTGCCTGCGCCGCTGCATCTGGCCAGCCGCCTGCCGATGCCGACAGCGCCGTCGGCTGCCCCGATGTCACGCGGCTGAACGCCGCGCAGCTCTATGGCTCGTGGGCGCTGGAGCTGCCTGGCGTGGGCCAGCGCGGCAGCCTCAGCCTGCGGCAGCACCCGGAGTTCAGCGCCAGCCTGCGCGGCGAATTCAGCTACGGCGGGCACCGCTCCATCGCCTCGGGCGACGTGGAAGAGGGCGAATTCCACCTGGACGAATCGCGCGACGGCAAGCGCTTTTTCGCCTTCTGGAGCGGCCGGCTCGTGCCCGAAGCCTGCGGAGCCGAGATACGCGGCCACTGGGAAACCGTGCCGCGCGAGGGCGAGCCTGCGCAGCAAAGCCCCTTCGTGCTGCGGCGCGCGCAGGGGCTGCCGGGGCGCTAAGCCAAGCCCGGTCGTGCTGCTATATTGAGCCGCATGTACCAAGTGCTCGTGTTCGTTTATGAAAACTACTGGGGCGGCGACGACTGCCCCGACCGCGAGCAACTGGGCAGGCGTCTGAGCCTGGCCGGTTTCGAGCGCCAGGAAATCATGCAGGCGCTGGCCTGGCTGGACGACCTGCACAGCGCCGCCCAAGGCCTGCACCCGCCGCCCGCCGCCCCGGTATCTGCCCCCGCACCCGCTCACCACGAACCGCTGCTTGCGCAGGGCATGCGCGTGTACAGCCCGCTGGAGATGGATCATTTGGGCGCAGAGGGCATCGGCTGCATCCGCTTTCTCGAAACCGCAGGCGCATTGCCGCAGCACATGCGCGAGCTGGTGATCGACCGCGCCATGGCCGTGCCCGACACGCCACTGGCGCTGCACGACCTGAAAGTCATCGTGATGATGGTGTACTGGCGTCTGGGCGCCACGCCCGACGCGCTGGTGCTGGACGAGCTGTGCGACGACCCGCAGGGCCGCGTGGCGCATTGAAAACCCCTCTGAGCTGCCTCAGCCGTGCGATGAGGCAAAGGTGGACTGCCCTCACCCCAACCCTCTCCCAGAGGGAGAGGGAGCAAGACCGGGGCCGAGCGAAGCGATGGCCCGTGTGGATTTGGAAACCCCCTCTGGCCGTGCCGAGAAGCGCAGGGCGTGGGGCGGGTGCGCAGCAAAGCATGCGCACTTCGTGAACTGACTTAGCTAGCAGTTGTCTGAGCGGCGAGAGCGAAGCGAACAAAGCGAGTTCTGCAGCGCCGCCCTGCGCACAACCGGGGCTTACTGGAGCAGTTGCTCGGGCTGGCCGTGGAGCTTGGCCAGTGCCTCGCGCGTGGCGCGCACGGTGAGGGCTTCGTCTTCCACCGGCACCAGCAGGCCGGCTTGCAGGTAGGCCGCCAGGCGGCGGGTCTGCACCAGGTAGCTGCGGCCCGCGCCCGCCGACAGCAGGTGCAGCTGGCCGCGCGCGCTGCGCCACACGTATTGCACCTGGGTGAAGCTGCCATCGTGGTCGAGCGTGAACCAGCTGCCCGCTTCCAGCACGCGCGCCCATTGCAGCATGCCCTCGGTGGGTTGCGAGCCGCCGGTGGCAATGACTTCGAGCGCGCTGCCTTCCACGCCGGACATGAGCTCGATCATGCCGGGATCGAGCAGCATGTCGCCTTCGGGGTCGTCGGTGACCACGTCTTCCAGCCCGGCCAGGCCGCGCGCCAGCTCGTCGAGCTGGTGCTGCGGCAGGCCTTCGTCGCGCGAGACAAAGGCGTGCATCACCGCATCGTTGATGAGCTTGATGTGGCCGTCCTGCTCGTGCGGGTCGTACGCGAGCAGTCCCATGCCCTCGCGCAGCGTGGCAAGCACGCCCGGCAGCTGCTGCACCACGCGGGCGCGCTCGGCGCGATCGGGCTTGGGGCTGACGGCCCACAGCAGGTCGGCGGCGGCTTTCTTGAAGCGCAGCGTTTCCGCGTCGTGCGCACCGCGCCGCACGGCCGACAGCGCGAGCACTTCGGACCAGATGCGAAACAGGAACTCGCGCACATCCTCCGGCACCGGCACCGCCTGGAGCATGCGGCGCAGCTCGATGGTGTACTGGATGGACAGCGCCTCTTTCTGCTCCACCTGCTGCGCCAGCGTGGCGGCCTGCCGCACGCCGCTGTTCTCGGTAAGTGAACGGCCCAGGAATTTCCTGAACTCGTCCAGCACCAGCTGGTACACGCGGCGGCCCGTTTCCGGGTATTGCTCGATCACCTGCACGATGCGCTTGATCTCGCGCTCCAGCCGGCTGCCCACCATCTGCGAGCCATCGAAACCCAGCACGCAGGCGCCCATGCGGTCGATGAGCTGGCGCGCGGGATGTTCGACCGAGGCGAAGAAGTCCGGCTCGGCCAGCGCCAGGCGCAGCACCGGGATCTGCAGGCGCGCAAACCACACGCGAATGGCGGCGGGAATGCGCTCTTCGGCCAGGATGGCCTGGAACATCAGCGCCACGATCTCGATGGTGGCCTTCTCGCTGGGCTTGTCGGTCTTGGCCTTGAGTTCGGCGGCGCGCTGGCGCAGCTGCGTGGCGATGAGCTGCACATTGGCCGGCGTGGCGGCGGGCATGGGCGCGGTGACGCCGCCTGCGGTGGAGGGCCGGTCGATCCACTCCGTCACCGCGAAGGGCACAGCCGGCTCGGCCAGGGCCTGCGCCAGCTGGGGCGAGGCTGGCCCGGCAGGCGCGCCGGTGTCGAAATCGGCCACACGGTCGGACACCAGGCGCCGCAGTTGCCCGAGCACGCCCTGCGCGCGCTGGCGCATGCGTGCCATGGGCGACAGCCCGGTGACCATGCGCGTTTCCTGCTCGGCCCGGGCCAGTGCGGAGTGGCGCACGAAGGGCGTCTGCGTCATGGGGCCGCTGCGCTCGCCGGTGTAGCCGGTGAGGCTGCCGGCGCGCGTGTAGCCCGTGGACATGTCGTGGCGGGTGTAGCCCGTGGGCATGTCGCCCGCATGGCCTGCGTGTGCCGTGTGGGCACCATGGCGGCCGGGCTCCATGTGGCCGGCGGGCACGGGCCGTGCGCCGCCCATGCCGGTGGCGCCGCCGGCAGGGTCGTGCGCGTGGCCGGTGTAGCCACCGGGCTGACCCGCACGCGTGCCGGGGGGCGTCGCCCGCGCAGGGGGCGCATCGGGCGTGGCCGCGCCGCCATCCGAGGTGCCGTCGTCGCCGCGCCGCATGCGGCTGCGCATGTCGATTTCGGCCTCCACGCCCTGCTGCACCAGAAAGGCGTTGATCTGTTCGTAGGCGCTTGCCATGTGCGGGGCCAGGACGCTGGCGACTTCGTCGTGCACGAATGCCCACATGGGCCGGGTCAGGCCACGGTCTGTCCAAGCCTGCACCAGTATCTGCGCCAGCGTCTCGGGCCGCAGCACGTCCTTGGGGGACAGATCGGGCGTGCGCTCCAGCGCCTGGATGCGCAGGCGCAGGTCGTTGAACTGGTTGCCCGCCGCGTCGCTGACCGACGCGCCCAGGCGCGAGGCGATGATCTTGCGCTCAACCACTTCATCGTCCACCAGGCTCAAGGCGCCGAGGTCGGAGGAGGCGGTGGCGCCACTGCGCGTGAGGGCTGCGCGCCAGCGCGTGCAGACATCGCTTGCCCACTGCGTGCGTTCGCGCCGGAAGGCATCGGCCGTGTCGAGCACGGTGCGCGCCTGCTCGGCACTGGCGAAGCGGCCGGTTTCGGCCTGGGTGCTCAGGTGCCGCTGCGCCTTGGCGGCAATGTCCGGCACGGCGCCTTCGACGGCTTCGACGAAAAGCTCGCGCGCCTGTTGCGCGAGCACGTGGGTGGCAGAAGACGGGCGGGAGGAGGCCATGCGCAATCAGGGGTCGGGGCGGAAAGCGGTGGCGCGGATCATCGCATGTCCGCCCGCGCAGCGGCTTACACCATGGCGCCGGCGTTGGGGTCGTTCGGGTCGACGTCGCGGCGCGGCTTGACCAGGTCTTCGCGCTTGATGCCCAGCCACATGGCGATGGAGGCGGCCACGAACACCGACGAGTAGATGCCGAAGCAGATGCCGATGGTGAGCGCCAGGGCGAAGTAGTGCAGCGTTTCGCCGCCGAACATCAGCATGGCCAGCACCATGGCCTGCGTGGAGGCGTGGGTGATGATGGTGCGGCTGATGGTGGAGGTGATGGCGTGGTCGATCACCTGCGGGGTGCTGAGCTTGCGGTAGCGCCTGAAGCTCTCGCGCACGCGGTCGAAGATCACCACCGATTCGTTCACCGAGTAACCCAGCACGGCCAGCGTGGCGGCCAGCACGGCCAGCGAGAACTCCCACTGGAAGAAGGCGAAGAAGCCCAGGATGATGATGACGTCGTGCAGGTTGGCGATGACGCCCGCCACGGCGAACTTCCACTCGAAGCGGATGGCCAGATAGACCATGATGCCGATGACCACGAAGGCCAGCGCCATCAGACCGTCGAAGGCCAGCTCCTGGCCCACCTGGGGCCCCACGAATTCGGTGCGGCGCAGCTCCACGGCCTGGCCGCCTGCGCGCAGCACCTGCAGCACCTCTTCGCTTTGCTGGGCGGAGCTTTCGCCCGCCTTGGGCGGCAGGCGGATGATGACGTCCTGCGAGGTGCCGAAGTTCTGCACCTGCACCTCGGAGTAGCCCAGCGAGGAGATGGCCCCGCGCACCTGCTCCAGGTTGGCGGGCTGCTCGTAGGCGACTTCCATCACGGTGCCGCCGGTGAATTCGACCGAGAGGTTGAGCCCGCGGGTGAACAGGAAGAACAGCGCGAGGACGAACAGGACAAGCGACACCGCGTTGAGCGCCAACGCGTGCTTCATGAAGGGGATGTCGCGCCGGATGCGGAAAAATTCCATGGCTAGGTGCTCCTCAGGCAGTCTTGGTGTCGTCGTCGTCCTGGTGGCGCAGGGCGTTGCCGTCCTGGGGGCGCCACACGGTGCCGATGGATACCGTTTTGAGTTTCTTCTGGCGCCCGTACCACAGGTTCACCAGCCCGCGCGAGAAGAACACGGCGGAGAACATGGAGGTGAGCAGGCCGATGCAGTGAACGACGGCAAAGCCGCGCACGGGGCCGGAGCCGAAGGCCAGCAGCGCCAGGCCGGCGATGAGCGAGGTGACGTTGGAGTCGAGGATGGTGGCCCAGGCGCGGTCGTAGCCGGCATGGATGGCCGCCTGCCCCGAGGCCCCGGCGCGCAGCTCTTCGCGCACGCGTTCGTTGATGAGCACGTTGGCGTCGATGGCCATGCCCAGCGCCAGCGCCATGGCGGCCATGCCGGGCAGCGTGAGCGTGGCCTGCAGCATGGACAGCACGGCGATCAGCAGCAGCAGGTTAAAGCCCAGCGCCAGGCTGGAGAACACGCCGAACAGCGCGTAGTAGGCGCACATGAACAGCACCACCACCAGGAAGCCCCACTTCACGCTGTTGAAGCCCTTGGCGATGTTCTCGGCGCCCAGGCTGGGGCCGATGGTGCGCTCTTCGATGATTTCCATGGGCGCGGCCAGCGAGCCGGCGCGCAGCAGCAGGGCCAGGTCGTTGGCTTCGTTGACCGACATGGAGCCGGAGATCTGGAAGCGGTTGCCCAGCTCGGCCTGGATGACCGGGGCCGTCAGCGCCTCGCCCTTGCCGCGCTCGAACAGGATGATGGCCATGCGGCGCTTGAGGTTCTCGCGGCTGACGTCGCGCATGATGCGCCCGCCCTTGGCGTCCACGGTGAGGTCGACCTTGGGCTGCTGGGTGTGCGAGTCGAAGCCGGGCTGCGCGTCGGTCAGGCTGTCGCCGGTGAGGATCACGTCGCGCTTGACGATGACGGGCTGCCCGTCGCGCAGCAGGAAGCGCTCGGAGCCGAAGGGCACGGGGCCGGTGCCCATTTCGGCGGCGCGGCCTTCGGCGCTTTCGTCCACCAGGCGCATCTCCAGCGTGGCGGTGCGGCCCAGGATGTCCTTGGCCTTGGCGGTGTCCTGCACGCCGGGCAGCTGCACCACCACGCGGTCGGCACCCTGCTGCTGGATGACCGGCTCGGCCACGCCCAGCTCGTTCACGCGGTTGTGCAGCGTGGTGATGTTCTGGCGCACGGCGTCGGACTGCACGCGTTGCAGCGCCTGCGGGCGGAAGCTGGCCACCAGGCGCGGCTCGGTGCCGCCGGTGGTCTCCACTTGCAGGTCGGGCAGCTGGTCGGTGATGACGCGGCGCGCGGCTTCCAGCGTGGCGGCGTCGCGCACGCGGATTTCGATGCGCTCGCCCACGCGGCTGACGCCGCCGTGGCGCACGTCGCGCTCGCGCAGGGCCAGGCGGATGTCGCTGGTGATGCCGTCCAGCCGCTTGGTGACGGCCGCTTCCATGTCCACCTGCAGCATGAAGTGCACGCCGCCGCGCAAGTCAAGGCCCAGGTACATGGGCCGCGCGTGCAGGGCGCTGAGCCAGGCGGGCGAGCGCGAGACGAGGTTGAGCGCGACGATGTAGCTGGCGTCGCCCGGGTCAGGGTTCAGGGCGCGCTCGATCACGTCGCGCGCCTTGATCTGGGTGTCGGGGGTGTCGAAGCGCGCGCGCACGGAGCCGGCTTCGAGCGCGATCTGCGTGGGTGCCATGTCGGCGGCTTGCAGCGCCTGCTCCACGCGGGCAAGCGTGCCGGTGTCCACCTGGGTGGTGACCCTGCCCGCCGAGACCTGCACCGCGGGCGCTTCGCCATAGAGGTTGGGCAGCGTGTAGATCACGGCCACCAGCAGGCTGATGGCGATGAGCGCGTATTTCCAGAGCGGATATCGGTTCATGGGGGCGGTCGGTCAGGGACGAAGGGGCGGCGCGATGCGCGGCGGCCGCGCCCCTGGGGTGGGGGCGCGGCCGCGCGCTCATGCGATTCGGTGGCTTACTTGATGGTTCCCTTGGGCAGCACTTGCACCACGGCACTGCGCTGCATCTGCACGTCCACGCCGCTGGCGATCTGCAGGCCGATGTGGCTTTCGGTGAGCGAGGTGACGCGGCCCAGCATGCCGCCGGCGGTGACCACTTCGTCGCCCTTGGCCAGGGCGTCGACCATGGCGCGGTGCTCTTTCTGCTTGCGCATTTGCGGGCGGATCATGATGAAGTAGAGCACCACGAACATCAGCACCAGCGGCAGCATGCTCATGAGCGAGGAGGCGGTGCTGGGGGCGGCGGCGGGGGCGGCTTGGGCGAAGGCGTTGGAGATGAACACCGGCGTGGCTCCTGAAGGGGATGGAAAGAGGGGGTGGCGCGGGGCGGCAGGCCTGGGCGGGTGGTGTGCGCTGGCGCAGTGCCAGCGCGGGCTGCGGCCCCTTGCGCGAGGTAACCGGCGATTGTAAGCGGCGCGCCTGCTTGTCTGGGGATGCAGGGATGTTAAAAAAGAGTAGCTGCTTGCGTATGTTTTAAAACGATTTCATATTCTTTTATACATGAAATCCTTTTAAAACATACGCAAGCAGCTACATTTAAATGCATAAACAGTCAGACGTTTCTTGCTCTCTCCCCCAGTGGGCTACCGTATGCACGCATCTTTGTAGGCTCGGCACCGTATCCAAGCCCGTCATTCCCGCGCAGGCGGGAATCCAGCGTTGGCGCAGGTGCTGAGGCTGGATTCCCGCCTGCGCGGGAATGACGCCCTCATGGGCTTTTGCAGATAGAAACCACCTGTCTGGTTGACCCAGAGCCGAGCCCAAACCAAAGACCATCCACCGTCGCAAAGGATGTGTGCATACACAAGCCCAGTGGGGGAAGAGGCCAGCAGCCGAAACGTCAGGCGGCCTGCTGCGCGGGGGCGGGCTGGGGCTGGCGGTACTTGACCATCAGCTCGTCCCAGCGGTGGCGCGCGGCTTTCAGGTGGCGCTCCTTGACGTGGCCGAAGCCGCGAATCTGCTCGGGGATGCGGGCGATGTCCACGGCGGTGGCGTGGTTGGCCTCGTTCAGGCTTTGCAGCACTTCCTCGATGCTGGCGCGGTATTGCTGGATGAGCACACGCTCGCCCTGGCGTTCGCCGGTCTTGCCGAAGAAGTCGAGCGCGCCGCCGCGCAGGCCGCGCAGCCTGGCCAGCAGGCCGAAGACGCGGCCCATGCCGGGGCCGTATTTCTTCTTGACCAGTTCGCCTTTTTCGTTGCGCTTGGCCGAGTGCGGCGGGGCGAGGTGGTAGTGCAGCTTGTAGTCGCCCTCGAACATGTCGTCGATGCGCTGGAGGAAGGCGGGGTCGGCGTGCAGGCGGGCGACTTCGTATTCGTCCTTGTAGGCCATGAGCTTGAACAGGTAGCGGGCCACGGCTTCGCTCAGGGCGGACTTGCCGAGCGCGCTTTCGGCCTGCTGCACACGGGCGACGAACTGGCGGTATTCGTCGGCGTAGGCGGCGTTCTGGTAGCTGGTGAGGAACTCGACGCGGCGGGTGATGAGGTGCTCCAGCGTTTCGCGCGGCTTGAACGCGATGACCTGCGCGCCTTTGCCCTCCAGCAGCGCGGCAAAGGCTTCGGGCCGGGCGGCGGCCTGGCGGCCCCAGGCGAAGGCGGCCTTGTTGGCGGGCACGGCCACGTTGTTGAGTTCGATGGCGCGCTCGAGCGAGGCGAGGCTGAGCGGGATCCAGCCCTTTTGCCAGGCGTAGCCCAGGATCATGGGGTTGACGAAGATGGTGTCGCCCATGAGCTGGCGCGCGGCACCGTCGGCGTCGAAGACGCCCAGCCCCTGCTCGCCCACGGCGCGGGCCAGCTGGGCGGCGCAGGCCTGCTCGGGGTTTTGCCAGTCGGCGTTGCGCACGAAGCCGGCGGTGGGCGCGCCGTGGCTGTTGAGGGCGACGTGCGTGCGGCCTTCGCGCATGCGCGCCAGGCTTTCGGTGCTGACGGCCACCATGGGGTCGCAGGCCAGCACCAGGTCGGCGGCGGCGGTGCCCACGCGGGTGGTGAGGATGTCGGCCTGCGCCGCGCCGATGAGCACGTGGCTCCAGGTGGCGCCGCCTTTTTGCGCCAGCCCGGCGGCGTCTTGCGTGACGATGCCCTTGCCCTCCAGGTGCGCGGCCACGCCCAGCAGCTGGCCGATGGTGATGACGCCGGTGCCGCCCACGCCGGCCACCACGATGCCCCAGGGCTTGTGCGCTTCAAGCGTGGGCAGCGCGGGTGCGGGCAGCTCGCCCAGGTCGGCGGGCTGGCCTGCGCCGCCCTTGGTTTTTTTCTTGAGCTGGCCGCCTTCGACGGTGACGAAGCTGGGGCAGAAGCCGCGCAGGCAGCTCAGGTCCTTGTTGCAGGTGCTCTGGTTGATGGTGCGCTTGCGGCCGAACTCGGTCTCCAGCGGTTCCACGGCCACGCAGTTGCTCTGCACGCCGCAGTCGCCGCAGCCTTCGCACACGGCTTCGTTGATGATGACGCGCACCGCCGGGTCCACGGCCTTGCCGCGCTTGCGGCGGCGGCGCTTTTCGGTGGCGCAGGTCTGGTCGTAGATGATGGCCGTGGTGCCGGGGGCTTCGCGCATGTCTTCCTGCACGCGCGGCAGCTCGTTGCGGTGGACGACGGGCGGGTTGCCCGCCACCGCCACGCCGCTGTATTTCTCCGGCTCGTCGGTGACGATGACGAGCTTGGTCACGCCTTCGGCCACCAAGCTTTGCGCGATCTGCAGCACGCTGTGGCCTTCGGGGCGCTCGCCCACTTGCTGGCCGCCGGTCATGGCCACGGCGTCGTTGTAGAGGATCTTGTAGGTGATGTTCACGCCTGCGGCAATGCTCTGGCGGATGGCGAGCAGGCCGCTGTGAAAGTAGGTGCCGTCGCCCAGGTTGGCAAAGACGTGCTTTTCGTGGCTGAACGGCTGCTGCCCCACCCAGGGCACGCCCTCGCCGCCCATTTGCGTGAAGCCGATGGTGCTGCGGTCCATCCAGGTGGCCATGTAGTGGCAGCCGATGCCGCCGAAGGCGCGCGAGCCTTCGGGCACGGTGGTGCTGGTGTTGTGCGGGCAACCGGCGCAGAACCAGGGCATGCGGTCGGCACCGGCCACGCCGCTCAGGTTGAGCTGCTCCATCGAGCGCTGCTTGGCCTCCAGGATGGCCATTTGCGATTCGATGCGCGCCTGCATGTCGCTGCCTGCGGCTTGCAGGATGCCGGTGCGTTGCAGGCGGCGCACCAGCGCGCGGGCGATCAGGCCCGGGTTCAGGTCGGCGTTGGCGCGCAAGAGCGTGTTGGCCGTGGGGTTGGCCAGCGACCATTCGCCGCCCGAGCCGTGCTGCGCGCTCACGGGGCCGTCGCCCTCGTCGTACTTGCCCACCACGTTGGGGCGCACGTCGGGGCGCCAGTTGTAAAGCTCCTCCTTCAGCGCGTATTCGATCACCTGGCGCTTTTCCTCCACCACCATGATCTCGCGCAGCCCTTCGGCAAAGGCACGCGTGCCCTGCACCTCCAGCGGCCACACCACGCCCACCTTGTGCACGCGGATGCCGAGCTGGCGGCAGGCGGCGGCGTCCAGCCCCAGGTCCTGCAGCGCCTGTCGCAGGTCGTTGTAGGCCTTGCCGCTGGCCATGAGCCCCAGCCGGTCATTCGGGCCTTCGATCACGTTGTGGTTGAGCCGGTTGGCGCGGATGTAGGCCAGCGCGGCGTACCACTTGTAGTGCATCAGCCGCTCTTCCTGCGCCAGCGGCGCGTCGGGCCAGCGCACGTGCAGGCCGCCGGGCGGCATGTCGAAGTCGGTGGGGATGACGATGTTCACGCGGTGCGGGCTGACGTCCACCGCCGCGCTGGACTCGACGATTTCCTGAATCGTCTTCATGCCCGACCACACGCCGGCATAGCGGCTCATGGCGAAGGCGTGCAGGCCCAGGTCGAGGATTTCCTGCACGTCGGCAGGAAAGAACACGGGCGAGCCGCAAGCCTTGAAGATGTGGTCGCTCTGGTGCGCGGCGGTGCTGCTCTTGCTGATGTGGTCGTCGCCCGCCACCGCGATCACCCCGCCCCAGGGCGTGGTGCCGGCCATGTTGGCGTGCTTGAACACGTCCGCGCAGCGGTCCACGCCCGGGCCCTTGCCGTACCAGATGCCGAACACGCCGTCGTATTTCTGCGTGCCGGCCGGGGCAAAGCCCAGCTGCTGCGTGCCCCAGCAGGCGGTGGCGCCCAGCTCTTCGTTCACGCCGGGCTGGAAGACGACGTGGTTGTCTTTCAGCACCTTGGACGCCTTCCACAGCGCCTGGTCGTAGCCGCCCAGCGGCGAGCCGCGGTAGCCGCTGATGAAGCCCGCCGTGCTCTTGCCCGCCAGCGCGTCGCGCTGGCGCTGCAGCATGGGCAGACGCACCAGCGCCTGCACGCCGCTCATGAAGGCGCGGCCTTCGGTCAGGGTGTATTTGTCGTCGAGGCTGACGGTTTCGAGCGCGCGGCGAATGTGCTCGGGCAGAGGGGCGTTCATGGTGCTTGTCTCCTGTGTGTATGGACTGCCTCGTGAGCAGCAGATGGCCCGCAGTGGCGTGCGGGTAGCGCGCCCTGCGGGTGAGAACAAAGTGTATGCCGTGGCAGCCACGCCACGCACACGCCGGGGTTATCGGCCGCGCCGCGCAGGCGCGGGCCATGCAGATGGCGAAGCCGTGAATTTTTAGGCGGCCGGCGGCGTGTGCCATGTTCCCGCGCGTGCCTGCCGGCCCTACCATCCGGCCCTCACAAAAACGCGCACTTTTTGCTGCATACGCAAGAGGTGCTTTTTTACGCTTTTGCGCTTCGGGCGCAGGGAGAAACACACATGTCCACACGCTTTCACACCGCCCTTCGCATGGCCCTCGTCGCCGTGCTCGGCAGCGCCGCATGGGCCAGCCAGGCCGCCACCACCACCGCCAACTTCCAGGTGAAGATGGCGGTGAACAAGACCTGCAAGGTCACGGCCGGCGCCGCGTCCGACATCGACTTCGGCGCGCAGGACGCCGGCGCGACCGGCCTGTCGCAGAGCAGCACCATCACCGTGCGCTGCACCAAGACCACGCCCTACACCGTGGGCCTGCTGCCGGGCAACACCAACACCGGCGGTGCCGGCGACATGGTGAACGGCGAGGACAAGGTGCCCTACCAGCTGCGCAAGACTTCCGCCACCGGCGCTGCCTGGGGCAACGTGAGCGGCAACTGGCTCAGCGGCACCGGCAACGGCACGGACCAGTCGCTGACCGTGTGGGCCACCGTGGCAGAGGTGCCCTACGTCGCGCCCGGCAGCTATGTCGATACCGTGACCGTCACGGTCACCTACTGAAAGACGCCGCATGAAGCGTCTGGCCCACGCCCTGTTGTTGCTTGCCTGCCTGGCGTGCGGCGGAGCGCAGGCCGGCGGCCTGCAGGTGACGCCCACGCTGCTGGACGTGCCCGCCACGCAGCAGGCGGCCGGGCTGTGGCTGTCCAACGTGGGCGATGCGCCGCTGCAGGCGCAGGCGCGCGTGTACCGCTGGACGCAGGAAGGCGGCACCGACCGGCTGGAGACCACGCGCGAGATGCTGGCCAGCCCGCCCATGCTCAGCGTGGCGCCCGAGGCGCGGCAGCTGGTGCGCGCCGTGCGCCTGGGCGCGCCGCCCACGCAAGGGGTGGAGCAGGCATACCGCATCGTGATCGACGAGCTGCCCTTGCAAAAGGCAGAGGCCAAAGGCCTGCAATTCGTGCTGCGCTACTCGGTGCCGGTGTTCGTGCAGCCGGCGGGCGCGCCCGCCACCGCGCCCGCGCTGCACTGGTCGCTGGTGCGCGCGCACGGGCAGCTGTGGCTGCACGTGCGCAACAGCGGCGGCAGCCATGCCCAGCTGGCCGACGTGCAGTGGCAGGCCGCAGGCGCGCCGCCCACGGTGGTGCATGCGGGGCTGCTGGGCTATGTGCTGCCCGGCGCCAGCATGCGCTGGCCGCTCAGGCCGCAGGCGTCGGTGCCTGCAGACGGTGCGCAGTGGGAGGCGCTGGTCAACGGCCAGGTCGAAAAGGTGCCCCTTGAGCCGCCTGCCGATCCTTCGCGCTGAGCGTCTTGCAGGGTTGGCGTTGATGTGGGGCATGGCTGGCCCGATGGCCATGGCCAGCCCCATGGCCGCGCCCACCCCGCCGCGCGAGGCGGCGCAGGCGCTGCCCCTGTATCTCGACGTCGAGCTCAACGGCATGGCGCGCGGGCTGCACGCCGTGCAGCAGCAGCCCGACGGCAGCCTGTGGATGGACAGCGCTGCGCTGCGCGCCATCGGTTTCGTGCTGCCTGCCCGTGCCGACGGCCCGATGGCCGTGGCCGCCCTGGCCGACGTGCAGGCGCGCTACGAAGCCGCCACGCAGCGCCTGGTGCTGCAAGCGCCGCTGCACGCGCTGGCGCTGCCCACCACGCAGCTGCGCGCGGCCGAGGCCGAGGCCACGCCCGCAGCCGCTGCGGCATGGGGCGCGCTGCTGAACTACGACGTGTATGGCGTGCAGGGCTTCGGGGGGCCGGCGCGCCACGCGGGCCACCTGGCGGCCACCACCGAATGGCGCGTGTTTGGCGGCATGGGCGTGTTCAGCAGCACCGCGCTCAGCCAGCTCGCGGGCGATGGGGGCAGCGGGCAGCGCCGGCACGTGCGGCTGGACACGAACTGGAGCCTGCACCACCCCGAAGCCATGCGCACGCTGCGCGTGGGCGACGTGGTCACCGCGGCCCTGCCCTGGACGCGCGGCACGCGCCTGGGCGGCGTGCAGTGGGGGCGCGACTTCAGCCTGCAGCCGCTGCGCGTGAACACGCCGCTGCCCAGCTTCTTCGGCAGCGCCGTGCTGCCGTCGGAGGTGGAGCTGCTGGTCAACGGCATGCGCTACTACACCGGGCAGGTGCCGGCCGGGCCGTTCCAGCTCACCGCACCGCCGGGCGTGGGGGCTTCGGGCCAGGCGCAGGTGGTGCTGACCGATGCGCTCGGGCGCCAGGACACCTATACCTACGCCCTGCAAGACGTGCAGCGCCTGTTGCAGCCGGGCCTGACCGACTGGTCGGTGTCGCTGGGCGCGCTGCGCAGGGCGTATGGCCAGCGCTCCTTCGATTACGGCCGCCCGGTGGCCACCGGCACCTGGCGGCGCGGCCTCACGCCGAGCCTGACGGCCGAGGCGCATGCCGAAGCCAGCGCCGGCGTGGCCGTGGCCGGCGCGGGTGGCGTGGGCGTGCTCGGCCCGGTGCAGCTCAACGCCGCGCTGGCCTACAGCCGCCACGGCGGTGGCAGCGGCCTGCAGCTGGGCGGGGGCGCCCGCTGGACGGGCCAGCGCTTTTACGCCAGCGCCGATGTCATGCGCGCCCAGCCCGGCTACCAGGACGTGGCGGCCCACGCCGGCACACGCCTGGCCGAACGCAGCGCGCGTGCCACCGCCGGCTACAGCGATGCCGCCATCGGCAGCCTGGGCGCGAGCTACTTCACCCTGCGCTACGCGGGCGAGCGCGCCACGCCTTTCGCCAGCGTGTACTGGTCGCGGCCGCTGGGCCGTGGCGCGGTGCTGGGACTTTCGTTCACGCGCGCGCTGGGGCAAGCGCGCGCGACCAGCGCGGCGCTCACGCTCAGCTGGGCGCTGGACGGGCGCACCACCCTCAATGTGGGCGCACAGCGCGCGAACGGCGCCAGGCTGCTGCTGGCCGACGCCCAGCGCCCCGCCCCGCTGGAAGGCGGCGCCGGCTGGCGCGTGGCCACGCGCCAGGGCAGCGGCCGGCACGACGCGCTGGCCGAAGCCAGCTGGCGCGGCAGCGCCGGGCTGGCAACAGCGGGCCTGTTGCGCAGCGGCGGTGCCACCGCCGCCTACGGCAGCGCCACCGGCGCGCTGGTGCTGATGGGGGGGCAGGTGTACCGCTCGCGCCGCGTGGACGACGCCTTTGCCCTGGTCACCACCTCGGGCCTGGCCGGCGTGCCGGTGCGGCTGGAAAACCGCCCCGTGGGCCGCACCAACGCCGAGGGCCACCTGCTCGTCAGCCCACTGCACGCCTGGCGGCCCAACCGCCTGTCCATCGACCCCATGGGCCTGCCTGCCAACTTGCAGATCGACGACGTGAACGCCACCGTGGTGCCGGCCGACCGCGCCGGCGGCGTGGCGCGCTTTGCGCTGACGCCCGTGCGCGCGGCCCTGGTGGTGCTGACCGACGCCGCCGGCCAGTGGCTGCCCCTGGGCAGTGAAGTGCGCCTGTCCGCGCATGACGCGGCAGCGCCCGCGGTGGTGGGCTTTGACGGCGAAACCTATCTGTCCACGCTGGCCGAGGGCGCCAACGTGCTGCATGTGCGCCTGCCCACGGGCACGGCCTGCGTGGCGCGCGTGGCCTATGCGGCGTCTGAGAGCGACACGCTGCCTCGCATCGGCCCGGTGCCTTGCCTGGAGAATGCGCCCCGATGAAACCCGCACGCACCTTCTTGCTGGCTGGCGCGCTGGCGCTGTTGGGCGGTGGCGCGCAGGCCGCCGTTTCGTGCAGCGCCACCATGAGCCAGGTGGCCTTCGGCAACGTCGATCTGCTGGAAGGCACGGACATGACGGCCACCGGCACGCTCAGCTACACCTGCACCAACGACGACCGCTTCAATGCGGTGCGGGTCAACCTCTGCCTGCTGATCGACGGCGGGCAGGGCAGCCAGGCGCAGTTTCAGCCCCGCTTCATGCGCGACGGCGCGGGCAACGCGCTGCCCTACAACCTGTTCTTGCCCGGCGGCGTGCTGTGGACCACCAACGGCTACGGCTACGCCACGCCCTACAGCCCACCCGTGTTCACCATTGCCGCCGCGCCGTTCGTCGGCGGCGTGGCATCCGCCAGTGGCAGCGTGGCGATCACGGGCCGCATGCTGGCGACACCCACCTCGGCATCGCCGGGCAGCTATGCGGTGGGCTTTGGTGGCGGCAGCACGTCGGTCGCCTGGGAATGGAGCAACACGAGGGCTGCCGCGCCCGCCAGCTGCGGCGGCAACCAGCCGGTGCGCTTTCCGTTTGCCGTCAGCGCCACCGTGGTGCCGCGCTGCCAAGTGCAGGTCGACACGCTGGACTTCGGCGTGGGCGGGCTGCTGACCGCCAACGTGGATGCCGCCAGCAGCCTGCGCGCCACGTGCACGCTGCGCACGCCGTACCAGATTGGCCTGGACAACGGCCAGAACGCGCTGGGCAACGTGCGCCGCATGGCCGGGCCGGGGGGTGACTTCATCAGCTACGAGCTGTACCGCGACAGCGCGCGCACCCAGCGCTGGGGCAACGCCGTGGGGGTGGACACCCTGTCCACCGGCACCATCGGCAGCGGCGCGGCCACCAGCCACACGCTGTGGGGCCGCGTGCCGCCGCAGGCCGTCTCGCCCACGCCGGGCAATTACAGCGACACCGTCACCGTGACGGTAACGTACTGACGCCTCCCCCCCCCTGAGCCGCCTTCGGCGTCATCCCTCCCAGGGGGACGGCCGCTGGTCGCCGGGGAGACCCCGGCTCGGGCGGCCTGGAACGGGTCTGCTCCGCGACCTTGTGAAACGGTCTGCTGCGCGGCCCTGAAGACGGTGAAAAAAAGGCCCGCACGGGCGGGCCTTTCGAGACATCAACCACTGCGGGCGATCAGGTGCCGATCTTGCCGCCGTCGTCCTTGGTGATGACCACGGTGGCCGAGCGGGGGTACATGCCCTGGTTGGGCCAGGTGCCAAGCAGCTTGCCTGCAGCGAAGTCGGCTGCGGTGGTGGTGGCGCCGGGGTGCTGCACGTTGATGAACATGCTGGTGCCGTCCGGGGTGGTGACCACGCCGGTGATTTCCTGGCCGATGGGGCCGGTGAGGAAACGGCGCAGATCGTGTGCCACAGGGTCTGCGGCCAGCATCTGGTTGTTGCCGAACTGGGCATAGTCGCCGGTGTTCATCACGCCTTCGCCAATGTCGCTCTGAATCCACAGACGCGCGTCGTGGTCGAACCACAGGCCGTCGGGGCTGTTGACGATCTGGTGGGCGGTCAGCGGCTGGCCGTTGAAGCTGGAGTCGCCCTCGGGGCCGGCCAGGATGAAGATGTCCCAGTTGAAGGCGGTGGCGGCGGGGTCGCCACCGGCTTCGGCCCAGCGAATGATGTGGCCCCAGCGGTTTTGCGTGCGCGGGTTGGCGGCGTGGGCGGTGGAGCGGCTGCCGTTGTTGGTGAGGGTGAAGTAGACCTGACCGTTGGTGGGGTCGATGGCCCCCCACTCGGGGCGGTCCATGGGCGTGGCGCCCAGCAGGTCGGCGGCGCGGCGGGTGTTGATGAGCACGTCGGCCTGGTCGGCGAACGCGTCGGGGCCGGGGGCTTCGCCCTGGTTGGTGGCTTCGGTCACCAGCGGGGCGGTGCCATAGACCAGCGGCAGCCACTGGCCAGTGCCGTCTTCGTTGAACCTGGCGACGTACAGCGTGCCTTCGTTGAGCAGATCCCCATTGGCCACGCCTGCGGCCTTGCTGAAGTTGCCCGCGCTGACGAACTTGTAGATGTATTCGTTGCTGGAGTCGTCACCCGAGTAGCAGACCACGGGCTTGCCTTCGACGCCGGCGTGGAACACCACGCCTTCATGGCCGAAGCGGCCCAGGGTGGTGCGCTTTTTGGGCGTGCTGGCGGGGTTGAAGGGGTCGATCTCGACCATCCAGCCGAAGGTGTTGACTTCGTTGCGGTAGTCGTCGTGGGCGCTGTCACCCTTGGCGGTGATGTCGAAGCGCGCGTATTCGTCGGCGCCGCTGTCGGCCAGGTCCCAGCCGTAGCGGGCGTTGGTGCGGGGCACGCCGTAGCGGGTCTGCTCGCGCGGCTGGTCGGCGGCGGTGGCGACGCGGTTGACGAAGTAGCCCGCCCAGTTCTCCTCGCTGGCCATGTAGGTGTTCCAGGGCGTGACGCCGTGCGCGCAGTTGTTGAGCGTGCCGCGCGTGCGCGTGCCGTCGGGGCTGTACTTGGTCTGCACCTTGGCGGCACCGCGCACGGGGCCGGTGATTTCCATCTCGGTCAGGCCGGTGATGCGGCGGTTGAGGCGATCGCCCTGCACGTGCTGCCACTGGCCGCCGGCCTGGCGCTGCACGCGCACGATGGACACGCCGTGGGCGTTCAGCTCTTTGAGCACTTCGTCGGCGGGGCGCTTGCCATCGGTCAGCGCGGGCACGGCGTTGCGGTTGAGCGACTGGCCGCGGGCGCTGGCGTGCATGAAGCGGGGTTCGACGTATTCGTGGTTCATCACCAGCAGGCCGTCGGTGGAGCTGCCCTTCCAGGGGTCGGTGCCTTCGATGGGGAAGAAGTGCATGCCGTCGTGGTGGCTGCCCATCTGGCCGCCCTGGTCGGCGCCGGTGTTGGTCAGCGGGTCGAACGCGGCGATGCCGGCCATGATGGGTGTGCCCCAGGGCACGAGCACCTGGGTGCTGTAGCCGGTGGGCACGACCACGGTGTCGGCGTTGCTGACGGGCACGGCGGTGAAGCCGAGCTTGGACTGCGGGCCGGGTGCGGGGCCGGGCGCGGGCGCCGGTGCGGGGGTGTCGTCGTCGTTGGAGGAGGAGCCGCCGCAGGCCACCAATGCGGCGCTGCCGAACATGGCGCCGATGGACGCGCCCAGGCTGCTGCGCAGCGCGGTGCGGCGGCTCAGGCGGGCGTCCAGGATGTCGGCGAAGTGGCGGTTGCCAGAGTGGTTGGACAGCGGCTCGTCGCCATTGCCGTTGTCGATGATCTGGGGGCTGTCGTGCTTGGACATCGCGGAGGGTTCCTCGTGGGTGAATGGGTGTGTGAACGATGAAATCGCGGTGCCGACGTTAGGGATGAACCGTGACCTGGCAGTGACAGTTGCGTGACGTCTGGTCACGCAGGTGTTGTCACGGTTAATATAAAAACATAGCTGCTTGCGTACGTTTCAAAAGGATTTCATATATATTTATATTTGAAAACGCTTTAAAACATACGCAAGCAGCTATGTTTTTATTTATGCCTCAGTGGTGCGTTCGTCATCAGGCGCCTGGCCGGCGGGCTACATTTGCCGGATGGCCAAAGACAAGAGCATCTACATCTGCAACGCCTGCGGCGCCACCAGTGCGCGCTGGCTGGGCAAGTGCCCGGCGTGCGGGGCCTGGAACACGCTGGTGGAAAGCGTGGAGACAGCGCCCGCAGGCGGCGGCAAGAACCGCCTGGGCGCGGGCTTTGCCGCGCTGGCCCCCGCCTCTGAAGTGCAGCCGCTGGCCAGCATCGAGGCGCAAGACGTGGCGCGCTCGCCCACCGGCCAGGCCGAGCTGGACCGCGTGCTGGGCGGCGGCATGGTGGAAGGCGGCGTGGTGCTCATCGGCGGCGACCCGGGCATCGGCAAATCCACCCTGCTGCTGCAGGCGGTGGACGCCTTGCAGCGCAGCGGCATGCCCACGCTCTATGTCACGGGCGAAGAAAGCGGCGCGCAGGTGGCGCTGCGCGCGCGCCGACTGGGCATCATGGGTTCGCAAGTGGCGGTGCTGGCGGAGATCCAGCTGGAAAAAATCATCGCCACACTGGCTGATCAAAAGCCCGCCGTGGCGGTGATCGACTCGATCCAGACCGTCTACTCGGACCAGCTCACCAGCGCGCCCGGCAGCGTGGCGCAGGTGCGCGAGTGCGCAGCCCACCTCACGCGCTGGGCCAAGGCCAGCGGCTGCGCCATCGTGCTGGTGGGCCACGTGACCAAGGACGGCCAGCTGGCCGGCCCGCGCGTGCTGGAGCACATGGTGGACACGGTGCTGTACTTCGAGGGCGACACGCATTCGTCCTTTCGCCTGATTCGCGCCATCAAGAACCGCTTCGGCGCGGTGAACGAGATCGGCGTGTTCGCCATGACCGAGCGCGGCCTGAAGGGCGTGAGCAACCCCAGCGCGATTTTCCTGAGCCAGCACGCGCAGCCCGTGCCGGGCAGTTGCGTGCTGGTCACGCTGGAAGGCACGCGGCCGATGCTGGTCGAGATTCAGGCGCTGGTGGACACGGGCGGCCCCAGCCCGCGCCGCCTGTCCGTCGGTCTGGAGCGCGACCGCCTGGCCATGCTGCTGGCGGTGCTGCACCAGCACGCGGGCGTGGCCACGGGCGACCAGGACGTGTTCGTCAACGCCGTGGGCGGCGTGCGCATCAGCGAGCCGGCGGCCGACCTGGCGGTGATGCTGGCCATCACCAGCAGCCTGCGCGGCAAGGCTTTGCCGAAGGGCTTCATCGCCTTTGGCGAAGTGGGCCTGGCCGGCGAAGTGCGCCCTGCTCCGCGCGGGCAGGAGCGGCTGAAGGAAGCGGCCAAGCTGGGCTTCAGCATCGCCGTGGTGCCCAAGGCCAATGCGCCGAAAAAGGCCGACAAGGCGTTCGAAGGGCTTCACATTCACGCCGTCGAGCGCGTGGACGAGGCCATGGCGCTGGTGCGCGGGCTGGACGCCGGGGCGTGACCGGGGCTGTGTCGCGCGAGCGACAACGCGGCCTGGCTGCGCGCACCCGTCAGGCCTGTGTAAGAGACGGCCTGCAGCACATTCAGCACGATGTGGATGGAATTACCATAGGACTATCACTCAGTAGCGGTGGCCTGGCCGCGCGTTATCCTCACTGGGTGCACGCGCCGGTGCTGCCTTTGTGGACGGCGCGTCTTTCGTGTCCGGTCACGCGCCTTCCGTGTGCAACCCAAGTGCCGCGACTTTTTTTCGTTGTCATCATTCTTCCGGGCCGCGCCTGGCCGGCCTCGTGCCGCAGCGCCGTTGCCGGCCACTTCCATCCATGCAAGACAAAAACCTGAGAGACATATTGGGCGGGCTGCTGATGCTGGGCATCGGCCTGTTCTTCGCGCTGTACGGTGGTCAGTACAGCTTTGGCAGCCTGGCCCGCATGGGGCCAGGGTATTTCCCGGTGGTGCTGGGCTGGGTGCTGGTGGCGCTGGGCGTGCTGATCATCCTGCCTGCGCTGCGCGAGCCCCGCACGCCCATGCCGTTTGCCATCGGCAATTTTCTGTGGGTGTTCAGCTCGCTGCTGCTGTTCGCCTACACCCTGCCGCGCCTGGGCCTGGTGCCCTCGGCCTTCGTGGCATCGCTGGTGTGCAGCATGGCCGACAAGAGCGCCAGCTGGGTGTTGCGCATCGGTGTGGCCGTGGGCGTGGGCGTGCTGTCGGCGCTGATTTTCAAGGTCGGCCTGGGCATGATCCTGCCGCTGTTCTGGTGGGAGGGCTGAGGCCATGGAATTGCTCAACAACCTGGCGATGGGCTTTCAGGAGGCCATGTCGCTCACCACCTTGTTCTACTGCTTCCTGGGTGTGCTGCTGGGCATGTTCGTGGGGGTGCTGCCGGGTATCGGCGCGCTGGCCGCCATCTCGATGCTGCTGCCGCTGACCTACCACATCCCCCCGGCAGCGGCCATCATCATGCTGGCAGGCGTGTACTACGGCGCGCAGTACGGTGGCTCCACCGCCTCCATCTTGCTGAACCTGCCGGGCACGCCTTCGTCCGCCGTGGTCTGTCTGGACGGCTACCCCATGGCCAAGCAAGGCCGCGCGGGCATTGCGCTGTTCATGACCACGGTGGCCTCGTTCGTGGGCGCTGTCATCGGCCTGGTCTTTCTGGTGCTGTTCACCCCCACCATCGCCGAGCTGGGCCTGAAATTCGGCCCCGCCGAGTACTTCTCGATGATGCTGCTGGGCCTGGTGGCCGCGTCCACCGTGGCCGCAGGCTCGCCCATCAAGGGCATTGCCATGGTGGTGCTGGGCCTGCTGCTGGGCATGATAGGCACCGACGTGAACTCCGGCGTGATGCGCTACCACTTCGAGATTCCCGAGCTGAGCGACGGGCTGAACCTGGTGGCGCTGGCGATGGGTGTGTTCGGCGTGGCCGAGGTGATCGGCAGCATCAACGCCATCAACCGCGACAAGGCCAAGGAAAAAGTCACCTTCCGCTCCATGATGCCCACGCGCGAGGACGTGCGCCGCTCCTGGATGCCGATGGCGCGCGGCACCGGCGTGGGCGGCGTGCTGGGCGCACTGCCGGGCACGGGGCCGTCGATCGCCTCGTTCCTCGCCTATGCGGTGGAAAAGCGCGTGGCGCGCGAGCCTCAGCGCTTTGGCAACGGTGCCATCGAGGGCATCATGGCCCCCGAATCGGCCAACAACGCGGCGGCGCAAACCAGCTTCGTGCCCACGCTGTCGCTGGGCATTCCGGGCGACGCGGTGATGGCGCTGATGCTGGGAGCACTCATCATCCACGGCATTCAACCCGGGCCTATGCTCATCACCGAGCAGCCGGTGCTGTACTGGAGCCTGATCGCCAGCTTCATCATCGGCAACATCATGCTGCTGGTGCTCAACATCCCGCTGATCGGGCTGTGGGTCAGCATCCTGCGCATCCCCTACAGCGCGCTGTTCCCGGCCATCCTGATCTTCCTGGCCATGGGCGTGTACAGCGTCAACAACAACAACTTCGACATCTACATGGTGGCCATCATCGGCGCGGTGGGCTACATCCTGAACGTGCTGCGCTTTGAGCCTGCGCCGCTGCTGCTGGGCTTCATCCTGGGGCCGATGGTGGAGGAAAACCTGCGCCGCGCGCTGCTGCTGTCGCGGGGCGACCCGATGACCTTCGTCGAGCGCCCCATCAGCGCCGGCCTGCTGCTGGTGGCTCTGCTGCTGCTGGTATGGAGCGTGTGGAGCAGCTTCCGCCGCCGCCACGCGCCGGCAGAAGAAATCAGCGCGAGCTGACGGCAGTTCACTCGCCGCCCGCCAGGATTGCGGACGGCGGGTGGCCTTCACACCCACTGGCCTTCGGGCCCGTTTTCTTTTGGCGCAGGCGGTTTCGCATCGAAAAACGCCCGGCGGTTAGCATCTTGGGCCTTGAATGGGCGACACAGGCATCCTGTGTGCCGCCCGCGCCAGCAAGCGCCTGCCGGATCGCCCGGCATTTCTTGCGCTTGCGGTGATCTTCGCGGTGTCGGCCACCCAAGGCTGTTGCAGCACCGCTTCAACCCAGCAGCTTTCTTGTCCCCGCCCGCCTTCATGGCCGGACGGCAGCGCAAAGGTCTGCACCGCTTTGGAGGAAAAAAAACCCCATGCAACTGAAAGTATCCGCAGGGCTGATTGCCCTGATCGTGCTGTGGGGGCTGATTGCGCCCGACTCGCTGGGCACAGTGTTTGACGGCGCGCTCGCACTGGTCACGCGCAACTTCGGCTGGCTCTATCTGTGGGTGGTGCTGGGCCTGGTGGTGGTGGCCGTGGTGCTGGCCTTCAGCCGCTATGGTGACCTGAAGCTGGGCCAGGAAGACGACGAGCCCGAGTTTTCCACCACGGCCTGGTTTGCCATGCTGTTTGCCGCCGGCATGGGCATTGGCCTGGTCTATTGGGGTGTGGCCGAGCCGCTGTCGCACTACGGCGCGCCGCCGCCGGGCGTGGTGGCAGGCACGCCCGAAGCCGCCAACGCCGCCATGCGCTACAGCTTCTTCCACTGGGGGCTGCACCCCTGGGCCATCTACGGCGTGGTGGGTCTGTCCATCGCCTACTTCCAGTTCCGGCGCGGTGCCAAGGCGCTGGTGAGTTCAGCCACCGACACCCTGCCGTGGCGCTGGGCGCGTGGCTTGTCGCCCGTGTTCAACATCATGGCCATCGTGGCCACCGCTTTTGGCGTGGCCGCATCGCTGGGCATGGGCGCGGCGCAGATCAACAGCGGCCTGTCCACCGTGTTCGGCTTGCCCAGCACCACCTTGGTGCAGGTCATCATCATCGTGGTGGTCACGGTGCTGTTCGTCGGCTCGGCCGTCAGCGGCGTGGAGCGCGGCATCAAGTGGCTCTCGCAGGCCAACCTCATTGCCGCTGGTGCGCTGGCGCTGCTGGTGTTTCTGCTTGGCCCCACGGTGGCCATCGTGGACACCTTCACCAACACGCTGGGCGCGTACATCAGCGAGTTCGTGCGCATGAGCCTGCGCCTGACACCGTTTCGCGACTCGGCCTGGGTGGGCGGCTGGACGCTGTTTTACTGGGCCTGGTGGATCGCGTGGTCGCCCTTCGTGGGCCTGTTCATCGCACGCATCTCGCGTGGTCGCACCATTCGCCAGTTCCTGCTGGGCGTGGTGGTGGCCCCCACGCTGGTGGGCTTTGCGTGGTTTGCCGTTTTCGGCGGCACGGCGCTGACAATGGACATCTTCCAGGGCACCACGCTGGCGCAGGTGGCGGGCGAAGACAGCTCCAAGGCCCTGTTCGCCCTGTTGCAGCAACTGCCGCTGGCCACGATTACCTCGATTGCGGCCACCTTGCTGGTGGTGGTGTTTTTCGTCACCTCGGGCGACTCGGCCACGCTGGTGCTGGGCACCATGAGCGAAGACGGCAACCCCAACCCGAGCAACCGCAGCAAGATCATCTGGGGCGTGCTCGTCTCCGGCATCGCGCTGGCCCTGCTGCTGGCGGGCGGCTTGCGGGCCGTGCAAACCGCCACCATCGTCTTCGCCCTGCCTTTCAGCCTGGTGCTGGTGCTCATGTCCGTGGCGCTGGTGCGCGCCGTCGTCAGCGACTACGACGCTGAAGAGCGCCGCGAGCTGGCGCTCAAGCGCAAGCTGGAAAAGATGTAAGGCGTCGCGCGCGCAGCCACGGTTTTTGTAGGCTGGGTAGAGCGAAGCGAAACCCAGCAAACCGGTTTTCGGCGCTGCTGGGTTTTGTTCAAGCTCTACCCAGCCTGCGAATTACCCAGCCCGCAAACTCACCCCGTTTCGCTGCGCGCCAGCCGCGCGCTCTTCCAATACACATCATCCCCCGCGCTGCCATCGACGCGGTGCCGGTTGAGCACGCGGGCCAGCACGAACATCAGGTCGGACAGGCGGTTGAGGTAGCGGCGCGGCGCATCGCGCACCGCTTCTTGCGCGCCCAGCGCCACCACGCTGCGCTCGGCACGGCGTGCCACGGTGCGGCAGATGTGGGCCTGGGCGGCGGCGCGCGTGCCTGCGGGCAGGATGAACTCCTCCAGCTTGGGCAGCGCAGCGTTGTGCTGCGCCAGCGCGTCATCAAGCTGCGCCAGCGCATCGCCCTTCAGCAGCTCGAAGCCGGGGATGGACAGCTCGCCCCCCAAGTTGAACAACTGGTGCTGCACGTCGATGAGCAGCTCGCGCACCTGAGAAGGCATGTCTTCGCACAGCAGCAGGCCGAGGTGGCTGTTCAGCTCGTCCACGTCGCCCATCGCCTGCGGGCGGGCGCTTGCCTTGGACACGCGGGTGTTGTCGCCCAGGCCCGTGCTGCCGTCGTCACCCGTGCGGGTGGCGATTTGCGTGAGGCGTTTGCCCATGTCGGATGCTCACTTTTCAATAGCTTTTTTGCGCTTGTGCTGCAAGCGCTCGCAGCCCCAACAGATAAGAATCGACGCCAAAGCCGCAAATCTGTCCCCTGGCAATGTCGGCAATGAACGACCGGTGGCGAAACGGCTCGCGTGCGTGGATGTTGCTCATGTGTACCTCGACGATGGGGCAGGCCAGGATGGCCAGCGCGTCGCGGATGGCGATGCTGGTGTGCGTCCACGCACCGGCGTTGATGACCACGCCGCCCACCCCAGCCTGGTGCGCCTGGTGAATGCGCTCGCACATCGCGCCTTCGTGGTTGGTCTGAAAGCACTCCACCCGCGCTCCCAGCTCGTCCGCCAGCGTGTGCAGCGCCGCGTCGATGTCGGCCAGCGTGGCCGTGCCGTAGTGGCCAGGGTCGCGCTGGCCGAACATGTTGAGGTTGATGCCGTGCAGGACGAGGAGGTTCATCGGCGGCATTACATCAGACCAACGGCACCGCGAGCCGCGCCAGCGCCTCGCGCGTGTCGGGGCGCACGCCGCGCCACCAGGCGAAGGCTTCGGCGGCCTGTTCGACCAGCATGCCCACGCCGTCGGCCACGCGGTCGGCACCGGCTTGGGCGGCCGCGCGCAGGAAAGGCGTGCGGCCCTTGCCGTAGACCATGTCGTAGGCCAGCGCGCCGGGGGCAAAAGCGGCAGGCGGCACGGCGGGCGCTTGGCCGCCAAGCGAGGCCGAGGTGGCGTTGATGACGATGTCAAAGGGCGCGGCCTGCGCCAGTGCGTCGAAGCCGCCGCCAGTCAGGGGCACGCCGCCCAGGTGCGGGGCCAGCTCGTGCGCCAGGGCGGCCGCCTTGTCTGCGGTGCGGTTGGCGATGGCGATGTGCGCCGCGCCCGCGCGTGCCAAGGGCAGCAGCGCGCCGCGCGTGGCCCCGCCTGCGCCCAGCAGCAGCACGCGCTGGCCTTCGATGGGCACGCCCAGGTTCACGCTGATGTCGCGCACCAGGCCGATGCCGTCGAAGTTGCGCGCTTGGATGCGCCCGCCGTCAAAGCGCAGCGCGTTGGCCGCGCCCGCCAGGCGCGCGTCGTCGCTGGCCTCGTCGGCGGCGGCAAGCGCTTGCAGCTTGAAGGGAAGCGTCACGTTCAGGCCGCGCCCGCCTGCGGCGCGGAAGGCGGCCAGCGCGCGGGCAAAGCCGCCTTCCTGCGCGCCGCCGTCAATGGTTTCATAGGTCATGTCTTGCCCGGTTTGCGTGGCAAACAGGGCGTGGATGAGCGGCGACTTGCTGTGGGCGATGGGGTGGCCGATGACGGCGTAGCGGTCGGGCATGTGGGGCTTTTGCTTGTGCGGGGAAAAAGACGGCGCGGGTGTGGCGGGGCGAATCAGGGCGGTGGTTGGTGCCGACGTCGGGCGCGCCCGGCGCGCCGCTTGCGCGCGGCATCCAGGCGTTGCGACAGGCTGTCGCCCGCCCACAGCACCACAACGAACATGAGCGCCAAAGCGACCAGCGCGCCTGCTGCGCAGCCTGCGGAAAAAACACGGCGTTGGTAAATGGGGGAATGCACCGAAGCGATGTGGGGCACCGGCCCGAACACCCATTCCCACGCCGCATAAGGCCAGCCTGGCACGGCGGCAGCAAGCAGCACCGCCACGGCCAGGCCCAGCACGGGCGGCAGCAGCGCATCGGCGCATCGGCGCAGCGCTGTGGCGCCTGGCTGATCGGCACCAAACAGCCGCACGGGCCGAACCAGCCAGAAGTGCAGCAAGGCCCACCACCACAAGCCCACGGGCGCGTAGTCCAGAAAACCGAGGCAGGCGCGTGCAAGGGTATCGGGCATGGCGGATGAGGCTGTGCGCGGGTCAAGCGCTCATGTCCGCACGGGCTGCCGTGGCAGGCCGAAGGCCAGTGCGCCCAGTGCGCCTTGGGCCAGTTGATACAGCCCGTACACCAACCCCACGCCCACGGCGGCGGCACCGGGCACGCCAAAGGGGGCCAGCGCGGCCACGGCGGCGGCTTCGCGCGTGCCCCAGCCGCCCACACTGACGGGCAGCGCGGCCATGAGAAAGATGGGCGCGATGGCCCAGGCCCAGACGGCCAGCGGCTGAGCCACGCCCAGCGCCAGCGCACCAGCGGCCAGCGCGGCGGCGGACAGCACTTGCACGGCCGCGCTGCACAAGGCTTGCCAGACGAGCTGGCGGTTGAAGTCGGGCCGCGCCGCCGCTGCGCGCAGCGGCGCCAGCCAGGCGCGGTGGCTGCGCGCGAGCAGCCACGGCAGCGCCCAGGGCAGCGCCAGCCACAGCGCGGTGCCGATCAGCATGGCGGCGGCGAAAGGCGCGGCGGGCAGGCGCAGCCACGGCGCCAGCACATCGGCGCAGGCGGCCGCGCCCAGCCCGCCCAGCGCGCACAGCATCCACAGCCCGCTCACGCGGTCGAGCACGACCGACCAGCTCGATGCGGCCGTGTCCTGCCCGGCGCGGCGCAAGACCATGGCGCGGTACACGTCGCCGCCCACCACGGCGCCGGGCAGCAGGGCATTGAGGCCGATGGCCTGGAAGTACCAGCGCGTGGCGTCGCGCACGCTGGCCTCCGCACCCAGCCAGCGCGCCAGCGCGCGCCAGCGCAGGGCCGAGACGAGGTTGGATGCGATGGCCGCCGCCAGCCCCGCCGCCAACCAGCCCGGGTGCGCCTGCCGCAGCT
>JAUNTQ010000164.1 GCA_030538605.1 Pseudomonadota bacterium
TCCGCACGCAGGGTGTGCAGCGGCACGCGGCCTTCGCGGTACCACTCGCTACGGGCGATTTCCGCACCGTTCAAGCGGCCAGCGACGTTGACCTTGATGCCGAGCGCGCCAAGGCGCATCGCATTGCCCACGGCGCGCTTCATCGCACGACGGAACATGATGCGGCGCTCCAACTGCTGGGCGATCGATTCGGCCACCAACTGGGCGTCCAGCTCCGGCTTGCGCACTTCGGTGACGTTGATGTGCGCCGGGACGCCCATCAGATCCGACACTTCCTTGCGCAGCTTTTCGATGTCTTCACCGCGCTTGCCAATCACCACGCCCGGACGGGCGGTGTGGATGGTGACGCGGGCCGACTTGGCCGGACGCTCGATGGTGATCTTGCTGATGCCGGCGGCGGCCAGCTTCTTGCGCAGCATGTCGCGGACTTTCAAGTCCCCGGCGAGGAATTCGGCGTATTCCTTCTTGCCCGCATACCACTTGGAGTTCCAATCCTTGGCGATGCCAAGGCGGATGCCGATGGGATGTACTTTGTGACCCATGATTATTTGCCCTCGCCGACGACGATGGTGATGTGGCTGGTGCGCTTTAGGATGCGGGTACCGCGGCCCTTGGCACGTGCCATGAAACGCTTCAGGGTGGGACCTTCATCAACCATGATGGTCTTGACCTTGAGCGCGTCGGCATCGGCACCGACGTTGTTTTCGGCGTTGGAAACGGCCGACCACAACAGCTTGTGGATCATCGCGGCGGCCTTCTTGTCGCTGAACTTCAAGAGGTCGAGAGCACGGGCCGCCGGCAGGCCACGGACCTGGTCAGCGACCAGACGGGCCTTCTGCGGGGAGATGCGCGCGGTGCGCAGGACTGCTTTAGCTTCCATAGTCATCTCCTTACTTCGACTTCTTGTCGCCGCCGTGACCCTTGAAGGTCCGGGTAAGCGCAAATTCGCCGAGCTTGTGGCCCACCATGTTCTCGTTGACCAGCACCGGCACATGGTTCTTGCCGTTGTGGACTGCGATGGTGAAGCCCACCATTTCCGGCAGGATCATCGAACGGCGCGACCAGGTCTTGATCGGCTTCTTGGTGTTGCTGCCCGCGGCCTCCACCTTCTTGACGAGGTGGTGGTCGATGAACGGGCCTTTTTTGAGTGAACGTGCCATGGCCGATTAGCTCCTGCGATCGCGCACGATGAACTTCTGCGTGCGCTTGTTCTTGCGGGTCTTGTAACCCTTGGTGGGGACACCCCACGGGGTGACCGGGTGCGGGTTACCCTGGCCGGCCTTCGCTTCACCACCGCCGTGCGGATGGTCAACCGGGTTCATGACGACACCGCGGACGGTCGGCTTGATACCGCGCCAACGCTTGGCACCGGCCTTGCCCAACTTTTCGAGGTTGTGCTCGACGTTGCCGACTTCACCGATGGTGGCGCGGCACTCGACCGGCACCCGGCGCATTTCGCCGGAACGCAAACGCAGGGTGGCGTAGCCTTGCTCACGGGCGATCAGCTGGACACCGGCGCCAGCGGCGCGGGCCATCTGGGCACCCTTGCCCGGCTTCATTTCCACACAGTGGATGGTGGTACCGACCGGGATGTTGCGCAGCGGCAGGGTATTGCCAGCGCGGATCGGCGCGGCCTCACCCGACATCACCTGATCGCCGGCCTTCAGGCCCTTCGGCGCGATGATGTAACGGCGCTCGCCATCCACGTACAGCAGCAGCGCGAGGTGCGCGGTGCGGTTCGGGTCATATTCAATGCGCTCGACCTTGGCCGGGATGGTTTCTTTGTCGCGCTTGAAATCGACGATGCGGTAATGCTGCTTGTGACCACCGCCGATGTGGCGGGTGGTGGTGCGACCGTGATGGTTGCGGCCACCGGTCTTGCTCTTCTTCTCCAGCAAGGGCGCATACGGCGCACCCTTGTGCAGATCCGGGGTGACAACCCGGACGGCGCTACGGCGGCCCGGCGAAGTCGGCTTGAAAGTCATCAAAGGCATGAGTGTGCTCCTTAGGCCTTCGCGGTCACGTCAATGGTCTGGCCTTCGGCCAGCTTGACGTAAGCCTTGCGCCAGTCGTTGCGGCGACCCATGCGCGAACGGAAAGCCTTGGCCTTACCCTTCACGTTGACCACGTTCACCGATTCGACCTTGACATCAAAAATCTGCTCGATGGCAGCCTTGACGTCGGCCTTGGTGGCGGTGGTCGCCACTTCAAAGACGTACTGATTGGATACTTCCTGCAGGCGTGCGGTCTTTTCAGACACGCGCGGTGCGCGGATCACTTCGTAAACATTGGTGGTCATGCCAGCCACTCCTCGATCTTCTTCACCGCATCGGTGGTGATGATCACCGAGTCGGAACCGACCAGCGAGACCGGGTCCAGACCCTGCACATCACGCACTTCGACGTACGGCAGGTTGCGGGCGGCGAGGTACAGCGATTCGCTGGCCTCCTCGGTCACCAGCAGCGGGCGACGGCCCACTTCCAGTTCGGCCAACTTGGCCACCAGACCCTTGGTCTTCGGCGAATCGAGATCGATCGCGTCCACCACGGTCAGGCGCTCCTGGCGGTTGAGTTCCGATAAGATGGCGGCCATCGCGGCGCGGTACATCTTGCGGTTGACCTTTTGCGCAAAGCTGCGCGGCTTGGCCGCGAAGGTCACGCCACCGCCGACGAAGATCGGGGCCGTCAATGCGCCATGACGCGCGCCGCCGCCCTTCTGCTTCTTCGACTTCTTGGTGGTGCCAGCCACTTCAGAGCGCGTCTTCTGCGCCTTGGTGCCTGCGCGACCCGCGTTGCGGTAGGCCACAACAACCTGGTGCACCAGGTCTTCGGAAAATTCGCGGCCAAACACAGCGTCGGATACCGACACCTTGCCGCCATTTTTGATGGTCAGTTCCATGCTCATGCTCCCTTGCTGGCCGGACGCACGATTACGTCGCCACCCGGCGCACCCGGCACCGCGCCGCGAACGGCGATCAGGCCGCGCTCGGCATCCACCTTCACAACCTGAAGGTTTTGGGTGGTCTGGTTGACATCGCCCATGTGGCCGGACATCTTCTTGCCCGGGAACACGCGGCCCGGCGTCTGGCGCTGGCCGATCGAGCCCGGAGCACGGTGCGACAGCGAGTTACCGTGGGTGGCATCACCCATGCGGAAGTTCCAACGCTTGACGGTACCCTGGAAGCCCTTGCCTTTGGTCACACCCTGCACATCGACCATCTGGCCTTCGGCAAAGATGTCAGCCTTGATTTCGCCACCGATTGCAAAATCGGCCAGCTTCTCATCGGCAACGCGGAATTCCCACAGGCCGCGACCGGCTTCAACCTTGGCCTTGGCCAAGTGACCGGCGCCGGCCTTGTTGATCAGCGAGGCACGCTTGACACCGGCGGTGACCTGCACGGCGCTGTAGCCGTCGGCTTCAACGGTTTTGATCTGGGTGATACGGTTCGGCGTGGCTTCGATCAGCGTCACCGGGATGGACTTGCCATCTTCGGTAAAGACGCGGCTCATGCCGGCCTTGCGGCCTACCAAACCAAGATTATGGATTTTCGTCGACATGATGGCTTCCTCAGGTCAACTTGATCTGGACGTCAACGCCGGCAGCCAGTTCGAGCTTCATCAGCGCGTCCACGGTCTTGTCGTTGGGGTCGACGATGTCAAGCACACGCTTGTGCGTGCGGGTTTCGTACTGGTCGCGGGCGTCTTTATCGACGTGCGGCGAGACAAGCACGGTATAGCGTTCGGTCTTGGTCGGCAGCGGGATTGGGCCGCGCACTTGCGCGCCGGTCCGCTTGGCCGTCTCGACGATTTCGCTGGCCGAGCGGTCAATCAAACGATGATCGAACGCTTTCAGCCGGATGCGAATCTTCTGGTCCGTCATGACGGAGATTCCTCAGGTTGATCGAAAGAGCGACAGGCAAGGCAGCTGGGTGTGCCCTGCCCCGTTGTTGTGCGACGTGCCACCCGGAGGCAGCCGTATCGCGATGGAGCATTCCTTGACAAAGCGAAAGGCGGCCCGGTTTCCCGGCCCGCCCAGACTAAAAACAAACGCAAAGCGCACCCGGCGATACCGGATGTGCCAAGCGACCTGTCCTTGTCTGGCGAATACGAGGTGCATCCTGCCCCTCATTTCGCTGGCTGCGGCCGCACAAGTGCACGAATCCGCGAGTGGTCTTACATTCTGGCAGGTATTTTTGCCAAATGCAAGCCCTTGTTTGGTTTTTCGACAATGGCGGCTCGCGCCGCCCTTGCCGCTTTACCGTGGTTCCGGGGCTAACCAGAACCCGGCAACCTTGATCGTGTGACTCACAACAAACCCC
>JAUNTQ010000165.1 GCA_030538605.1 Pseudomonadota bacterium
CAGTAGCGCCTTGAAAGCGCTTTATTCAAACGTTCGCTGATTCAACAGCGTGGTGCGCCCGTCAGGTGGCCGCGGAGCAGGCCATGCCAGGGCTCCCGCGCAAGGGCTTGGCCCGCCCGCTGGGAGCGCCCCCGGACGGGGGGGGTGGCGAAACAATGCGCAGCATGTGGAGCCTGGGGGCGAACGGTTTATCCCGGGAAGTTCTCGGGGATCTTGGCCTTGCCGCGCGCCTCTGCCGGGCTGATGACGTTGCGGCGCACCAGGTCGGTCAGGTTCTGGTCGAGCGTTTGCATGCCCAGGCTGTTGCCGGTCTGGATGGACGAATACATCTGCGCCACCTTGGCCTCGCGGATCAGGTTGCGGATGGCCGGCGTGCCCAGCATGATCTCGTGCGCGGCCACGCGGCCATTGCCGTCCTTGGTCTTGCACAGGGTCTGCGAGATCACGGCTTGCAGCGATTCGCTCAGCATGGCGCGGATCATTTCCTTTTCTTCGGCGGGGAAGACGTCAATGATCCGGTCCACCGTCTTGGCAGCCGACGAGGTGTGCAGCGTGCCAAACACCAGGTGGCCGGTTTCAGCCGCCGTCATGGCCAGGCGAATGGTTTCCAGATCGCGCATCTCGCCCACCAGAATCGCGTCCGGGTCTTCGCGCAGCGCGCTGCGCAGCGCGTTGGAAAAGCTGTGGGTCATCGGGCCCACTTCGCGCTGGTTGATGAGGCACTTTTTCGATTCGTGCACGAATTCGATCGGGTCTTCCACCGTCAGCACATGGCCGTATTCGGTCTCGTTCAGGTGGTTGACCATGGCCGCCAGCGTGGTCGACTTGCCCGAACCGGTGGGGCCCGTGACCAGCACCATGCCACGCGGCTTGAGCGCCAGGTCGCCAAAAATCTTGGGCGCGTTGAGCTGCTCCAGCGTCAAAATCTTGCTGGGAATGGTGCGCAGCACGCCTGCGGCGCCCCGGTTCTGGTTGAAGGCGTTGACGCGAAAGCGCGCCAGGCCTTCGATCTCGAACGAGAAGTCCACCTCCAGGTTTTCTTCGTACACCTTGCGCTGGGTGTCGTTCATGATGTCGTAGAGCATCGCGAACACCTGCTTGTGGTCGAGCGGGTCGACGTTCAGGCGCCGCACGTCGCCGTGCACGCGGATCATGGGCGGCAAGCCCGCCGACAGGTGCAGGTCGGAAGCCTTGTTCTTGACGCTGAAGGCCAGCAGTTGGGTGATGTCCACGGCGGTGATCTCGCAAAAGAGTGCAGCCCGGCGGGCCGCAACGGGGCAACCGGGCAGGTTGCAGTTTGATACGCTGCGGGGATTATGACGACCATCGCCCACCAGCTCCAAGACGTGCGTGGACGAATCGCCACGGCCTGCCAGCAGGCTGGCCGTGGCGTGGAAGAAGTCACGCTGCTGGCCGTTTCCAAGACTTTTGGCGCAGACGCCGTGCGTGCCGCCTTTGACGCGGGCCAGCGCGCCTTTGGCGAAAACTACATCCAGGAAGGCGTGGAAAAAATCGCCGCGCTGGCCGATGTGCAGGGCATTGAATGGCACTGCATCGGCCCCATGCAAAGCAACAAAACGCGCCTGGTGGCCGAGCACTTTGACTGGGCGCACACGCTGGACCGGCTGAAGATTGCCGAGCGCCTGTCGGCCCAGCGGCCCGCCGACCGACCGCCGCTGAACGTGTGCCTGCAGGTCAACATCGACGGCGGGGCCAACAAGTCGGGCGTGGCCCCCGGCGACGCGCTGGCGCTGGCGCGTGCCGTGGCGGTGCTGCCCCGGCTCCAGCTGCGGGGGCTGATGGTGATTCCCGAGCCTGCTCCTGATTTTGAAGCTGCTTGCGCAGTGCTGGCAAGCGCCAGAGCCCTTTTTGACCAATTGAATACCGCAGGCCTGCGGCTGGACACCCTGTCGATGGGCATGAGCGCCGACCTGGAAGCAGCGGTGGCCCAGGGCAGCACCATGGTGCGCGTGGGCACGGCCATTTTCGGCCGCCGGGCGCCCAAAGGATGACGCCATGACTGGGATCAAGTCATTTCGTCATGCAAGCCGCGCAAGCGGCTTCGGTCAAGCCGTCATTTGAAGACGACGGTGCGCTGCCCGTTGAGCAGCACGCGGTGCTCGCCGTGCCACTTCACCGCGCGCGCCAGCACCTGGCTTTCGGTGTCGCGGCCAATGGCGGTGAGGTCTTCCACGGCCAGGCTGTGGTCCACGCGGGCCACGTCCTGCTCGATGATGGGGCCTTCGTCCAGGTCGGCTGTCACATAGTGCGCGGTGGCGCCAATCAGCTTCACACCCCGGTCGTGCGCCTGGTAATAAGGCTTGGCGCCCTTGAAGCTGGGCAAAAAACTGTGGTGGATGTTGATGGCGCGCCCGTCCAGGCGGCGGCACATGTCGTCCGACAGCACCTGCATGTAGCGCGCCAGCACCACCAGTTCGGCGCCTTCTGCGTCAATGATTTCCAGCTGCCGCGCTTCGGCCTGCGCCTTGTTGGTTTTGGTGACGGCAATGTGGTGAAACGGCACGTTGTAGCTGGCCGCCAGTTGGTAAAAGTCGCGGTGGTTGCTGACGATGGCGCGAATGTCGAGCGGCAGCAGCCCGCTTTTCCAGCGGAACAGCAAGTCGTTCAGGCAATGGCCTTCGCGGCTGACGAAGATCACAGCCCGCATCGGCTCGCCCGACGGATGCAATTGCCAGCGCATCTCAAGCGACTCGGCCATGTGGCCGATGGCGCTGCGCAGATCGATGTCCTCCACCCCCTCGCCCGCATCCGGCCCGACGAACTGCACACGCATGAAAAACAAGCCCGTGGCGTGGTCGTTGTACTGCTGCGCCTCCTCGATGTTGCAGCCGCGTGCCAGCAACACGCCGGAGACAGCATGCACGATGCCCGGGCGGTCGGGGCAGAACAGGGTCAGGATGTAGGTAGTGGAGGATGCAGCAGACATGGCGCGCGATTGTCGCAGGCCAACGCCGCGCGCGCCGCGTCCAGCGCAAGGCAACCGGTTTGCACGAAAAGTCGACCGAAGGCCAGCGTCAAAACTCTACCGATAGTTACTGAGCAAATAGCATCAAGGCCGAACCATCTTGCACTCGCTGCCCTGTGCCAGTTCGTTGCCGGTGTAGCTGGCCTCCGTGCGGAAGCCCCAGTTCACGCCGTCCCAGCCGACCTTTACTGCTTTGCCGTCCACCGGTGCAATGGTGTTGACCACCTGGGGTAGCAGCAATTGGTGGTCTTCGGCGCGCATGCGCACCGGGCCGATGCTGGAGTCGAAGGTCAAATCTTCCAGCGCGCGCGCCACCCTTACCGGTTCGTCGCTCCCCGCTTTGACGATAGCGGCGGCCAGCAAGCGGGCGGTGAGGTCGATGCGCGGCGACAGAAAGTCCTTGCCGGTCCTGGCCTTGTAGGCCTTGGCCAGCGCATCCACTTTGGGCGTGCCTTCCTGCCCCGGGTGCCATTCGGCGACCCAGGTCAGTTGCCCGGCATTCGCCTGCGAGGCCGCGAGCACCGTGCCAGGCATGGAGCCGGCGCTGTGGTTGAAGATGCGGGGGTGCATGCCGGCTTCGCCGAATGCCTTGAGCAGCAACATCATGTCGGGGCCCCAGTTGCCGCTGATCACGGTGTCCGCGTTGGCCTGCCGGATCTGCGCGACGTACGGCGCAAAGTCCTTCACGCGGCCAATCGGGTGCAGCTGCTCGCCGACGAACTGCACATCGGGCCGCGCCAGCCCCACCATCTGGCGGCCATAGAAGGCCCACTGCCTGCCGTGGGCATAGTCCTGATTGAGCAAGTAGGCCTTCTTGATGTCGCCTTGCTCCTTCGCAAAGTTGGCCAAGGCTTTCATCTTCATTGCCGTATTGGCCTCGGTCTGGAAGTGCCAGAAGTTGCAGGACTTGCCCGTCAGGTCAGGGTCGATCGACGAATGGTTGAAAACGATGATTTCCTTGCCGGGGTTGCGCTGGTTCCAGCGGGTGGCCGACTGCACGATGGCCGCCACCACCGACGAGCCTGACCCACCCGTCACCACGGCTCGCGCACCTTGGTCGATGGCCGATTGCAGCGCGCTCTGGCTCTCTTGCGCCGAAAGCTTGCTGTCAAACTGAATCAGCTCGAACTTGCGACCGCCCGGCAAGACATTTTTGGCATTGAGATCATCCACCGCGAACTTGGTGTGCAAAAGCATCAGCTCGCCCACGGCCGCAAACGGACCGGAGAGCGGGTCAATGTAGGCAATCTTGTACGGCGAAGGCTGCGCGTGCGCGGCGCCTGTCAGCAACGCAGCGAACGCGAATGCCGTGCCGTGCGCGGCGATGGAAAT
>JAUNTQ010000166.1 GCA_030538605.1 Pseudomonadota bacterium
CACCAGCCCGCCAAAAATCGCCAGCCCCAGCGGCCTGCGCAGCTCGGCCCCGTCGCCAAAGCTGGCCATCAGCGGAATGGCGGCGGCCAGCGCGGCCAGCGTGGTCATGAGGATGGGGCGAAAGCGCAGCAGCGCCGCCTGGTGAATGGCCTCTTGCGGGCTTTTGCCCTGATGGCGCTCGGCATCGAGCGCAAAGTCGATCATCATGATCGCGTTCTTCTTGACGATGCCGATCAAGAGCACCAGGCCGATGATGCCCACCACGTCCAGCGGGTGGCCGGTGGCCCACAGCGCCAGCAGCGCGCCCACGCCCGCCGAGGGCAGCGTGCTCAGGATGGTGAGCGGGTGCACATAGCTCTCATACAACACGCCCAGCACGATGTACACGCACACCACCGCCGCCACGATCAGCCACAGCTGGTTGGCCAGCGAGCTTTCAAACGCGCCCGCCGCGCCGGTGAAGTGCAGGCGCAGGCTGTCTGGCAGCCCTTCGGCCTGCGCGGCGGCGCTGATGGCCTGCACTGCCGCGCCCAGGCTCACGCCGCGCGCCACGTCAAAGCCCACCGTGGCCGCCGGGTACTGGCCCACGCGCTGCACGGCAAGCGGTGCGGGCACTTGCTCCACCTTGGCAAAGCTGGCGAGCGGCGTGCTGCTGCCGCTGCTGGTGCGCACAGGCAAGTCGAGCAGGTCGGCCAGGTTGGCCACCTCCGCCTGCTGCGCCTGGAGGATGACGCGGTACTGGTTCGTCTCGGTGAAGATGGTGGAGACGATGCGCTGACCAAAGGCGTTGTAGAGCGTGTTGTCGAGGGCAGAGGCACTCACGCCCAGGCGCGCGGCGGTGTCGCGGTCGATCTGCACCAGCGCGGCCAGACCCGTGGCACCGGCGTCGGTGGTGGCGGTGCGCAGCTCGGGCAGGCTTTGCAGGCGACGCGCTAGGCGCACGGCCCATTCATTGACCAGCGCAGTGTCCACGCCTTCCAGGTCGAAGCGGAATTCGGTGGAGCCGCTTTCGCTGTCGATGGTCAGGTCTTGCGTGGGTTGCAGATAGAGCGACACGCCGGGCACCGCGCCCACCACGGCGCTTTGCAGGCGCTGCATGATGGCCGCTTCGCTGTCGGAAAACATGCCGCGGCTTTTCAGGTTCACCATCAGCCGCCCGGCGCTCAACATGCTGTTGTTGGCCGCGTCCACCCCCACCACCGAGCTGACGGACTGCACCGCCGCATCGGCCAGCACGATGCGCGCGGCAGCGCCTTGCAGCGCGGCCATGCGGTCGAACGACACATCGTTGGCGGCCACCAGCCGCCCTTGCAGCTGGCCCGTGCTTTGCGTGGGAAAGAGCGACTTGGGCATGGCCCAGTAGAGCGCGCCCGTCAACACCAGCGTGCCCAGCGCCACCACCAGCGTCAGCCCCTGGCGCGCCAGCACCCAGTGCAGGCCGCGGTCGTAGCGCGCCACCACGCGGTCCAGCTGGCGCTGCACCCAGGGGCCGATGCCGCGCTGGGCGGCGTGCTCCAATGGCTCCAGCCACCTGGCCGACAACATGGGCACCAGCGTGAGCGAGACCACGGCAGAGATCAGGATGGTGATGGCCAGCGTGACCGCAAATTCGCGAAACAGCCGCCCGATCACCTCTTGCATGAACAGCAGCGGAATCAGCACCGCCACCAGCGACACGGTGAGCGAGATGATGGTGAAGCCGATTTCGCCCGCGCCGTCCAGCGTGGCCCTGAAGGGGGGCTTGCCCATCTCGCGGTGGCGCGAGATGTTCTCGATCATCACGATGGCGTCGTCCACCACGAAGCCGGTGGCAATGGTCAGCGCCATCAGGCTCAGGTTGTTGAAGCTGTAGCCCAGCAGGTACATCACCGCCACGCTGCCGATGAGCGAGATGGGCACGGCCACGCTGGCAATCACCGTGGCGCGCAGGCTGTGCAGGAACAGGAAGATGACCAGCACCACCATGACGATGGCCAGCACCAGCTCCATCTGCACGTGCTGCACCGAGGCGCGAATGCCCAGCGTGCGGTCGGCCAGCACGTCGACCGTGACGCTGGCGGGCAGCGCGGCGCGCAGCGTGGGCAGCTGCGCCTTGATGGCATCGACCGTGGCGATGACATTGGCACCCGGCTGGCGCTGCACGTTCAGCAGGATGACGGGCGACAGCGCATCGGCCTCATCGCTTGCGCTGCGCTGCATGCCCGCCCACGCGCCCAGGCGGTCGTTCTCTGCGCCGTCGATCACGTGGGCCACGTCTTGCAGGCGCACGGGCGCGCCGTTGCGATAGGCCACGATCAGTTCGCGGTATTGCCCGGCGGTCATCAGCTGGTCGTTGCTGTTGATGGTGTAGGCGCGCTGCGGGCCGTCAAAGCTGCCCTTGGCCCCGCTGGCGTTGCCCGCGCTGATGGCGCTGCTGATGGCGTCCAGCCCCAGGCCCAGCGCGGCCAGCGCGTCCACATTGCCCTGCACGCGCACGGCGGGGCGCTGCCCGCCCGCCAGCGTGACCAGGCCCACGCCGCTGATCTGGCTGATCTTCAGCGCCAGGCGCGTGTTGACCATGTTCTGCACCTCGGGCAGCGGCAGGCTGCCTGAGCCGATGGCCAGCGTGAGCACCGGCGCATCGGCGGGGTTGACCTTGGCGTAAACGGGCGGCGCGGGCAGGTCAGCCGGCAGCAAGGTGCTGGCCGCGTTGAGCGCCGCCTGCACCTGCTGCTCGGCCGCGTCCATCGACGCGTTCAGCGCAAATTGCAGCGTGATCTGCGACACCCCCGCCGCGCTGGTGCTGCTCATGCGCGCAAGGCCCGACATCTGCCCCAGTTGCCGCTCCAGCGGCGCGGTGACGGTGCGGCTCATCACGTCGGGGCTGGCACCGGGGTAGAGCGTTTGCACCTGAATGGTCGGGTAATCCACCTGCGGCAGCGCCGCCACCGGCAAGAACCGGAAACCCACCAGCCCCGCCAGCACGATGGCCAGCATGAACAGCCCCGTGGCGACGGGGCGCTGGATGAAGAGGCGGGAGACGTTCATGAAGCGAAGGCGCGCAACGCGCTTTCAGGCAGGGCCACGTGCATCTCTCTGCGCGTCCACGATGTTGTCATTCCCGCGCAGGCGGGAATCCAGCGCCAGCGAAGGTGCTGCGGCTGGATTCCCGCCTGCGCGGGAATGACGGGTTTTCACAGATCGAGTCGCGCAGGTACATGCGTGCCTCTTGTTGCGGCCCATCCCGTAGGGCGGAACCCCGAAGGGATTCCGCCACCGCCCGCCGCACAGCCCATCGCCCCGCGCCCCCCCGGTATTGCTCCCTCTCCCTCTGGGAGAGGGCGGGGGTGAGGGCAGCCCACCTTCACGTCACCGTGCGGCAGGCATGGTGCCCACTCCGTTGGTCGATGAGGTCGCAAGCCCATCGAAGGCCAACCTTCCCGCGAGCCGGTTGGCTGGGTTTCGCTTCGCTCTACCCAGCCTACGCAGAGGTGCGCATGCACACGCTCCAGCGGGAGCCACACGGCGTCAAGCTTCAGATACATGCGCGCAGACCCAAGGTTGATCGCCTGCTCAATTGCCCGCCAGCGCCGGAGCGCTGGCCGCCGATGCGCGTCCGCGCGGGCCACGCGCAGCACCGGCACCCGACGCCGCACCCTGCGGCCCACCGCCAGCCCCATCACCCGCCAGCTGCACCCGCCCGCCATCCTTCACACGGTCGCCGCCTTCGGTCACCACGCGCTCGCCGGCCTGCACGCCCTGGGTGATGAGCACCTGCTCCGCCGTGGCCATGCCGCGTTGCACGGGCCGCATGTGCGCCACGCGCTCGTCGTCAATCACGTACACGTAGTCGCCCTGCGGGCCGGTGCGCACCGCCGTCACCGGCACCAGCACACCGCTGCGCGTGCCCAGCTGCAGGCGCACGTTGACGAACTGGTTGGGAAACAGCGCGCCACCCGCGTTGGCAAAGCGGGCCTTGGCGCGCACGGTGCCAGTGGTGGGGTCGATGGCGTTGTCGAGCGTGGTGAAACGCCCCTCGGCCAGCGTGCGCGCGCGGGTGCTGTCCAGCGCCTGCACGGGCAGCGCCCCCGCGCGTTGGGCCGCGCGCACCTCGTCGATGCGCTCTTGCGGCACGGCGAACAGCACGTCGATGGGGTCGATCTGCGTGAGGGTGGCGATGCCGGTGGCGGTGCCCGAGGACACCAGGTTGCCCGCATCCACCGCGCGCAGGCCGATGCGCCCGCTGATGGGCGCGATGATGCGCGTGTGGCCCAGGTTCAGCGCGGCGGCGTCTTCGGCCGCCTTGCCGCTGGCCACGGTGGCCGTCAGCTGCC
>JAUNTQ010000034.1 GCA_030538605.1 Pseudomonadota bacterium
ACGCTTGCATCAGGCGCGGGCGGCCCCTCACCCCAGCCCTCTCCCCAAGGGGGCGAGGGAGCCACAGCCGACGCGCCACGCTGCATCGCCATCGTCGCCTACCCCCGCATCAGCAACCTCGACGAATTCCAGCCGCTGAAAAACGTCCCCGGCCTGTGTGTGACCTGGGCGCGCACCCCCGCGCAACTGCATGGTGCCGACACTCTCATCCTGCCCGGCAGCAAGGCCACCGCCGCTGATCTGGCCTGGCTGCGCGCGCAGGGGCTGGATGCCGCCATCGCCCAACACGCCGCGCGCGGCGGGCGCGTGCTGGGCATTTGCGGTGGCCTGCAAATGCTGGGCGAGGCGCTGATCGACGTGCATGGTGTGGAGTCGCAAGGCAACGCCCCCGGCCTGGGTCTGCTGCCGCTGGTGACCTCGTTCGAGCCGCACAAAACCGTGCGCCACACCGCCACCCGCTTTGGCGACGTGCAAGGCGCGTGGGCGGCGCTGTCGGGCGTGGCGGTGCAGGGCTACGAAATCCACAGCGGCCAGACCGCGTCGCACCCGGCCATGGTGGCCAAGGGCGACGTGCCGCGCGAAGTCATCCCCGGCCTGGCCTGGCAGAACGCCGCAGGCAACGTGCTGGGCCTGTACCTGCACGGCCTGTTTGAAGACGCCGCCGTGCTGCACGCGCTGTTTGGTGCCGCCGCGCCTTCGCTCGATGCCGTGTTTGATGGCCTAGCTGACGATCTGGCGCGGGCCTGTATGCCGGGTGCGCTGGCGGCGCTTCTAGGTTGACCCCGGGCTTCGGCTAGCATCCGCCGCGCGCCGGGTGCCTCGCCCGCATCCGCTTGTTGAACTTCGCCTTTTTGCCCCATGCCGCACAGCCCCTCCGTCCCCACCAACACCCAGCGCCAGCGCGTGGCGGCGTGGGTCGAATCGCCCCGCGTGCAGCAGGGGCTGATTGCCGTCATCGTCCTCAACGCCATCGTGCTGGGCTTGTACACATCGCCCGCCATGCGAGCCGACTACGGCAGCCTGCTCAACGCGCTGGACGCGGCGGCGCTGGCCGTTTTCGTGGTGGAGCTGGCGCTCAAGCTCTGGGCGCACGGCTGGCGCTTTTTCAAAAGCGGCTGGAACGTGTTCGACTTCATCATCGTCGGCATCGCCCTCATCCCCGCCTCCGGCCCGCTGGCCGTGCTGCGGGCGCTGCGCATCCTGCGCGTGCTGCGGCTGGCGTCGATGCTGCCGCAGCTGCGCTTTGTGGTGGAGGCGCTCTTGCGCGCCATACCCGGCATTGCCGCCATCAGCGGGCTGATGGTGCTGCTGTTCTACATCGCCGCCGTGCTGGCCACCAGCCTGTTTGGCGAGCGCTACCCGGAGCTGTTCGGCAGCCTCATCGGCGCGCTGTACACGCTGTTCCAGATCATGACGCTCGACAGCTGGTCGAGCGGCATCGCGCGGCCCATCATGGCCGAGTACCCGTGGGCGTGGGTCTTCTTCGTGCCCTTTGTGCTGCTGGCCACTTTCACCATGCTCAACCTGTTCATCGCCATCATCGTCAACACCATGCAGACGCTGCATGCCGATGGCCCTGAAACGAAGCCCGCCACCGCGCAAGATGTGCAAGCGCTGCGCGAAGAAATCCGCGCCCTGCGCGATGCGCTGGCCGAGCGGCGCGGGTAAGGCATGGCGATGCCTGATGCATGCGGATGGGTCATTATATGGGGGTATATGCATTTTGCGCCCGTCAGGCAAGCGCTGGCGAGAATGATGTATGGGGGTATATGCTTTTCAAGCCCTTGAGCAAGCCGCTGCCGCGTAGGCTGGGTAGAGCCAAAGGCGAAACCCAGCGTTCTCGCGCGCCGGCTGGCTGGGTTTCGCTTTCGCTCTACCCAGCCTACAAAAATGCACGCACACGCTCGCATGGCAAAGGCTGACGCCGTGACCACACGCAGGCACCGCATCCGCGCCGTGCTGGCATCGCGCCTGGCGCTGCTCAGTGGGTTGTGCCTGCTGGGCGCGTCGCTGCCGTGGTGGCAGGCGTGGGTGCCCACCGCCACGGGGCGCTGGCTGGCCGATCTGGCCGTGCATTGGCAGTGGCCTTATCTGTGGCTGGGCGCGGTGTTCACCGTTCTGTGGCTGGTGTTGGCGCAGGGCAGGGCGCGCCCGTGGGCCGCCGCCACGCTGGCCGCGCTGCTGCCGCTGGAAGCGCTGAACCTGGGTGAGCTGCCGCTGGCAAGGCTGCCGCAGGCCAGCGGCGATGCAGCAGGCGCCATCAAGCTGATCGGCTTCAACGTCAACCTGGACAACCGCGCGCCTACCGACGTGCTGCGCTGGATCGAGCGCGAGCAGCCCGGCGTGCTGGCGCTGATGGAGGTCACGCCCGCCATGCAGCCGCTGCTGGCCGCGCTGGCCGCGCGCTACCCGCACGCGGCGCTGAGCCCGCGCCACGACCCCTTCGGCATGGCCGTGTTCTCGCGCCACGCGTGGACGGGAGCGAGTTTTGTGGACGATGGCCAGACGCCGCAGCGCTTTGTCGCCGAGGTGCAGCTTCAAGCGCCCGACCGCGTGTTCACGCTGCACGTCATCCACCCCATGCCCCCGATTTCCGTGGCTGACCACGCCGCGCGCGATGCCTTGCTGGCCCGCATGGCCGACGCCGCTGCCGAAGGACGGGCCGCCGTCCTCATGGGCGACTTCAACACCTCGCCCTGGGGCACCGGCTGGCGGCCTTTGATCGACGCAGGCTGGGCGCGCGCCACGGGTTTGGCACCCACCTTCGCGCTGGGCCGCAGCCTGCCCATCGACCACATCCTGGCCACCCGTGCGCACTGGCGGCTGGTGCGTGCGGGCACCGGGCCTTGGCTGGGCTCTGACCACCGCCCGGTCTGGGCGCTGCTGCAACCAGTGGCCCCCACCAAGCCGCAACGCAAAATCCCCCCATGACTTTCGAACTGAACCTGCCTGCCATCCCCGACCTGCAAGACGCCGCCCTGGCCGCCGCGCTGCAACACAAGATCGACCGCAAAACCGTGCCCCACGGCGCCCTGGGCCGTCTGGCGGCGCTGGGGCACCGGCTGGGCATGGTGCTGGGCACGGCCGAGCCGCAGTTGCAGCAGCCCCAGCTGGTGGTGTTCGCCGCCGACCACGGCATCGCCGCGCGCGGCGTGTCGGCCTACCCGAGCGACGTGACCTGGCAGATGGTCGGCAACTTCGTGGCCGGCGGCGCAGCCGTCAGCGTGCTGGCGCGCCAGCACGGCATCGCGCAAACGGTGGTGGACTGCGGCGTGCGCCACGACTTCGCCGCCGCCCCCGGTTTGGTGCTGAAAAAGATAGCCCCCGGCACCGCCGACATGAGCACTGGTCCCGCCATGACCGCCGCGCAGTGCGCCCAGGCGCTGCACAACGGCATCGAGCTGGTCAACGCGCTGCCCGGCAACGCGCTGCTGCTGGGCGAAATGGGCATTGGCAACACCAGCGCGGCATCGGCGCTGACCGCGCGGCTGGGCGGTGTGGACGTGGCCGAAGTCACCGGCGCGGGCACCGGGCTGGACGCCGAAGGCATCGCCCGCAAAACCGCCGTGCTGCGCCAGGCGCTGGCGGCCAACGCAGGTGCCTCCGCGCCGCTGGCCGCCCTGGCTGCGTTGGGCGGCTTCGAGATCGCCACCATGACCGGCAGCGTGCTGCAAGCGGCCAGCCAGCGGCGCGTGATCGTCGTCGACGGCTTCATCGCCAGCGCGGCGGTGCTGGTGGCGTGCAAGCTGGCACCGCACGTGCTGCAACGCTGCGTGTTCGCCCACCAATCGGGCGAGCGCGGCCACGCCCGCCTGCTGCAACTGCTGGGTGCCGAGCCGCTGATCGACCTGGGCCTGCGCGTGGGCGAGGGCAGCGGCGCGGCGCTGGCCTGGCCGCTGCTGGAATCGGCCTGCCGCATCCTCAAAGAGATGGCCAGTTTTGAATCGGCGGGGGTGTCGGACAAGGGGTGAAGCGTTTTGCAGACCCCGAAACTGCCGGACGCGAAGGACGCAAAGGGTGCGCGAAGGACGCGAAAGAACAGCCTGGAAAATTCAACTGCTCATGAGATTTTTTCTGATGAAGCGCTGCCATTTGCGCTTGTTTGATAAGCGCAATCAGCTATAGAGAAATGGATTTCTTTCGCGTCCTTCGCGTCCGGTATTTCCACGGCACCATGAATCTCTCGCAAGCCATCCGCCACTTCCTGCTCGCTGTGCAGTTCTTCACCCGCATCCCCGTCACCGGGCGGCTGGCGGCTTGGGTGGGTTTCAGCCCAGCCATGCTGCGCGACAGCGTGGGGCATTTGCCCGGTGTGGGCTGGGTGGTGGGGGCAGCGGCGGCGACGGTGATGGCGCTGGCGCTGGCGGCGCTGCCGCCGGGGCCGCTGGGTGCGCTGGTGGCGGCGCTGCTGGCCACCGCCGCCACGGCGTGGCTCACCGGCGCTTTTCATGAAGACGGCCTGGCCGACACCGCCGACGGCCTGGGCGGCAGCGCGTCGAAAGAGCGCGCGCTGGCCATCATGAAAGACTCGCGCATCGGCAGCTACGGCACCGTGGCGCTGGGTCTGGCGCTGGGGCTGAAGGTGGCGCTGCTGGCGCTCATTGCGCAGCAAGGCACCTGGCCCGTGGCGGCGGCGCTGCTGGCGGGGCATGTGCTCTCGCGCCTGGCCCCGCTGGTGGTCATGCGCTCGCTGCCCTACGTCAGCGACGCGGCGCAGGCCAAGGCCAAGCCGATGGCCGAAGCGGTGACGGGCATGGGCTTTCGCATCGGGTGTGTGTGGTCAATTCCGGCGCTGGCGCTTGTGTGGCAAACGCAAGGCGCTCTTTATTTGATAGTTTTCCTGCTGACCTGGGGTGTGGCCTTGGCCTGCATGCTGCGCCTGTTGCGGCGGCGGCTGAACGGCTTCACCGGCGACACGCTGGGCGCCACGCAGCAGGTGTGCGAGCTGGCGCTGTACCTGGCGCTGGCCTTGGCGGGGTGACCGTGCCCACGCTCTGGCTCGCGCGCCACGCACCGGTGCTGGCCCCGCCGGGCCTGTGCTACGGCGCACTCGATCTGCCCGCAGACACCGCCGCCACCCGGCAGGCCGCGCAAGCGCTGGCGCAGCAACTGCCGCAGGGGCTGGCGGTGCGGGCTTCTAAGCTACAAAGATGCGAGCTGTTTGCGCAGGAATTACAAGCGATGCGAGCTGATTTGCAATCTCAGCCCGACGCCCGCCTGCGCGAGATGGACTTCGGCGCCTGGGAAGGCCGCCCCTGGGCCGACATTGCCCGCGCCGACGTTGACCGCTGGATGAACGACTTTGCCGACGCGCCGCCGGGCGAAGGCGGCGAGACGGTGCGCGCCTTCATGGCCCGCGTGGGCGAAGCGTGGGACGACTGGCGCGCGAGCGCCGCGGACGCGCTCTGGATCACCCACGCAGGCGTCATGCGCGCTGCGCTGCTGCTGGCGCGCGGCGTGCGCCTGCCCACCAGCGCGGCAGACTGGCCGCGCGACGACTTTCCGCCGGGCGGTGTTTTGCGTCTGACGCTGTAGCGGGGGCACAGCGCTCGTTAAACTGCCGGAGCTTGCACTGATGTGGTTTGATTTCCTGCGCTGTGCTGTGCCTTGCGTTTCGGGAAACCGCCTTTCGTGCAAGCCCTGATCCAGGGTCAGCCAACCATCACAAGGGAGTTCAAACCAATGTTTTTTTTCAAGAGCGTGCATGCATGCATGCGCCGGCACGGTGTCCGCGCGCTGGTGCTGGCGGCGGCGGTGAGTACCGGCGCCGGGGCTGCGGCCCAGGTCGTCACCGTTGACGGCGTGCAATACGAGGCGGTGCAGTGGCCCGTCACCGGCACGCCCTCTACCGCTTTGTCGCTGGGCGGCAGTTGGGGCACGCTGGGTGGCGGTGGCACGGTGACGGCCGCTTCCAGCTCCACGCGCAGCTTTGCCCTGGATGCCAGCGACCCTGCGACAGAGCAGGTGCATTTCGACAATGCCGTCTTCGGCGCGCGTGCCGTAAGCGGCTTGCAGAACTTCCGCATCGACACCGGCCAGAACGAAGACCACGGCGACACCGTCGCCACCTACACGCTGGGCGGCGCGCGCAAGCCCACCGAAATCCTGTACTACGTGGGCGCGGTGCCTCCGCCCGGCCCGGGCAATCCCAATGGCATGAAGTTCGCCCGCTGGGCATGGGCTTCGCCCGACGCGGGCACCACGTTCACCCTGCTGGCTGCCAGCGCATCGGTGCAGGCCACGGACAGCGGCACCGGGCAACTGGCCTGGCGCACCTTCGGCTCGCTCAACAACCAGGCCGTGGCGCTGGTGCGCATCGCCAACCCGGCAGGCATCTCCGGCTTTTCCATCACGGCCAACCGGCTGGACGTGCTGGGTGCGCCGTTCGCTTACCCCGCTGCGATACAACGCAGCGACTACAGCCCCACCGCGCTGCTCGTCGGCCCCACTTTCGTGACGGCGGTGGGCAGTGTGGCAGCGGTGCCCGCCACCGGCTTCTGGGCCTTGCTGCTCATGGGTGCGGGCGTGGGTTGGCTGACGCGGCGGCGCTGGCGCGGGTGATGCCGTGGCGCGTCAGGCAAGGCCTGACGCACGCTGCCAAGGGGTGCCTCCGCTGACGGCGACGAAGGCATCGCCCGCAGATCCAGACGCGTCGGGGGTGCTAGCATGGCTGTATGCAAATACAGCATTCCATGTTCGTGCCCGAAGCCGTCGAGCTGGTGCGCGATGACGAAGGCGGCATCGTGTACCACCCGCCCTGCGTGCCGGTGGCCGAGCAGCGGCGCGGGTTTGACGAGTTGTGTACGGCCGTCGTCTGGCGCAGCCAGCAGCGGCCGATGTACGACCGCATCGTCGATGTGCCGCGCCTGATGGCGAGCGTGGCGCTGGATGACCCGGCGTGCCCGCCCTGTCTGGTCGGTCTGCTGGCGGCGGCATGCGCGGTGGCGCCCGCACCGTACACGCGCGCGGGCCTCAACCTTTATCGCAATGGCGGCGACAGCGTGGCCATGCATGGCGATCGCGTGCACGAGCTGACACCAGGCTGCCCCATCGCCATCGTGTCGCTGGGTGCGCCGCGCGACATGCTGATTCGCCCACGCCAGGGCGGCGGCGCGCTGCGTGTGTGCCTGGCGCCCGGCAGCGTGCTGGTGATGAGCCGGCTGTCGCAGACCACGCACTTGCACGGCATTCCCAAGACCAGCCAGGCCGCAGGCGCGCGCATCAGCGTGGCGTTCAGGGGGCGGCGGTGCTGATGTGCGCGGCAACTTGAAAAACACCCGGTGCCCGCGCGCGACGCATGCGGGTTCAGGCGCGTGGTTTGCGCGCGGGTGCCCGCGCATGGACCAGCAGCCGCAGGTGGCGGTCGGCGTCGATGGTGAGCGAGGTGTGCTCGTATGCCACGAGCGAGCCATCGTCCATGCGCAGTACGCGCTTGCCATCGCCGCTGGCCTGTACGTCGTGCCGGTGCCACCCGGCGTGAAATGCGGGGCTGACGCGGTTCAGCTCGTCCACCAGCGCAAGCAGATCGGCCTCTTGCGTGGCGCGGGCAAAGTCGAGCCGAAAGCTGGACAGCATGTGCGCGGCTTGCTGCGGCCAGCGCGCCAGGCGCTTGCGCAGCAGCGGGTCGGTGAACAGCAGCCACAACAGGTTGCGCTGCGCGGGGGCATGGCGCGCAAAGCCGAACAGCGCATCGGCCGGCGCGTTGAAGGCCAGCACGTCCCAGCGCAGGTTCAGCACCCAGGCGGCGTGCGGGGCCAGCTCGTGCATCAGCCGCAGCACCAGCGGCGGCACCACGCACCAGGTCTTGGCCGGCTCGGCGGGCAGGCGGTCGTGCGCGAGCAGAAACAGGTGGCGGCGCTCGGCGGCATCGAGCTTGAGCACGCGCGCCAAGTTGTCCAGAAAAGTGGCCGATACGCCGATGTCACGGCCTTGCTCCAGCCATGTGTACCAGCTCAGGCCCACGCCGGCCAGTGCGGCCACTTCTTCGCGGCGCAGGCCGGGTGTGCGTCGCCGCGGGCCGCTGGGCAGGCCGACGTCGGCGGGTGCCAGGCGCTCGCGCCGCGCGCGCAGAAAGCTGGCGAGTTCAGGGCGGGTTTTATCGAGTTTGGACATGGCAGGGCGGAAGCTGTGACTTTGAGTAACAGCATATTTGATCAAATTGTCATTGTTTAAACAGGGTCTCAGAATGGCCGCGTCGATCACTCAAGGGCATGGCATGCGCGCGGTTTGGAGGCTTTCTTCTTCTTCTTCGGCACTCGTCACCTGGCTGGTGGCGCTGGGCGCTTTTGCGCTGGGCATGGCGTCTTACATTACAGCGGGTTTGATCGCCATGATCGGCCCCGCGTTTGACGTGCCGGTGGCGGCAGCGGCGCAGCTGGTGACGGCGTTCACGTTGGCCTATGGGCTAGGCTCGCCGGTGGTGGTGGCGCTGTGGCCGGGGCATCGGCAGCGCGAGGGATTGCTGGGGGCGCTGGGACTGTTCGTTCTGGCCAACGCGGCCAGCGCGATGGCGCGCGACTTCGGCTGGCTGCTGGCGTGGCGGGCTGTTGCAGGTGTGGGTGCCGGGGTGTATCTGGCGCTGGGCATCGCCGCTTGCACTGCGCTGGTGGTGCCCGAGCGGCGCGGTCAGGTCATTGCCGTGCTGATGGGCGGCATGGCCAGCGGCACGGTGCTGGGTGTGCCGCTCGGGCTGTGGCTGGCCGGGCGGCTGGGCTGGGCATCGGCGTTGTGGGCGGTGGCGGCGCTCGGGCTGGTGGCGCTGATGGGCTTGCTGTGGCGCTTGCCGCCCTTGCCGCGCACCGCAGCGCTGTCGCTGCCGCGCAAACTGGCGTTGCTGGCCGATGGGCAGGTGGCGCGGGTGCTGGCCGTGTCGCTGCTGGCGGCGGTGGCGAGCCTGGGCTTGTACACGTTCATGGCACCGTTGCTGGCAGGGGAGGGCGGGGCGCTGCCGCTAGCGCTGTATCTGTGGGTGTGGGGCCTGGGCGGGGTGCTGGGCAGCTTTGCCGTGGGGCCGCTGGCTGCGCGCGTGCAGGCACCGGTGCTGACGCTGGGCATCATGCTGACGCTGGCGCTGTGCCTGTGGGCACTGCCGCTGGCCATGCGCGGGCACGCGGCGCTGGCGCTGCTGCCCATCGCGCTGTGGGGCGCGGCGGGCTGGGCCTTGCAGGTGCCGCAAAACCAGGCGCTGATCGACGCGCGCGAGCGCCGGGGCGACGGGCATCTGGCGGTGGCGCTGAACGAGTCGGCGCTGTACCTGGGTAGCGCCATCGGGGCGGCGGGTGGCGGGCTGATGCTGCTGTGGCAGTGGCCGGTGGCCGCCTTGGCCTGGGCGGCGGGCGCGCTGGCCGCGGCAGGGGCGCTGTTGCAATGGCTCAGTCTGCGGCGGTGACGTGCAGGGTCATTGCATCGAGGCGCTCGAGAAAACAGCCGAACATCCGAATAGCCTCATGCCGAGGACGCGAAGGATTCGCAAAGGACGCAAAAAAGACGGCTTGTGGGCTACGGCAAGTGCTGAAGGGGTCGCCATTGATGGATTTTCAGCGAGAGGTCGACGCGATTGTTCAGAGACGATGGAGGTCTGAAAGAACAAAAAAATAGCTGCTTGCGCATCTATTTAAACATTTTTACATGGTTTTATACGTAAAAACCTTTTGCAACTTGCGGAAGAAGCTATCAAAAAATGTTTCACCAGACCCATCCTTCCAGGTATCTGGTTTTTTTGCGTTCTTTGCGAATCCTTCGCGTCCTCTGCGTTCGGCTGTTCGGCTGTCCGTCTTTCAGGCTGCCCACGAAGCGCTGCCGCCTTCAAAGCACCTCGCTCGCAAAGTCTGCCAAACGCGAGCGCTCGCCGCGCGCCAGGGTGATGTGGCCGCCGTGCGGCCAGCCCTTGAAGCGGTCAACGGCGTAGGTCAGGCCGCTGGAGCCTTCGGTGAGGTAGGGCGTGTCGATCTGCGCCAGGTTGCCCATGCAGATGATCTTGGTCCCGGGGCCGGCGCGGGTGATGAGCGTTTTCATCTGCTTGGGCGTGAGGTTTTGTGCCTCGTCCACGATGACCCACTTGTTCATGAAAGTGCGGCCACGCATGAAGTTCATGCTCTTGATCTTGATGCGGCTGCGGATCAGCTCGTTGGTGGCGGCGCGCCCCCATTCGCCTGCGCCGCCGCCGTCGCCCTTGGCCAGAAATTCGAGGTTGTCGTCCAGCGCGCCCATCCAGGGGCCCATTTTTTCTTCTTCGGTGCCGGGCAGAAAGCCGATGTCTTCGCCCACGCTGACGGTGGCGCGGGTCATGATGATTTCGGTGTAGCGGCGGTCGTCCAGCACCTGCGTCAGGCCCGAGGCCAGCGCCAGCAGCGTCTTGCCGGTGCCGGCGGTGCCGGCGAGGGTGACGAAGTCGATCTCCGGGTCCATCAGCAGGTTGAGGGCGAAGTTCTGCTCGCGGTTGCGCGCGGTGACGCCCCACACGCCGTTTTTCAGGTGCGTGAAGTCCTTGAGCGTCTTCAGCACGGCGGTCTTGCCCTGGATTTCGCTCACGCGCGCATACAGGCTAGGCTCGCCGGGGGCTTCAAAGTAGACGAACTGGTTGATGAGCAGCTGCGGCACGATGGGGCCGCTGATGCGGTAATAGGTGTGGCTGCCCGATTGCCAGCTTTCCACCGTCTTGCTCTGGCGCGTCCAGAAGTCGGGGGGCAGCTGCAAGGAACCGGCGTAGAGCAGGTCGCCGTCTTCCAGCGTCTTGTCGTTTTCGTAGTCTTCGGCGTGCAGGCCCATGGCGCGGGCTTTCACGCGCATGTTGATGTCCTTGGACACCAGCACCACCTCGCGCCCGGCGTGGCGCTTTTCCAGCGCGGCGACCACGGCGAGGATCTGGTTGTCGGCCTTGCCCTGGGGCAGGGCAATGGGCATCTCGGCGGTGAGCGGCTCGGTCTGGAAGTAGAGCTTGCCGCCCGCTTCGACATAGCCGGTGGCGTCAAGTGCCAGGCCCTTGACCATGTCGGCACCCTTGGCGCCGGCCAGCGCATCCAGCAGGCGGCTGGTCTGGCGGCCGTTGCGGGCCACCTCGGTCATGCCTTTCTTGTGGCCGTCCAGCTCTTCCAGCACGATCATGGGCAGGAAGATGTCGTGCTCTTCGAAGCGGAACAGCGCCATCGGGTCGTGCAGCAGCACGTTGGTGTCAAGCACGAACAGGCGTGCGGGGCCGTTGCTTCGGGCCTTGGGCTTGGCGCGGCGTGCGGGTGAGGCAGCTTGTGGCGCCTGAGGGGCCGGAACGCGCGGGGCAGGCGACGGCGCTGGCCCGCGTGCGCGTGCGCGGCTGGCCGGAGCGACAGGCGCGGAAACCGGCGTTGCCACGGCTTCGCTGCTCTCTTGCGGCGCAGCCTCGGCCTGCCGCATCAGCGCGGCGACAGGCCGTGGCCTGGCGCGGCGGGCAGACAGATCAATGACATCGGGGGGCAATTGGGCGCCGCGCTTGGCGGGCGGGGGAGGCAAGGGCATGCGGATGGGTGTTCAGAGGGTGGAAAAACCCGTCGCCGGATGGCTGGCCGGCGTACGCATGCGCACGTGACCAGGCGAGCCGGACAAAGAAAAAGCCGCCTTGTCAGCCAAGGCGGCTTTTTCCGAGAAAAACAGGCGAGACGGCTGCAACAACATTCCGGCCCATTATGCATGAGCAGCCAGCCTGGCCGGCCTGACTTCCTGCTGGCAGAACAAGGCCGGAATCAGGCAGCCTTCTTGAGCATCTTGACGGCCTTGAGCACTTCTTCCACGTGGCCCGGCACCTTCAGGCCGCGCCACTCCTGCACCAGAATGCCCTCGGCATTGACCAGGAAGGTGCTGCGCTCGATGCCCTTGACCTTCTTGCCGTACATGATCTTGTTCTTGACCACGCCGAACATGTGGCACATTTTTTCCTCGGTGTCGGCGATCAGCTCGAAGGGCAGTTCCAGCTTGGCCTTGAAGTTGTCGTGCGAGGTCATGTTGTCGCGGCTCACGCCGAACACGATGGCACCGGCCTTGACGAAGTCCTTGTACTTGTCGCGAAACTGCATGGCCTCGGTGGTGCAGCCGGGGGTGTTGTCCTTGGGGTAGAAATAAAGCACCATGGCCTGACCAAGGTGCGATGTGTTGGTAACCTGCACGTCGCCGGTGGCAATCGCTTCGAATTCGGGTAGGGGTTTGTTGACAACGATTGCCATGTGGACTTCAATCTCCGGACGGTTGTGGTGGGCGGCGGGCAAGCTGCGGTGCCGCGCACGTCGCAACCCGCAGGATGGATAGAAAACCCATCTTCCAGTCCGTGCCGCCGTGGGGCGGGTGTGGCGCGGACAGGAGCGAGGACGCAAGGCGCTGGGCAGCAGTTGCCAGCCGTGATTTTAACGCAGCCGCTTGCATGCCGCCCGCCGGTGCCTGTCGCCTGCTTGGCTGAGGCGCGCTTGGCTCAAGGCTCCACCAGCAGCGCCGCCACCACGCGCCGGCCTTCGCCCGCGAGGATGTTGTAGGTGCGGCAGGCGGCGGGTGTGTCCATGGTTTCGATGCCGATGCCGGCTTCGATCAGCGGGCGAATCCACGCCGGCTGCGGAAACCTGAGGCGCTTGCCGCTGCCAAACACCACCAGCTCCGGCTGCCCCTGGCACAGTTGCGCGAAATGGGCCGCCGTCAGGTCCTCGAAGCGCGCGCAGCCCCAGTCGTGGCGCTGGCCGCTGTCGCCGTGCAGCACCAGGCTGTGGTCGATGCGCTCGGCCCCCAGCGCAAGCCAGCCGGGGCCGTGGGCGGTGATGGCGGTGCCGAAGGCGTCGGGCTGGAACTTCATGGGGGGCGGGCGGCTGGGCGGGGGGCTGAATGTGTTCCAATTCTATGTTTCCCCAAAAGCCATAGCAGCCGGAGCCTTGTCCGCCATGAAACCCATTGCCAAATCCATCAAGCTGGCCCATGTGCTCTACGACGTGCGCGGCCCCATCGTGGACGCCGCCAAGCAGATGGAGGACGAGGGCCAGAAGATCATCAAGCTGAACATCGGCAACATGCAGCCCTTCGGCTTCGACCCGCCCGAAGAGATTCAGCAGGACATGATCCGCAACCTGCCCGATTCGGCCGGTTACAGCGACAGCAAGGGCATCTTCGCCGCGCGCAAGGCGGTGATGCACTACACCCAGCAGCAGGGCATTGCGGGCGTGACGCTGGACGACATCTATCTGGGCAACGGCGCGAGCGAGCTGATCGTGATGGCCACCAACGCGCTGCTGAACGAGGGCGACGAGCTGCTGGTGCCTTCGCCCGACTACCCGCTGTGGACAGCCGCCACCAGCCTGGCCGGCGGCAAGCCGGTGCACTACGTGTGCCGCGAAAGCGATGGCTGGATGCCCGACCTGGACGACATGCGCGCCAGGATCACCCCGCGCACGCGCGGCATCGTCGTCATCAACCCCAACAACCCCACGGGCGTGCTGTATTCGGACGCGCTGCTCAAAGGCATCGTGCAGCTGGCCCGCGAGCACGAGCTGGTGCTGCTGGTGGACGAGGTGTACGACAAGGTGCTGTATGACGGCGTGCAGCACACGGCCATGGCCAGCCTGAGCACCGACGTGCTCACGCTCACCTTCAACTCGCTCAGCAAGGCCTACCGCTCGTGCGGCTACCGCGCCGGGTGGATGGTGATCTCGGGCGACAAGCTGGCCGCGCGCGACTACATCGAGGGCCTGAACATGCTGGCCAACCTCAAGCTCGGCTCCAACGTGCCGGGCCAGTGGGCCATTCAGACCGCGCTGGGCGGCTACCAGAGCATCCACGACCTGGTGAAAGAAGGCGGCCGCCTGCGCCGCCAGCGCGATGTGGCGTATGAGCTGATCACCGCCATTCCGGGCGTCAGCTGCGTCAAGCCGCAGGCGGCGCTCTATATGTTTCCGCGCCTTGACCCCGACGTGTACCCGATCGACGACGACCGCCAGTTCTTCATGGAAGTGCTGCGCGCCACGCGCGTCATGCTGGTGCAGGGCAGCGGCTTCAACTACCCCGACCACCAGCACTTTCGCATCGTCTTTCTGCCGCACGAAGACGATCTGCGCGAGGCCATTGGCCGGCTGGCAAAGTTTCTTGAGCAATACCGCGCGCGCCACGCCAAGTCGGCTTCGGTGCTTGCGTTTGCTTCCAAAAAAGAAGCTGCTCGCGCTTGATGGTCAGGCGCTAAAGCATGATGGGATTGGTTTTCTTGATGCGGCGCGCCACCTTGTGCGCCGTGGCCGGGCTGGCCGTGTTGGGCGCACCGGCCCAGGCGGCGGGCCTGACGTTTTCGCACCTTGACTGGGAGCTGGCCTGCGACAACACCCGCACCTGCCGTGCGGCGGGGTATTCGGCATCGGAGGCGCAAGACCCGGTCAGCGTGCTGCTCACGCGCCCCGCCGGCGCAGCAGCGCAGGTGAAAGGCGAGATCACCGTTGGCGACGAAGGCCCGGGCTGCCCCAAGGCGCTGCGCGTGCAGGGCATGGACGCCGCCAGCGCCAATGTGCCGCTGAACACGCAAACCTGCCAAGGCAAGCTGAGTGCCGCGCAAGTGGCGTTTGTGCTGCGCGAAGCGGCATCGGCGTCGTCGATGACCTTCGCGTCTGCCGACCAGGACTGGACGCTTTCGCTCCATGGCGCGCGCGCGGTGCTGCTGAAGATGGACGAAGCCCAAGGCCGCCTGAACACCCCCACGGCCCTGGTGCGCAAGGGCACGCGCCCGGCCAGCGATGTGCTGCCGCCGCTGGCAGCACCCGTCATCCGCGTGCCCAAGCTGCCCGCCGTGCGCCGGCAAGACCACGCACTGCTGCCGCAAATCGCCGCCGCGCTGCGCGCCCACCCGCCAGAAGATTGCCGAACCCTGACGGGCGAAGACACAAGCAACGACCCCGCCTTCAAGCTGGTGGCGCGCCTGAGCGATACGCAACTGCTGGTTTCCGCGCTGTGCTGGCGGGCGGCTTACAACGAAGGCTACGGCTTCTGGGTCGTGCAAGACCAGCCGCCCCATGCAGCGCAGCTGGTGACCGCCATGGGCGGGGACTATGCAGACGGCCTTGGCGAAATCAGCTACTGGCAAAAGGGCCGTGGCATCGGCGATTGCGTGAGCACCGGCGCCTGGGCCTGGAACGGCCAGGCGTTCGTGATGTCGGCCGAAGGCGCCACTGGCATGTGCCGCGGCTTTCTCGGCGGCGCCTGGCAGCTGCCCACCCACGTCAGCACCGTGGTGCGCCGTCCGTGATGACCGTGTTTGCTTGTTTGCTATCGTAAAAGAAGCTATTGACGCTTTTCTGGCGGGCGCTTGAGCCAATTTTTCAATCCATTGAATTCACACACCATGAAACCTCTTCAAGTCGGCCTGCTGGGCATTGGCACCGTGGGCAGCGGCACCTTCGAGGTGCTGCGCCGCAACCAGGAAGAAATCAGCCGCCGCGCCGGGCGTGGCATCGTCATTTCGATGGTGGCTGACCTGAACGTCGAGCGCGCGCGTGAAATCGTTGGCCCCGGCGTCGAGGTCGTTGCCGACGCACGCGAAGTCATCGCCAACCCCGACATCGAAATCGTCATCGAGTTGATCGGCGGCTATGGCATTGCCAAGGCGCTGGTGCTCGAAGCCATCGCCGCCGGCAAGCACGTGGTCACCGCCAACAAGGCGCTGCTGGCCGTGCATGGCACCGAGATCTTTGAAGCCGCGCAGAAAAAAGGCGTGATGGTGGCTTTCGAAGCCGCCGTGGCCGGCGGCATCCCCATCATCAAGGCGCTGCGCGAGGGCCTGACGGCCAACCGCATCGAGTGGATCGCCGGCATCATCAACGGCACCACCAACTTCATCCTCAGCGAGATGCGCGACAAGGGCCTGGACTTTGCCGTGGTGCTCAAGCAAGCGCAGGCGCTGGGCTACGCCGAGGCCGACCCCACCTTCGACATCGAAGGCGTCGACGCCGCGCACAAGGCCACGCTGATGAGCGCCATCGCCTTCGGCATCCCGGTGCAGTTCGACAAGGCCTACGTCGAAGGCATCACCCAGCTGTCGGCCACCGACATCCGCTACGCCGAGCAACTGGGCTACCGCATCAAGCTGCTGGGCATCACGCGGCGCCGTGAAGGGCAGGGCGCGGAGCTGCGCGTGCACCCCACGCTGGTGCCCGCCAAGCGCCTGATCGCCAACGTCGAAGGCGCGATGAACGCCGTCGTCGTGCATGGCGACGCCGTGGGTACCACGCTGTACTACGGCAAGGGCGCGGGCAGCGAGCCCACCGCCAGCGCGGTGATCGCCGACCTGGTCGACGTCACCCGCCTGGCCACCAGCGACCCGCAGCACCGCGTGCCGCACCTGGCCTTTCAGCCCGGGCAGATGCGCGACGTGGGCGTGCTGCCCATGGAAGACACCGTCACCGGCTACTACCTGCGCCTGCGCGTGGCCGACCAGGCCGGCGTGCTGGCGCGCGTGGCCGCCATCCTGGCCGAAGGCGGCATCAGCGTCGACGCGCTCTTGCAGCGCGAAGCCGACGAAGTCGGCGGCGAAGGCAGCACGCAGACCGACCTCATCATCCTCACCCACGAAGCGCGCGAAGGCGCGATGAACGCCGCCCAGGCCCAGCTGCAAGCCCTGCCCACCGTGCTGGCATCCATCGTGCGCATTCGCAAGGAAGAGCTGGCCTGAGCACAGCGGCTCACATCCCCGCATGAGCTACTGCGCCTTCGCCAACGCCCTGCCGCCCGATACGCCAGACCCCAACAAGCGCTACCACGACGCGGCCTACGGCTTTCCCGTTGACGATGACCACGCGCTGTTCGGCCGCCTGCTGCTGGAGATCAACCAGGCGGGCCTGAGCTGGACGCTGATGCTGAAAAAGCAGGCCGCGTTCGAGGCCGCCTACGACGGCTTCGACATCGCCAAGGTCGCCGCCTACGGCGAGCCCGAACGCCAGCGCCTTCTGCAAGACGCCGGCATCGTGCGCAACCGGCTCAAGATCGATGCCGCCATCCACAACGCGCGCCAGATCGTGCAGCTGCAAGGCACGCACGGCTCGTTCAAGGGCTGGCTCGACGCACACCACCCGCGCACGCTGGCCGAGTGGACGAAGCTGTTCAAACAGCACTTCAAGTTCGTCGGTGGCGAGATCGTGGGCGAATTTTTGATGAGCACCGGCTACCTGCCCGGTGCCCACCAGCCCGATTGCCCGGTGTATGCCCAGGCGCTGGCGGCGCGGCCTGCCTGGGCGCGGTGAATTCACCTATACCCCCATATATGCTGCCCGCTAGCGTAGGTGGGACGGGCGAAAAAACCATATACCCCCTATGCCTGAGTCTCGACTCATTCCAGCTTCAGCGCAAAGCCCCCATTTCGCCATTCCCGCGCAGGCGCATAGGCGCTAACTCAACAGAAGCACGGCCACCCATTCCCCTCGTCATTCCCGCGAAGGCGGGAATCCAGACGGCCTATGCGGGCCGCTGCGCAGTTTCAAGGCACCTGGATTCCCGCCTTCGCGGGAATGACGATGGTGAATGGGGCGACGAGCTTCTTGAGTTAGCGCTTGTGCGCCTGCGCGGGAATGACGAAATGCTTGTGCTCCGAAAGTGGAAATGAAGTCAGGCCATCCGGCATGGCTTGCAGAACCGTCGATAGCCGCGAAGCCGCGCATCTGCCCAGGCGCAAGCCGCCTCGCGGCAAGCTGTTTCATCTAGAATTCAGGCCATTCTGTCCAGAATAAAGGAGCGCGCCATGCCTACCCCCTCAGCCGTCTGGCAAGTGCAGGAAGCCAAGAACCGACTCAGCGAAGTCATCGACCGCGCCCAGCGCGAAGGCCCGCAGACCATCACGCGGCACGGCAAGCCGGTGGCGCGTGTGGTGTCGCTGGAGGCAGCTCGCGCGGCCAGCGGGTCAACTTCCAGCCACGCGGCGGCGCAGGAGCCGCCGAATGAATACCAGGGCATGGGCTTTGGCGAATTTCTGCTGAGCGCGCCCAAGATCGAAGGCGGCTTGCCCTTGCCCCCACGGCGCAGCCGCAAACACCTGCCGTTCGACGACTTTGACGAGCAGGGCTGATGGCGGCGGTTCAACGTTGGTTGCTCGACACCTGCGTGCTGTCGGAAACGTTTCGCCCGCAGCCGCATGCGGGCGTTGTGCGCTGGCTGACGCAAAACGGGAACCAGGCCACCGTCAGCGCCGCCACCCTGGGTGAATTGCAGTACGGGCTGGAGCGCATCGCCCCCAGCCGCCAGCGCAACGCCTTGCAGGCGTGGTTTGGGGCGATGCATCTGCGCTATGTGCCGCACAGCCTGCCGTCAGACGCCGCCGTGTGGGCGCACTGGGCGCGCATCAAGGCGTCGCTCGAAGCCATGGGCAGGCGGCAGGAAGACCTCGACATCCTGATCGCCGCCACGGCCAGCGCCCACGGCCTGACCTTGGTCACCCGCAACACGCGCCACTTCATCGACACAGGCGTGCCGCTGCTCAACCCTTGGGGCGACACCGATTGAGCAAGCCCCCCACCTATGGCGACGCCCTCTCCAAGAACAGGCCAAAGCCACCAAAACGCAAGAATAAAATCCGGTATTACTTTTCCCCAAGGAGCCTGCCATGCCCTATGCCCTGACCAGCAAAAGCCAAGTCACCGTGCCCAAGGCCGTTCGCCAGGCCCTGGGCGTGGGGCCGGGCGAATCGGTGGATTACGAAGTGCAGGCCGATGGGCGGGTGCTGATGTTTCCGGTGAAGGCACCCGTGCAAGAAGGCGAAAACCCGTTTCTGCGCTGGCTGGGCACGGGTGTTTCGGGCATGACGACCGAAGAAATCCTGAACGAAACGCGCGGCGAGGGCTGGAACCGGTGATTCTGGTGGACAGCAGCGTGCTGATCGACCTGATCGAAAAAACCCCCGACTGGTTTGGCTGGACCATGCAAGCGCTGCTCGATGCCCAACGGCGCGAGCCGCTGGGCATCAACGCCCTGGTGTATGCCGAAATTGCCCGCACGTTTTCCGATGCCGCCACGCAAAACGAGTTTTTGCGCAGTTGCGACATTCACTACCTGCACATTCCCGCCGCCGCCGCCCATGCGGCCAGCATGGCGCACCGTGCCTATCGGCGTGCGGGTGGCAGCCGCGCCGCCACGCTGCCTGACTTTTTCATTGGCGCGCATGCGCAAGTCGAAGGCTTGACGCTGATGACGCGCGATGCGCGCCGCATCACCACCTACTTTCCAGACGTACCCACACTCTCTCCGCGATGAACTACCTCTCCACCCGTGGCGACGCCACCCCCCGAAAGTTTTGCGACATCCTGCTGGAAGGGCTGGCGCCCGATGGCGGGCTTTACTTGCCCGAGCGTTATCCGCAAGTGGATGCCGCCACGCTGGCGCGCTGGCGCGAGGTGCATGCCACCCAAGGCTACGCGGCGCTGGCGTTTGAAATCCTCAGCCTTTACATCGACGACATGCCCGCCGCCGACTTGCGCGCCATTTGCAGCAAGACCTACACCGCCGACGTCTTCGGCTCGCCCGAGATCACGCCGCTGAAGAAGCTGACTGACGGCTTTTACCTGCAAGCCCTGTCCAACGGCCCCACGCTGGCCTTCAAGGACATGGCCATGCAGCTGCTGGGCAACCTGTTTGAATATGAATTGAAGCGCCGCGGCGCGCAGCTCAACATCCTGGGCGCCACCAGCGGCGACACCGGCAGCGCCGCCGAATACGCCATGCGCGGCAAACAAGGCATTCGCGTCTTCATGCTCAGCCCGCACAGGCGCATGAGCGCGTTTCAGCAGGCGCAGATGTTCAGCCTGGCTGACGAGAACATCCACAACATCGCCATCGAAGGCGTGTTCGACGACTGCCAGGACATCGTCAAGGCCGTCAGCAACGACCTGGCCTTCAAGCACCAGCACAAGATCGGCACCGTCAACAGCATCAACTGGGCGCGGCTGCTGGCGCAGGTGGTGTACTACTTTGCGGGCTACTTTCAGGCCACGCGCGGCAACGATGAAAAAGTCAGCTTCACCGTGCCCAGCGGCAACTTCGGCAACGTGTGCGCCGGGCACGTCGCGCGGCAGATGGGCTTGCCCATCGACAAGCTGGTGGTCGCCACCAACGAAAACGACGTGCTCGACGAGTTCTTCCGCACCGGCGTCTACCGCGTGCGCGGCGCGGCAGACACGCATGAAACCAGCAGCCCGTCGATGGACATCAGCAAGGCCAGCAACTTCGAGCGCTTCATCTTCGATTTGGTGGGCCGCGACGGTGCGCGTTGCAAGGCGCTGTTTCACGACGCATTGGCCAAAGATGGCCAGTTCGACCTGAGCGCCGACACCGCTTTCGCGCAGGCCCGCGCACGCTACGGTTTTGAAAGCGGCAAGAGCACGCACGCCGACCGCCTGGCCACCATCCGCGACGTGTTCGAGCAGCACGGCCTGATGATCGACACCCACACCGCCGATGGCGTGAAAGTGGCGCGCGCGCACGCCCAGCCCGGCGTGCCCATGCTCGTGCTGGAAACCGCGCTGCCCATCAAGTTCGCCGCCACCATCGAAGAAGCCCTGGGCCGCGCGCCCGAGCGCCCCGCGCGCTTTGACGGCATCGAAGCCCTGCCGCGCCGCGTGCGCGTCATGCCCGCCAACGCCCAGAGCGTGAAAGACTTCATTGCGTCTGCCTGCACCTGAAGGCCATGCAATAACTTTAAAAAAGAAGCTGCTTGCGCATGTTTTAAAATGATTTCAGATACAAAACAATCTGAAAACCATTAAAAACGTGCGCAAGAAGCTATTGTTTTATTCAAACCTTTTCATTCATAAGCGGCCCTCTCCGTGAAAGTCATCGGTTTTTCAGGCTACTCCGGCTCGGGCAAGACCACGCTGGTCGAGCAGCTCATTCCGCTGCTCAGGGCACGCGGCCTGCGTGTGTCCGTGGTCAAGCACGCGCACCACAGTTTTGACCTTGACCACCCCGGCAAAGACAGCTTTCGCCACCGCGAGGCTGGCGCTTTCGAGGTGGTGATCGCCTCCAGCCGCCGCCTGGCGCTCATGCGCGAATTCGAGCGCGAAGCGCAGCTGTCGGTGCATCACCTCATCGCCGAGCTGTATGACGGCGTGGACTGGGTGCTGGTCGAAGGCTTCAAGCAAAGCGACCTGCTCAAGATCGAAGTCTGGCGCGCCAGCGCAGGCCAACCCGCGCACTACCCCGATGACGACTTCATCACCGCCATCGCCACCGACACCCCCCACGCGCTGCCCGCACCCACCCAGCGCCCCGTGCTCGACCTGAACCAACCGCAGGCCGTGGCCGACTGGCTCATCGCCCACGGCGAGCGCTTCGACTACGACCCCGAAAGACACCTCTACCACTATGCGTGACCGCCGCCCCCCGCTCATGCCGCTGGACGACGCGCTCGCCCGCGTGCTGGTCCAGGCCGCGCCGCTGGGCGTTTTCGAGAGTGTCAGCACCTTCGATGCCGATGGCCGCGTGCTCGCGCAAGACGTCGTCTCCGCCCTGCACGTGCCGCCGCAAGACAACTCGTCGATGGACGGCTATGCCCTGCGCGCCGCCGACGTGCCCGCGCCCGGCACCGTGCTGCCCGTCAGCCAGCGCCTCGCCGCAGGCCAGGCCGGTGTGCCGCTCGCCCCCGGCAGCGCCGCGCGCATCTTCACCGGCGCGCCCATGCCAGAAGGTGCCGACGCCGTGGTCATGCAAGAAGACACCGAGGCGCTGGACGGCGGCGCGCAAGTGCGCATCAACGCCGTGCCCGCGCCCGGCCAGTGGGTGCGCGCCGCGGGCGAAGACGTCACGCGCGGTGCCACCATTTTGCAAAAAGGAGAGCGCCTGTCGCCCGCCAGTATTGGCCTGGCCGCTGGCATTGGCATGGCGCAGCTGCAAGTGGCGCGGCGTCCGCGCGTGGCCTTGTTTTCCACCGGCGACGAACTCGTCATGCCCGGCGACGTGCCGCCTGAGGCCATGCGAGCCGGTGCCATCTACAACAGCAACCGCTTTTTCCTGCGCGCGCTGCTGCTGCGCCTGGGCTGCGACGTGCAAGACATGGGCATCGTGCCCGATGACCGCGCCGCCACCCTGGCCGCGCTGCAATCGGCCGCCGAGCAGGCCGACCTCATCCTCACCAGCGGCGGCGTCAGCGTGGGCGAAGAAGACCACATCAAGCCCGCCGTCGAGCAGCTCGGCGCGCTCGATCTGTGGCAAATCGCCATGAAGCCCGGCAAGCCGTTCGCCTTTGGCCACGTGCGGCGCAGCGCCGGCGCAGCCGCCCACTTCATGGGCCTGCCCGGCAACCCCGTCAGCAGCTTCGTCACCTTCTTGCTGCTCGTGCGGCCCTTCCTGCTGCGCCTGCAAGGCGTCACCCGCGCGTCCGATCTGGCCCTGCCCGTCATCCATCTGCGCGCCGATTTCGACACCCCCCGCCCCGACAAGCGCCGCGAATTTCTGCGCGCGCGCCGCAACGCGCAAGGCGGCGCAGAGCTGTTCGCCAACCAAAGCTCCGGCGTGCTCACATCCGCCCACTGGGCCGACGGCCTGATCGACGTGCCCGCAGGCACCACGATAGCGGCGGGCGACACCGTGCGCTTCGTCCCCCTGAAAGAGTTGCTCGCATGAACATCCGCATCCGCTACTTCGCCGCCGTGCGCGAGCACATCGGCCACGCCGAAGAAACGCTAGACACCGCCGCCACCACGCTGGGCGAGCTGCGCGACCAACTCATCGCCCGAGGCGGCGCAGCCGCCGAAGCCCTGGCCCGCGGCAAAGCCGTGCGCATCGCGTTCGACCACGAGATGACCGACGACGAAGCCACGCCCCTGCGCGACGGTGCCGAAGTGGCGTTCTTTCCGCCCGTTACGGGCGGCTGACTTCGCTTCGTTAGCCAAGTTAATTGTGATCTGACCCCAATTAAAAAAAGGCCCAGCGCCGGAACCGCCCCCCCCATGACAGCCCAGCCCCGCGTGCGCATCCAGACCGATGATTTCGACCTCAGCCACGAAGTGGCCGCCCTGCGCGCGGGCGACGCGCGCGTGGGTGCGGTGTGTGCCTTCGTCGGCACCGTGCGCGAGCGCAATGAGGGCGACGCCGTCAGCACGATGGAACTGGAGCACTACCCCGGCATGACCGAAAAAGCCATCGAGGCCATGATCGACGCCGCCCATGCGCGCTTTGACCTGCTGGGCGCGCGCGTCATCCACCGCGTGGGCCTGCTTGCACCGCAAGACCAGATCGTGCTGGTCGCCGTGACCAGCGCGCATCGGGGTGAAGCCTTTGCCGCGTGCGAATTCCTGATGGACTACCTCAAGACCCAGGCCCCGTTCTGGAAGAAAGAGCAAACGCCCGCAGGCGCGCGCTGGGTCGATGCCCGCGTGGCCGACGACGCGGCGCTGGCGCGCTGGGGCATTCAGGCGAACAACGCCTGACGGTCGCGCCTGACCGCCACACGTGGCCTGCACGCGGCTTACCCCGGCTGCATCGCCATGTTGACCAGCGCCAGCACCAGCACCGATGCCAGCGCCGCCAGCAGCACCGTGCGCTGCACCCAGGCACGCGCTTGCAGGGCCGCAGGTGGGCAGAGCTGCAGCGCCATTTCCACCTTGGCGGGCGACGCCATCAGCAGCAGCGCCGCACACACGTTGTGGATGGCCATGAAGGGCAGGGCAGGCGCGCCGATTTGCGCGGCGATGCGCGCCTGCGTGTCGGCCAGCATGGCGTTCGCGCCCGTGTTCGATCCGGTGATGAAGCCCCCCAGCGCCGCCACGAAAGGCGCGGCCAGCGCATAGCCGCTGCCCAGCCCGGCCAGCGCCTCGGCCAGTTGTGCGGCCAGCTGCGTGACTGACATCACCAGCCCCAGCGCGATATAGGCCAGCGCCACCGGTGCCACCACGCCCCAGCCGCGCAGCGCCTGCGCCATCGGCGCGCGCCAGGCGCTGCCGCGCGCAGCCAGCAGCGCCGCCACCCACAGCCACAGTGCGGGCGATGCCAGATATGGCCACCCACCCGCCAGGCGCACCGCCAGCGCCGACAGCAGCACGCCACCCAGCAGCAGCGCATAAGCGCGCAGCGCCACCCAGGCCGGCGCAGGCAGCGCAGGCCATGCGCCGCGCCGCAAGAGCAGGTGAAACAGCGCCGTCAGCAAAGCCCCCAGCGCCCCCGCAGGCGGCGTGCCCACCAGCGTGTTGGCCGCCCACACCGACCCCCACAGCACCAGCGCCGATGCCGTGGCCAGCGCCAGATCGCGCCCGCGCGCCGCCGACGGCCCCGCCAGCCACACCGCCGCCCAGCCCGCCACCAGAAACGGCACCCCGCTGAACACGGCCGACGCCACGCCCAGCGCATCCACCGGCAGGCCCGCCATGCGCGCGGCCACCAGCGTGCCCGGCCCCATCGACCCCCACGGCACCGCGCACAGGCCCAGCAGCCCCACGGCGGCAGCGCGCGCCGGTGCCAGGCCCAGGTGCAGCAGCAGCGGAATGCCCAGTGTCACGCCAATGCCAAAGCCCGTTACCGATTCGGCAAACGGCGTCACCCCATGCACCACCAGCAGCACCGCGCCCGCGCCGCGCCCGGCCCGCTGCTCCAGCCACACCGCCAGCGCCGCCTGCGCCCCGCGCGCCTGCAAGAGCTGGCTGAGCGCCAGCCCGCCGCCGATGATGAACACCACCTCGGCCACCACCGGCAACCAGTAAACCGCCGCCGCCCGCCACGCGCTGGCGGGCACGTCGCTGGTGCCCACCCACGCCTGCCACCCGGCCACCCCCAGCGCCACCGCCAGGCCCCACACAGCCGCGCGCAACGACGAGCGCCCCGCCAGCAACAGACCCAGCACGGTCAACACGGGCAGCAGGGCGGCAAGGGTGGGCATGGCGGGGTGCTTGTCTCAACGGAAGTTGCATATTAGCACTTCAAAGTTTCTTAAGAGAAACTTTGAAGGTTGAGCGTTTGGCGTTGAGCGTTGAGCGTGAAGACCGAATGCCGGAACTTTCCAACGTCGCGCTTCAAACACGCCCGCGCAACGCTCAACCCGCAACGCACAACGCTCAACGCTCAACGCCGGGCGCCCAACCCCAGTTTCCGGGGCCATACTCCCGCCATGACCACGCCCGACACCCCCCGCCACGACGCCGCGTTTGGCGCTGCCGTGCGTGCGCGCCGCGCCGAGATCGGCATCACGCTGGAGCAACTGGCCGAGGCCACCGGCATCTCGCGCAGCGCGCTTTCGCGCATCGAGCGCGACGAGCTGGGCACCAGCCTGAACTACGGCTTGGCCATCGCGCAGGCGCTGGGCTGCGACATGTCGGCGCTGCTGCACGCGCCGTCCGCCGCCAGCGTCACCCGCGCCGCCGATGCCCTGCGCTACACCGACCCCGCCACCGGCATCGAGCGCACGGCCCTCGCGCGGCCTGCGCCGGGGCTGGCGTGGGTGGTCTACACCGTGCCCGCCGGGGCCAGCTCCAGCGTGTTCGCCCCGCACCGCGTGCGTACGCGCGAAACCTTTCACGTCATCGACGGCACGGTGGAAGTCCACATGGCGCAAGAAATCGTGCGCCTGCGCAAAGGCGATACCGCCACCCTGACCGCCGACGTGGAACACCGCTTTCGCAACCCCGGCCGCCAAAGCGCGCGCGTGATGCTGCTCATCGCCACGCCGCAGGCATGACGTTCCGCGGGTGGTCACTGAAATGAAGCATGACTTCGCTTCGCTCAATGACTGGCGCTGGCGCGCCATGACGAATGACAAAACCGCTGTGCAGGTGGATGCCTTGAGTCATTTGTCATGCGCCGAAGGCGCAGTCATTCGTCATCGTTTCAGGCGCTGCGCCATAGATAGCTGAAATGCACGACATGCACCACACGTCGCCCCGCACGGCAACAGCGTGGCTGAGCCGCTGCGTGGCGCTGGCCGTGCTGGCTCTGGCATCGGCCAGCGCTGGCGCGCAAGCCAGTGCCAACCAGGCGCCGTGGCTGGCGCGCGTCAGCCACGTGGTCGATGGCGACTCGATCTGGGTGCGGCCCGAAGGCGGCGGCGCACGCACGCGGGTGCGCCTGCGCGGCATCGATGCGCCCGAGCTTTGCCAGCCGCATGGCCGCGAGGCGCGCGACGCCCTGCGCGGGCTGACGCAGGGCCGCGTGGTGCGCGTGACGGTGCATGCCCGCGACCGCTGGGGCCGCGCCATTGCCGATGTCGAGGTGCCTGGGCACACGCCCGACATCGCCGCCCGCATGGTGGCCGCAGGCTGGGCCTGGAGCGAAGGCCACGGCTGGCGGCGCGGCACCTACTGGCAGGAACAGGCCGAGGCCCAACGCGCTGGGCGCGGCCTGTTCGCCAGCCCCGCGCCCGAGACCCCGGCCGACTTCCGCCGACGCCACGGCCCGTGCCAGACGCCGCGCCGCTAGTGCTGGTGCTGGTGCTGGTGCAGACGCCGGCAATGAACCGGTGGTGTGGTGGCTGCAGTCAAGCTGAATAAAATAATAGCTGCTTGCGCAAGTTATAAAGCATTTTTATATATAAATGATATTAAAAATGCTTTATAACTTGCGCAAGAAGCTATATTTTTTTCGAAAAGGCCTGATTGAAAGCGCCGCCATCAGCCTGCCCCTGCGCGCGCGTCAAGTCTGCATGCCGCTGCGCCGTGCCAGCTCCACCAGCAGGCCGCTGTGGTCCAGATCGGCGTCGCCGTGCTCGATGGCGGCGGCGTAAAGCGCTGCCAGCGCGCGGGTGATGGGCGCGTCAAAGCCCGTGTCGGCGGCGGTCTGCAAGGCGTTGCGCATGTCTTTCAGCTGCACGCTCATGCGCGCGCGCGGGGCAAAGTCGCGCTCGATCATGCGCTGGCCGTGCAGCTCAAGGATGCGGCTTTGCGCAAAGCCGCCGCTGATGGCCTCGCGCACCCGCGCCGGATGGGCGCCGCCTTTTTCGCACAGCAGCAGTGCCTCGGCCACCGCGCCGATGGTGATGCCCACGATCATCTGGTTGGCCAGCTTGGCCAACTGGCCCGCGCCCGCCGGGCCCACGTGGGTGGCGCGGCCCAGCGCCTGAAAGACGGGCAGGGCGCGCGCCAAGTCGTCTGCTGCGCCGCCCACCATGATGGCCAGCGTGCCCGCTTCCGCGCCCACGGTGCCGCCAGACACGGGCGCATCCAGCGCGGCCACGCCCAGCGCGTGCAGGCGCGCGGCGTGCGCACGCGCCTCAGCCGGCTGGATGGAGGCCATGTCGATGAACAGCGTGCCCGCGCGCATGGCCGCAGCGGCCCCTTGGGCAAAGAGCACATCGGCCACGGCGGGGCCGTTTTCCAGCATGCTGATGGCGATGTCTGCCGCGCCACAGGCACTGGCGGCGCTGGGGTGCAGCTGCGCGCCGTCGTGCGCAAGGGGGGCGGCCTTGTCGGGGCTGCGGTTCCAGACATGCACGGCATGGCCGGCCTGGCACAGCCGGCGCGCCATGGGCAAGCCCATGCGGCCGGTGCCGAGCAGGGCGATGTTCATGTGCTTGCTCCTTGTGTTGTAGCTTTGAGGTGTTGATTGTCTTTTGTTCTGGGCCAGCCAAAGTCGCTCGCACGGGCGTGCAGAGCAGGGCACAGGGCGCGGCGGTTTGCGACAATGCCGCCAACCATGGTACGCACCACCGCCTCACATCCTGACAACGCGCCCGACACCCAATGGCTGGAGCGCATGTACAACAACCGCCTGCGCGTGCCCGAGCATGTCGATTTTTTTGCGCGCTGGCAGGCGCAGTCGGCGGTGGCGCGCCAAAGGCTGGGGGGCGACATTGACGTGCCCTACGGCGACGGCCCACGCCAGGTGCTGGACGCATTCGCCGCGCCGGCCAAGGGCGCGCCGCTGGTGGTCTTCGTGCACGGCGGCTACTGGAAGGCGCTGGACAAATCCATGCACAGCTTCATCGCCGCCACCTTGCACGACATGGGCGCGGCCACGGTGGTGCCCAACTACGCCTTCTGCCCGCGGGCCAGCGTGCCGCAAATCTGCCTGCAAGTGGCGCGCGCGGTGGCCTGGGCCTGGCAACACGCACGGGCGCTGAACGCCGATGCGCGGCGCATCACCGTGGTCGGCCATTCGGCGGGCGCGCACATGGCGGCCATGATGCTGGCCTGCGCCTGGAACGTGCTGGATGCCGCGCTGCCCGCGCGGGCCGTGAAATCAGCCGTGGGCCTGTCGGGCCTGTATGACCTGCACCCCTTGATGCACACGCCCAGCCTGCAAGAGGTGCTGCGCCTGACCCCCGCGCAAGTGCACGACGCCAGCCCCGCACGCCTGCCAGCGCCCGAGCATGGTCGCCTGCTGGCGCTTGTCGGCGCCGAGGAAAGCGGCGAATACCTGCGCCAGACGCGCCTCATCCAGCAGCAATGGGGCCGCCAGCGGGTGCCCGTGGCCCAGGTGCTGCCCGGCCTGAACCACTTCGGCATTCTCGATGCGCTGGCTGCGCCCAAGCATCCGCTGCACCGGCGCGTGCGGGGGGTGCTGGCGGGGCACGCCCATGGGCATTGAGCATCACGCGCGTCGACGTTTTTTCTTCCTGATGGGGCGCCCGCAGCAGCAGCATGTCTTGTCGCTCGTGTGCCCGCCCTGGCTCGACCTTGCGCACGACGGACAGGCTGGCGTGGGCTCCTCGCTCGCGCTCATCGTCTGGCACAGCAGCCAAAGGTGAAGAGGCAGCGTCAGGATGCACAGCAGAACCAGCACCATGAAGATGAGCACGAACCAGACGATGGTGGCAGCAACGATCTCGGGCATGGCCCATGATAGGCGGCACGGTTTGTCGCGCGGCGGGCGGTTCGGACTGCCCGGGCTGCGCGCGTGGGCTTAAAGTGCCGCGCATCCAAGTCACGTTCACAAGGGTTGTTTTTTCATGTTCACAGGCATCATCACCGGGGTGGGGCGCATTGCCGAGGTGCGCGATCTGGGCGCGAGCGGGGCGCATGGCAAGCAGTTGACTGTCGAGGCGCCAGCGGGCTATCTGGACGACGTGGCGCTGGGCGACAGCATTGCGCTCAATGGCGCTTGCATGACGGTGACCCGCTTCGATGCGGCGGCGGGCCGCTTCACCATCGACATTTCCGCCGAGTCGCTGGCGCGCACGGCGGGGCTGGATGCGCCGGGGCCGGTGAACCTGGAAAAGGCGCTGCGTGCGCATGACCGGCTGGGGGGGCACATCGTGGCGGGCCATGTGGATGGCATTGGCCGGGTGACGCACTTTGCGCCCGTGGGCGAGAGCTGGGAGCTGCGCGTGCTGGCGCCGAGCGCGCTGGGCAAATACCTGGCCTGCAAGGGCTCGATCACCGTCAATGGCGTGAGCCTGACGGTGAACCGCGTGGCCGATGAAGAGGCGGGCTGCGAGGTGAGCATCAACCTGATTCCGCACACGGTGCAGAACACCGCGCTGCACGCGCTGGGCGAGGGCAGCGCGGTGAACCTGGAGATTGACCTGATCGCGCGCTATGTGGAGCGGATGCTTTCCGGCCGCCAGGAAACGCGCGCTTGATGCTATAGAAAACGCAGCTTCACCAGCCCGGTGGAGAGCGCGGTGCCGCAGATGATGATGGCGCCGCACAGCAGCATCCAGGGCGTGATCGGCTCGGCCAGCAGCGTGGCGCCGTAGAACAGCGCGAACACCGGCACGACGAAGGTGACGGTGAGCGCCCTGGCGGGGCCGGCGGTTTCGATGAGCCTGAAAAACAGCACGTAGGCCACGCCGGTGCAGAGCACGCCCACGGCGATGACGGCGGCCCAGGCGTTGACGCTGGGCGCTTGCGCGGGCCACAGCCACAGCGCGGGCAGCGCCAGCCCCAGGGCCGCGCCGATCTGGCTGCCGGTGGCGGTCATGAGGGCGGGCAGGCCAGACAGGTAGCGCTTGGTGAAGCTGGCGGCCAGCGCATAACTGATGGTGGCGCCCAGGCAGGCCAGCACGGCCCAGCCGGTGACGGCGCCGCTGGCATCGGGCTTGAAGCTGGCCTTGCCCGCCGCGAGCATGACCACGCCCACGAACCCGATGGCCAGGCCCACGCCGCGCGATGCGCCGGGCCGCTCATGCAGCCAGACCCAGGCCACCAGCGCGCCGAACAGCGGCACGGTGGCGTTGAGGATGGACGACAGGCCGGTGGTGATGTGCAGCAGCGCGTAGCTGTAAAGCGCGAAGGGCACCGCGGAGTTGACCAGGCCGACGAAGAACACGCTGCGCCAGTGTTTCTTCAGCGCCGCACCGTGCCCGCGCCAGAGCATGAGCGGCAGCAGAAACAGCGCCGCCACCGCCACGCGCAAGGCCGCCGTGGGCAGCGCACCGAACTCCACTGCCGCGACATGCATGAACATGAACGATGCGCCCCAGATGGCGGCAAGCACGATGAATTCGGCGACGGTGGTGGCGGGCATGGAATATCAAAAAGAGAAGCTGCTTGCGTAAGTTATAAAACGATTTTTAATACAAATGCATATAAAAATGTTTAATAAAGTACGAAAGAAGCTATGATTTTTTAAATTCACTTCATTGCAGAGATGAGTGTCACATGGGCAGCGCCTGTTGCCGGGCGCTGGCGTGGGCTGCGGGCGCTTGCATGCGCTGCGTGCGTGTTGCGGGTGCATCGAGCTGACAGCCTTCCACCCGCAGCAGCGCCACCTTGCTCGCCAGGCCGCCT
>JAUNTQ010000035.1 GCA_030538605.1 Pseudomonadota bacterium
TGGGCGTGGAAGATTTGCGGACGCGGGTTCAAATCCCGCCAGCTCCACCATTCACACTTTCAAAGGCCGCCAGGGACTTGCACCCAGCGGCCTTTTTTCTTTGGAAGCCAACAAATTGCCTTGCAGTGGCTTGCAGGGAGCTGCATTGACAGCCAGCGTGAACGTGGGTAACACGGTGGGTAACAAGTCGCCCGTTACCCACTTTTCCGGGCGGCGTTACCCACAAAGCCCCCATGCTGACCGACGCTCAATGCCGCAATGCCGTTTGCCCGCCCGACAAGAAGCGGGCTTTTTTCACCGACGCTGGCTCTCTCTGCCTGGAGGTCAGCCCCGGCGGCTCCAAGCGCTGGTTCTGTAAGTTTCGCAAGGGGGCCAGCTACTCCCGCATGGCGCTGGGCAGCCAGACAAGGCGTCCGTCCCATCCCGTTTCGACAGGTATCGAAACGTAGATATTCTGACTATGGATGGAAGTCGGGAATGCACGCTTTGCCGATTCGTTGCTCACGAAAGTGAGCAACGAATCGGCGCCAAGTCGCCGAGCCTGAGGTCTGTTTTTTCGATGGGGTCAGCGCTGGGAGTCAAGCCGTCGCAGCTCGTCGAGCAAACTGAAGCGCTCTTTGATGGCCGTACAAAGCGCCCTGCCTCGTCAAGACCGGCGTAATGGGGTCAGGAGGCATACACAAGATCGTCGATGCCAAAACGGGAGCATTGACTGCTGCTCGGTTGAGCACGTTTGTCGCCGCTCTGTTGCCCCCGTCGATGGGGGGCTTTGGGGGCATTCGTGCTTTCATGCAGCGTGCCGGGCTGGCGTTGGGGTGTTGCTTCGTGATGTGACGCAGGCCGTGGTTGGCGCGGACAGGGCGGGGCCGGTGCTGTCGGAATGAGGCTTTGAGGCGTGAAGATTTAAATAAAATATGAGCTGCTTGCGTATGTTATTAAAAGACTTCATATACAAAAGATTCTGAATTCATTGCATAGCATGCGCAAGCAGCTCATGTTTTATTTATAGGATTTTCTTCGACGTGCACAAGGACAAGGTGCGGGCGTCAGGTGCTGGGGTCGTCGCTGTCTGACTCGCCTGCGGTGGGCGGCAGGCCAGCCGCTGCGGCTGCGATGGCGCTGTGCAGGGTGGGTTGCAGCTCGTCCGGGGTGTGTTCGGTCAGGCGGCGCACAAGGCCGGTGCGGGTGGCGATGTCCAGCGGCTGGTGCATGAGGCCGGTGACGATGAGGCGCACGCGGCGTTTGCGGCAGGTGGCCAGCAGGTGTTCCAGCGCTTCTTCGCCGGTGGAGTCGAGGTAGATGACGTTTTTCAGATCGAGCACCACGGTGTGCGGCGGCAGGTGATCTTCTATGTCTTCGATGAGTTTCACTGCGCCGAAAAAGAGCGCGCCGTAGAGCCGCCACACGCGCACCTGGCCGGGGTGTGCGGCCAGGTCGGGCATGTCGACGGCGGGCAGCTCTTCAGAGCGCGAGAGGCTGGAGATGCGGTAGATGAAGGTGACGCAGGCGGCAAAGATGCCGAATTGCACGGCCACGGTGAGGTCGAAGATCACGGTGAGCAGGAACACCGTGACGAGGGTGACGCGGTAGGGCAGGCGGTAGCTGCGAAGGCGGGCGAATTCGCGCCATTCGCCCATGTTCCAGGCCACGAACATGAGGATGGCGGCCAGCGTGGCCAGCGGGATGGAGGCGGCCAGCGGCGCGGCCACGAGGATGACGGCCAAGAGGGCGAGCGCATGCACCATGCCCGAGACGGGGCTGGTGGCACCGCTTTTGACGTTGGTGACGGTGCGGGCGATGGTGCCGGTGGCGGGCATGCCGCCGAAGAAGGGGGTGACGAAGTTGGCTGCGCCTTGGGCCATCAACTCCTGATTGGGGTCGTGGCGGTGGCCGGTCATGCCGTCGGCTACGCGCGCGCACAGCAGCGATTCGATGGCACCCAGAAGCGCCAGCGTGATGGTGGGCATGAGCAGGTGGCGCACGGCGTCCCAGGTAAAGCGCGGCCACTCGAAGCCGGGCAGCGCGGCGGGGATGCCGCCGAACTTGCTGCCAATGGTTTCCACCGGCAGCTTCAGCAGCGCCACCAGCGTGGTGGCCAGCACCAGCGCCACGATGGAGCCGGGGATGACCTGCAACTGCCCCTTGAAGCGCATGCGCCCTCCGCCCAGGCCCAGCCCCAGGCGCGGGGCCAGGCGCTGCCAGCCGATCACCACGGCAAGCGAGAGCACGGCCACGCCCACGGCCCAGGGGTTGAAGGTGTCGATGTGCGCCCAGATGGCGCGCGCCGCGCCCACGAAGTCGGCGGGCATGTTGGCGATGTCAAGGCCCAGAAAGTCCTTGACCTGCGACAGCGCAATCAGCACCGCAATGCCGTTGGTGAAGCCGATGACCACTGCCACGGGGATGAAGCGAATCAGCGTGCCCAGCTTGAGCAACCCCATCAGGAACAGCAGCACGCCCGACATGGCCGTGGCCAGCACCAGCCCGCCCACGCCGTATTGCTGCACGATGCCGTAGACGATGACGATGAACGCCCCCGCCGGCCCGCCGATTTGCACCCGGCTGCCGCCCAGCGCCGAGATGATGAAGCCCGCGATGATGGCGGTGAAGATGCCCGCTTCGGGCTTGAGGCCGCTGGCAATGGCAAACGCCATCGCCAGCGGCAGCGCCACCACGCCCACCGTCAGGCCAGCGGCCACGTCCTTGGCCAGGCGCTGGCGGTCGTAGCCCTTGAGCGCGTCAAACAGGCTGGGGCGAAAGTGGGCGAGGGGCAGGGACATGGGGAAAGAACTCGCAGGCTGGGTTGGTGCAGCGTAACCCAGCAGTACAGGCGCAGGGAATCGAAAGTTGGCCCAACTACCCTCTTTGCCAGGACATACGCAATTCAGCCAGATTTGAGCCGTTCGGCACCTTGAAACGCCTGCGGATAAGTCCTTTTTGCGTAAGTCGTGTTGGCGCTGGTTAAGCTGGGTTTCGCATTTGCTCTACCCGGCCTGCAAAGGCTTTGCAGGTCAACATGACAGACGCGTGTGTGCCCCCTTGGCTTGTTTACCGCACCCGCATCCCCGGCAGCGCACCGGGTGTGGGCTCCAGCACGTGGATGCCGGGCTGGGCCTTTTCGTCGCCGTGGCTGGCGGCCAGCACCATGCCTTCGCTGATGCCGAACTTCATCTTGCGCGGGGCGAGGTTGGCGACGAGCACGGTGAGCTTGCCTTGCAGTTGCTCGGGGGCGTAGGCGCTGGCGATGCCGCTGAAGACGTTGCGCAGTTTGGGCTGGCCGTCGTCGCCGGTTTCGCCTGCGTCCAGCGTCAGGCGCAGCAGCTTGGTGCTGCCTTCGACGGCTTCGCAGCGGACGATGCGGGCGATGCGCAGGTCTACCTTGGCGAAGTCGTCGATGGTGATGGTGTCTGCCAGTGGCTCGCCACCGGGCGCTGCCTTGGTGCTGGATGCTTCACTATTTATAGCTTTCTGCGCTTGTATGACGGGCGCTGGTGGCTCGAACAATGCATCTAGCTGTTTGGCGTCCACGCGCTGCATGAGGTGCTGGTAGGTGCCGATTTGCGCGCCTGCGCCCAGCGGCGTGGCCACGTCGGCAAAGGTTTCGGGCGGCACCATGAGGAAGGTGGCCACGTTGGCGGCGAGCTTGGGCAGGATGGGCTTCAAGTAAATGGTGAGGATGCGAAACGCCTCGATGCAGGTGCTGCATACGTCTTGCAGGCGGTCGTCTTGGCCGGGCTGTTTGGCGATGTCCCAGGGCTTGTTGGCGTCGACGTAGGCGTTGACTTTGTCGCAAAGGGCCATGACTTCGCGCACCACTTTGGCGGTTTCGCGCTGCTCGTACAGCTCGGTGATGGTGGGCAGGGCGGCGCGCAGCTCATCCACAAGCGCGACACCATCCGCACTGATTTCACCCAGCCGCCCGTCGAACCGCTTGGTGATGAAGCCTGCTGCACGGCTGGCGATGTTGATGAACTTGCCCACCAGGTCGGCGTTGACGCGCGCCAGAAAATCGTCGGCGTTGAAGTCGATGTCTTCGTTGCGCCCCGAGAGCTTGGCGGCCAGGTAGTAGCGCAGCCACTCGGGGTTCATGTTCAGGCTGAGGTATTTGAGCGGGTCAAGCCCGGTGCCGCGGCTTTTGCTCATCTTCTCGCCGTTGTTCACGGTGAGAAAGCCGTGTACGAAGATCTGGTTGGGCACCTTGCGGCCACTGAAGTGCAGCATGGCGGGCCAGAACAGGGTGTGGAAGGTGATGATGTCTTTGCCGATGAAGTGGTACTGCTCGGTGGCGGCATCGGCCATGAATTGCTCGTAGCTCATGGGCTGGCCGCTGGCGGTGTGGGCCTTGCCCTGGTCGATGAGGCTTTTGAGCGCGGCCAGATAGCCCACGGGCGCGTCGAGCCACACGTAGAAGTATTTGCCTGGCGCGCCGGGAATCTCGATGCCGAAGTAGGGCGCGTCGCGGCTGATGTCCCAGTCGCCCATCCTGGGTTGGCCGTCATCGCCGGGGGCGATCCATTCGGTGATCTTGTTCAGCACTTCGGGCTGCACCGCGCCGCTGGTGGTCCACTCTTTCAGGAAGGCGATGCAGCGTGCGTCGGACAGCTTGAAGAAGAAGTGTTCGCTGGTTTTCAGCTCGGGGCGCGCGCCGGAGAGGGCCGAATACGGCTCGATGAGTTCGGTGGGCGCGTACACCGCGCCGCACACCTCGCAGTTGTCGCCGTACTGGTCTTTGGCGTGGCAGTTGGGGCATTCGCCCTTGATGAATCGGTCGGGCAGGAACATGCCTTTTTCGGGGTCGAAAAACTGCTCGATGGTGCGGCTTTCGATCAGCCCGGCGGCTTTCAGGTCGGTGTAGATGGCCTGCGCCAGTGCGGTGTTTTCGGGGCTGTGCGTGCTGTGCCAGTGGTCGTGGCTGATGAGAAAGCCGTCCAGGTACGGCTTGCGCCCGGCCTGGATGTCGGCCACGAACTGCTCGGGCGTCTTGCCCGCCTTTTCGGCCGCGATCATGATGGGCGCGCCGTGCGCGTCGTCGGCGCCGACGAAGTTGACCGCGTGGCCCTGCATGCGTTGAAAGCGCACCCAGATGTCGGCCTGGATGTATTCCATGATGTGGCCGATGTGGAAGGTGCCGTTGGCGTAGGGCAGGGCGGTGGTGACGAAGATCTGGCGGCGGCTCATGGCGTGGTTCAAAAGGGTGCGCGCAAAACCCTTGATTCTAGGCAGGCGCGGCGTCGGCAGGGGCCGGCCAGCCGAAGAAGCGGCACACCTCGTGCTGGCGCGCCAGGGTGTCGGCACGGCCCAGGCGCATCAGCGCGTGCGTGTAGCCTGGCTCGAACAGCAGGTAGCTGGCCAGCGCCGCGCTGCGGGCGTCGCGCTGGTCGCTGGACGCGCCCAGCGCGGCCAGCAGCGCGCGCATGGCGCGCGGCAGCTCGGCGGTGTGGCGCGCGGCCAGGCTGTCCAGCCGCTGCGAGGGGGTGATGAGCAGCAGCGCCACGTGCCGCTGCGGCGCGTCGGCATGCTGCCCCGGCGGCACCAGCGCCAGCGTGCGGTTGATGCGCTCCAGGCGCGCGGCATCGTCCAGCAGGCTGTCGAGAAAGATGCTGGACAGCGCGTGCCCGGCGATCAGCGCCAGGCTGGGGTAGGCGGGCAGGGCGCCGGGGGTGGCGCTGTCCGGCGGCACATCTGGCGGCTCGTGCGCGCGGCCCGCGCCCACGGCCAGGATGCGCCGCGCGCCCAGGCGGATGGCCGGCGCCAGCGGCGCGGTCTGCCGCATCGAGCCGTCGCCGTAGTAGCCGCCCGCGCCCGCGGTGTCGATGGCGGCAGCGGGAAACACGAAGGGAATGGCCGAGGAGGCCATCAGGTGCTCGACGCCGATGGCCGCGCGCACTTCGCGGCGCTGCGCGTGCGCGATGGCGGGCAGCGCGTGCGTGGTGTCGCAGAAGGTCACGTGCTCGCCATTCGTGTAGCCCGAGGCGGCGATGGCCAACGCGCGCAGGTGGCCGGCCTCGCGCATGGCTGCCAGGCGGTGCAGGGGCACTTGCGCCTTCAGCAGCGCGCGCAGCGGGGCGTTGTCCAGCAGCGCGCGCGGCTGCAGCGCACCCCAGCGCGCCAGCGCCCAGCCCAGCGAGATCAGGCTGAGCCAGCGCGCGCCGGCACGCGCGGCGTCCAGCGCGTCGGCGCGGTACACGTGGGCCGAATGGATGCCGCGCCAGGTGCGCGCCAGCCGCGTCACGGCGGCGTCGAAGCGGTCGGCCCCGCAGGCCAGCGCGGCGGCGTTCAGCGCCCCGGCCGAGGTGCCGGCGATGATGCCGAAGGGCGACGGCCCGCGGCCCTGGCCCGCGCGCCGACGCAGCGCCGCCAGCGCCTGCAGCACGCCCACTTGGTAGGCCGCGCGCGCGCCGCCGCCGGTGAGCACCAGGGCGCAGTCGGCGGGGTCTGTGGCGTGGGGCGAAGGGGCATTCATCGGGCGCGGGTGAGGGCCAGTGAGGGACACTAGACTAGCGCGCGAAGGAAAGGCAAGCAAATGAGCATTGAGCAAGCAGACCTGCTGCGGGCACTGGCCGCTGTGCAGGACCCCAACACCGGCCAGGATTTCGTCAGCACCAGGCAGTTGAAGAACCTGCACGTCAACGGCGACGAGGTGGCTTTCGACGTCGATCTGGGCTACCCCGCGCAAAGCCAGATACCCGCGCTGCGCCGCGCGCTGATCGAGGCCGCGCGCGGCGTGCCCGGCGTGGGCAATGTGTCGGCCAACATCCGCACCCACATCGTCGCCCACGCCGTGCAGCGCGGCGTGCAGCTGCTGCCGGGGGTGAAGAACATCGTCGGCGTGGCCTCGGGCAAGGGCGGCGTGGGCAAAAGCACCACCGCCGTCAACCTGGCGCTGGCGCTGGCCGCCGAAGGCGCGCGCGTGGGCCTGCTCGACGCCGACATTTACGGCCCCAGCGTGCCGCTGATGATGGGCGCCAGCGGCCGCCCCGAAAGCCTGGACGACAAGAGCATGGAGCCGCTGCAAAGCCACGGCGTGCAGCTCATGTCCATCGGCTTTCTGGTCGATGCCGACCAGGCCACCATCTGGCGCGGCCCCATGGCCAGCCAGGCGCTGAACCAGCTGCTGCGCCAGACCAACTGGCAAGAACTGGACTATCTTGTCGTGGACATGCCGCCCGGCACCGGCGACATCCAGCTCTCGCTGTCGCAAAGCGTGCCCATGACCGGCGCGGTCATCGTCACCACGCCGCAGGACATTGCCCTGGCCGACGCGCGCAAGGGCGTGGCCATGTTCGAGAAAGTGGGCGTGCCCATTCTGGGCCTGGTGGAAAACATGGCGGTGCACGTGTGCACGAATTGCGGGCACGTCGAGCACATCTTCGGTGCCGAGGGCGGCAAGCGCTATGCCGAAGAAAAGGGCATTGCCTTTCTGGGCGCGCTGCCGCTGTCGCTGGCCATCCGCGAGCAGGCCGACGCGGGCCGCCCCAGCGTGGTGGCCGAACCCGGCGGCGACGCGGCCACGCGCTACAGGGCCATCGCGCGGCAGGTGGCCATCAGGATCGCGGCCAAGGCCAAGGATTTTTCGAGCAAATTCCCGTCCATCACCGTCTCGCGCGACACCTGAGCGCCGTGCGCCGATGCGCGGTGCATACCCTGTTCGGGTGATGGTTGCCCAAAGAACATCGCACTATGCTCAAGGCATCTAGGGGGCAAGTGCGATGGAACTACCGACCGATGTGCGCGCCTGGGTGGGCGCGCTTGAGCTTTGGCAGATGGCGCTGGCGGCGGTGCTGATGGCCACGCTGTTGATGGCCGCGCGCGCGTGGGGTCGGCCGTCGCATCGCAGGGGGCCAGCCAGCGCTGCCGAGGGCACGGCCGATCCGCGCGTGGACCGCTTCGGCTGCCTCTCGCCCATCACCACGGAAGAGGCGCAGATGCTGCGCTTTTTGCAGCAGGCGTTTTTTGACGAAGCCGTGCTGTTCAGGCCGCCGCTGGCCAAGATGCTGACGGTGCGCAAGTCGCCCAGCCGCCGCCGTGCCGCCGCCTGGCTGCAAGCGCAGCGGGTGGACTACCTGGTGTGCGGCATGGACGGGCAGCCGATTTGCGCGTTCGACATCGACCGCACGCGCGAACACACGGACGACGAGGCCATGCGCGAAGCGGCTGACAAGAAACTGCTGCTGCGCACGGCGGGGCTGCGGCTGATTCGCCTGCGCGGCAGCGCGCGGCGCATGCCGCCGCCGGGCGAGCTGCGCGAACGCGTGCTGCGCGACGGGCTCAAGCCCATGGTGGCGGGGCCATCGGGTTTTGCGCCCTCGGCCTTTGGCGCGCCGGGCCACGAGCCGTCGCAGTTTGGCCTGTCGGCGTTTGGCGGGGCAGGCGCGTCGGGCTTCGGGCCGTCAGGCTTTGACGGGCGCCACGGGGCGGAAGACAGCGCATGGGCAGATGTGCGCAAACGTTCGTGAAATGGAAAGTGGGTTTGTTATAAGAAGATAGCTGGTTGCGTACGTTTTAAAACATTTTCAGATTGTTTTGTATATGAAAACGTTTTAAAACGTGCGCAAGCAGCTACTGTTTTATAAATTCATCTCACCGCAGAGGGGCAGAGAACGCCGAGCTTCGCAGAGGAGATGCATGGTTTTCCTCTGCGAAGCGCTGCGTTCTCTGCCCCTCTGCGGTGAAGGCATTCAAGGCCGTGATCGACAACGCCGCTCGCCCAGCGCCCCAGGCGTCAGCGCGTCGGCCCGCCGCGCGTTCAGCCCTGCGCCTGCTCGCGCAGCCTGAAGCGCTGGATCTTGCCGGTGGCCGTCTTGGGCAGCTCGGCCACGAAGGTGATGGCGCGCGGGTACTTGTAGGGCGCCAGGCGGTCCTTGACGAAGGCTTTCAGGTCGCCCTCGGTGGTGTGCGCGCCGGGTTTGAGCACCACGAAGGCCTGCGTCTTGGTCAGGCCATCGGTGTCGGGCTTGCCGATCACGGCGGCTTCGAGCACGGCGGGGTGTTGCACCAGGGTGGCCTCGACCTCGAAGGGGGAGACGTAGATGCCGCTGACTTTCAGCATGTCGTCGCTGCGGCCGCCGTAGGTGTAGGTGCCGTCGGGGTTGCGCACGTATTTGTCGCCGCTTTTCGTCCAGCCGCCCTGAAAGGTGTCGCGCGTTTTGGCGCGGTTGCCCCAGTACATCATGGCCGCGCTGGGCCCGGCGATGTAGAGGTCGCCCGGTTCGCCGTCGGGCACGGGGCCACCGTCGTCGCCGCGCAGCTCGATCTCGTAGCCGGGTACGGGCCAGCCGGTGGTGCCGTAGCGCACCTGCCCGGGCCGGTTGGACAGGAAGATGTGCAGCATCTCGGTGGAGCCGATACCGTCCACGATGTCCACGCCAAAGTGCGCCTTGAAGCGCTCGCCCAGCTCGGCGGGCAGCGCCTCGCCCGCTGAGGACACCAGCCGCAGCGTCACCTGATCGCGCGCGGGCAGCGCGGGGTGCGCCAGCATGCCCGCAAAGCCGGTGGGTGCGCCGAAGAACACGGTGGGTTTCACGCCGCCCACCTGGCCCAGCCAGCGCTTGAAGGTGGCCTCGGGCGTGGGCCGCTCGCCCATCAGCAGCGTGGTGGCGCCCACGCTCATCGGGAAGGTGAGGGCGTTGCCCAGGCCGTAGGCGAAGAACAGCTTGGCGGCGGAAAAGCACACGTCGCTTTCCTTCAAGCCCAGCACGCCCTTGGCGTACAGCTCGCACGTCCAGTAGGGGTTGGCGTGCGAATGCACCGTGCCCTTGGGGCGGCCGGTGGAGCCGCTGGAATACAGCCAGAAGGCGGGGTCGTCGGCGGCGGTGGGTGCGGGCTTGTCCTGCGGAGCGTGGGCCTGCAAGAAGGCATCGAATGCGACTTCGGAAGGGTGCAAGGGCGCTTGCGGGCGCGAGACGATCACCTTCTGCACCTCGTGGTCGCTCTTGACCATGGCCGCCGTCAACGTGGGCAGCAGCGCGCCCGACACCAGCACCGCCTGCGCGCGCGAGTGCTCCAGCATGTAGGCGTAGTCGTCGGCGGTCAGCAGCGTGTTGACGGCCACCGGCACCAGGCCGGCGTACAGCGCGCCGAGGAATGCCACGGGCCAGTCGCAGCCGTCGTGCATCAGCACCAGCACGCGCTCTTCGCGCCGCAGGTGCAGGCCGCGCAGGCCCGTGGCCAGGCGGCGCACGCGCTCGTCCAGCTGGCCGTAGGTGAGCGCGCCCGCATCGTCCACGAAGGCTGTCTTGCCTGCGCGGCTCAGGTTTTCGCGCAGCAGATGCTCGGCGATGTTGAAGCGCTCGGGCGGCGGGGCGACGGGGGGCGGGGTGCTCATCGGGGTGTCTCCTGGGGTTGCTTGCGCGGGCCGATGCATCCGCCACATGCATTGATCTTTTGCAATTGGCGTGGTGAAATGCATTATTGTGCTTGTTATCTTACATGCACTATTGTGCACGTCAAGAGGGCTGAATGCCTCGTGCAGGCGTCGGGAGGAGAGCGATTCATGGGCGAGATGTTGGTTGAACACGCGGCAGGCGGCGCGCAGCAAGGCGTGCCCGAGGCAGCGCCGCGCCACCCTTTTCTGCTGTCGCTGGGCGAGCGCGTGCGCGAGCTGCGCGCGCGCCGCGGCCTCACGCGCAAGGCCGTGGCGCAGGCGGCGGACGTGTCCGAGCGGCACCTGGCCAACCTGGAGCACGGCACGGGCAACGCCTCCATCCTCGTGCTGCTGCAAGTGGCGCAGGCGCTGCACTGCGAGCTGAGCGAGCTGCTGGGCGACGTGACCACCTCCTCGCCCGAGTGGCTGATGATCCGCGAGCTGCTGGAGCACCGCAGCGAGGCCGATCTGCACCGCGCGCGCCAGTCCTTGAGCCAGCTGTTTCACGCCCCCGGTGCCGACCGCGCGCGCACCACGCGCCTGGCGCTGATCGGCCTGCGCGGGGCGGGCAAGTCCACGCTGGGCCGTCGCCTGGCCGATGACCTGGGCTACGCCTTCATCGAGCTCAGCCGCGAGATCGAGCAGTTTGCCGGTTGCAGCATCAACGAGATCCACAGCCTTTACGGCACCCACGCCTACCGCCGCTACGAGCGCCGCGCGCTGGAAGAGGCCATCCAGATCTACCCCGAGGTTGTCATCGCCACGCCCGGCGGGCTGGTGGCCGACGCGGCCAACTTCAACCTGCTCTTGCAGCACTGCTACACCGTCTGGCTGCAAGCCGACCCGGCCGACCACATGGCCCGCGTGGCCGCGCAGGGCGACGTGCGCCCCATGGCTGGCAGCGCCGAAGCCATGGACGACCTGAAGCGCATCCTGGCCGGCCGCTCGTCGTTTTACGCCAAGGCCGACATGGCCTTCAACACCAGCGAACACGACGAGCAGGAAGCCTTCACCGAACTGCGCCGCCAGGTGCGCGAAGCCATGGGCTTGAAAGCGTGACATGCATTAAATTGCATTTGACAGGGCTTGCGAATATGCAATATTATTCATGTGTCGCCGGGCGTTTCGCCTGAAACCCCGGCCAGCCACGGCCACAGACCCATGAGGAGACCCCGCAGATGACCAGCGCGACCAGCCCCCAGGTGGAATACCGCACCGACCCCAGCCAATACCGCCACATCAAGCTGTCCTTCGACGGCGCGGTGGCCCGCCTGGCCATCGACATCGACGAAGACGCCGGCCTGCGCCCCGGCTACAAGCTCAAGCTGAACAGCTACGACCTGGGTGTGGACATCGAGCTGCACGACGCGCTGCAGCGCATCCGCTTCGAGCACCCCGAGGTCAAGACCGTGGTGGTCACCAGCGCCAAGGACAAGGTGTTCTGCTCGGGTGCCAACATCTTCATGCTGGGCGTGTCCAGCCACGGCTGGAAGGTGAACTTCTGCAAGTTCACCAACGAAACGCGCAACGGCATCGAAGATTCATCCAAGCACAGCGGCCTGAAATTCATCGCCGCCGTCAACGGTGCCTGCGCCGGCGGTGGCTACGAGCTGGCACTGGCCTGCGACGAAATCATTCTGGTGGACGACCGCAACTCCAGCGTCAGCCTGCCCGAAGTGCCCCTGCTGGGCGTGCTGCCCGGCACCGGCGGCCTGACGCGCGTGACCGACAAGCGCCACGTGCGGCACGACCTGGCCGACATCTTCTGCACCAGCGTCGAAGGCGTGCGCGGCCAGCGCGCGGTCGATTGGCGGCTGGTGGACGCGATCGCCAAGCCCCAGGTCTTCAACGACACCGTGGCCAAGCGCGCCGCCGAGCTGGCAGCAGGCAGCCACCGTGGCAGCGGCCAAGGCGTGGTGCTCACCAAGGTCGAACGCCAGATCGACGGCGACACCATCAGCTATAAAAACGTAAGCATCGAAATCAACCGTGGCAAGCGCAATGCCACATTCACCATCAAAGCGCCGCAGGGCGATCAGCCCAAGGACGTGGCCGGCATCGAAGCCGCAGGCGTCCACTGGTGGCCGCTGGCCATGGCGCGCGAGCTGGACGACGCCATCCTGCACATGCGCACCAACGAGCTGGACATTGGCACCTGGATTCTGAAAACAGAGGGTGACTCGGCCGCCGTGCTGGCCGCCGACGCGACGATGGAAGCGCACCGCAGCCACTGGTTCGTGAACGAAACCATCGGCATGCTGCGCCGCACCTTCGCGCGGCTGGACGTGTCCTCGCGCAGCCTGTTCACGCTGGTCGAGCCGGGCTCGTGCTTTGCCGGCACGCTGGCCGAGCTGGTGTTCTGCGCCGACCGCGCCTACATGCTCGACGACGACAACGCCGCCGCCATCACGCTGGACGCCTTCAACTTCGGCCTGCTGCCCATGGTCAACGGCCAGTCGCGTCTGGCCCGCCGCTTCTACGAAGAAGCCGCCCCAATGGAAGCCGTGCGCGCGGCGGCGGGCAAGCCGCTCGGCCCCAAGGACGCCGAAAAGCTCGGCCTCATCACCGCCGCGCCCGACGACATCGACTGGGCCGACGAAGTGCGCATCGCGCTGGAAGAGCGCGCCGCCATGAGCCCCGACGCCCTCACCGGGCTGGAGGCCAACCTGCGTTTCGCCCAGAACGAAAACATGTTCACCCGCATCTTCGGCCGCCTGACCGCGTGGCAGAACTGGATCTTCCAGCGCCCCAACGCCGTGGGCGACAAGGGCGCGCTGAAGGTGTACGGCAAGGGCGACAAGGCGCAGTTCGACATGAATCGCGTTTGAGGCACCGAATAGCTGAATACCGAACGCAGAGGACGCAGAGGATTCGCAGAGGGCGCAGAGAAGACAAATGACTTTTTCAAATTTTTTTTGAATTCCTCTGCGCGCTCTGCGTGACCTCTGCGATCTCTGCGTTCTGTTTTTAATTCCCAGTTAGGAGACCACCATGTCCAGCATCGACTACAGCGAAAAAATTCCCAACAACGTCAACCTCTCCGAAGACCGCATGCTGCAACGCGCGCTGGAGAGCTGGCAGCCCAACTACCTGCAATGGTGGCAAGACATGGGCCCGGACGGCAGCCACAACTTCGACGTCTACCTGCGCACCGCCATCAGCGTCGACCCGCAAGGCTGGGCGCAGTTCGGCCACGTCAAGATGCCCGACTACCGCTGGGGCATCTTTTTGAACCCCGCCGAGAAAGACCGCAAGATCCACTTCGGCGACCACCTGGGCGAAGACGCCTGGCAAGACGTGCCGGGCGAGCACCGCGCCAACCTGCGCCGCATCATCGTCACCCAGGGCGACACCGAACCGGCGAGCGTGGAGCAGCAGCGCCACCTGGGCCTGACCTGCCCCAGCCAGTACGACCTGCGCAACCTCTTTCAAGTGAACGTGGAAGAAGGCCGCCACCTGTGGGCCATGGTCTACCTGCTGCACAAATACTTTGGCCGCGATGGCCGCGAAGAGGGCGAAGCCCTGCTGGAGCGCCGCAGCGGCAACGCCGACAACCCGCGCATCCTGCAAGCCTTCAACGAGAAGACGCCCGACTGGCTCAGCTTCTTCATGTTCACCTACTTCACCGACCGCGACGGCAAGTTCCAGCTCTGCGCGCTGGCCGAGAGCAGCTTCGATCCGCTGGCCCGCACCACCAAGTTCATGCTGACCGAAGAAGCCCACCACATGTTCGTCGGCGAATCGGGCGTGGGCCGCGTCATCCAGCGCACCGTGGACATGATGAACCAGCTCAAGACCGACGACCCGGCCAAGCTGCGCGCCGCGGGCGTGATCGACCTGCCGACGATTCAGCGCTACCTCAACTTCCACTTCAGCGTCACCATCGACCTGTTCGGTGCCGACGAGTCGAGCAACGCCGCCACCTTCTATTCCACGGGCCTCAAAGGCCGCTACGAAGAAGGCAAGCGCCAGGATGACCACGTCCTGAAAGGCCAGAGCTACCAGGTGCTCAACGTGCAGGACGGCAAGTTGAGCGAGAAGGAAGTGCCCATGCTCAACGCGCTCAACGAAGTGCTGCGCGACGACTACATCAAGGACAGCGTGGGCGGCGTCGAGCGCTGGAACCGCATCATCGACAAGGGCGGCATCCCCTTCAAACTGAAAGTGCCGCACAAGGCCTTCCACCGCAACATCGGCGCACTGGCGGGCGTCAAGGTCAGCCCCGAAGGCCAGGTGGTGAGCGAGCAGGAATGGAAAGCCAAGGAGGGTCAATGGCTGCCCACGGCCGAAGACCGTGCCTACGTCGCCAGCCTGATGGGCCGCGTGGTCGAGCCCGGCAAATTCGCCGGCTGGATCGCCCCGCCCGTGATGGGCATCAACCGCCAGCCGGTGGACTTCGAGTACGTGCGGTTCAATTGATTTTTTGAACGCAAAGGGCGCAAAGGTTTCGCAAAAGGCGCAAAAACAGAAATTTTTCAACAAGATTTTTCTGCGGCTTTTGCGAAGCTTCTGCGGCCTTTGCGTTCAAAGGTATTTATGGAGGGTTGACCATGACCACCGCCTTCAAGCAGCACCTGATCGACCCCGAGATCTGCATCCGCTGCAACACCTGCGAATCCATCTGCCCCGTGCAGGCCATCACGCACGACAGCCGCAACTACGTGGTCGATGCCGCCAAGTGCAACTTCTGCATGGACTGCATCTCGCCATGCCCCACCGGCAGCATCGACAACTGGCGGCTCGTGCCCAAGGCGCAGCCTTACACGCTCGATGAGCAGTTCGGCTGGGACGATCTGCCGCCCGAAAAAACGCCCGAGCAACTGGCCGAGCTGGGTGTGGCCGAAGGCGACACTGCTGACGCCGATGAGCTGCTGCCGCAAGCGCAAGTGGCAAGCGCCGCGCAAGACCCCACGGGAGAAGCCCCCTTCAACTCCTCCGCCTGGGGTGCCACCACGCCGCCCTGGTCCGCCGCGCACGCCTACGTCAATCTCTACGGCCCCAAGGCCGCCGACAAGTTCGTCACCGCCACCGTGGTCGGCAACGTGCGCGTCACCGAAGTCGGCACCGACTACGACACGCACCACCTCATGCTCGACTTCGGTGCCATGCCCTTCCCCGTGCTGGAGGGGCAAAGCATCGGCATCATCCCGCCCGGCGTCGACGAGCGGGGCAAGCCCCACCACCCGCGCCAGTACAGCATTGCCAGCCCGCGCAACGGCGAGCGCCCCGGCTACAACAACATCAGCCTGACCATCAAGCGCGTGCTCGAAGACCACCAGGGCCAGCCCGTGCGCGGCGTGGCCAGCAACTACATGTGCGACCTGAAAGTGGGCGACACCGTGCAGGTCACCGGCCCCTTCGGCACCAGCTTTTTGATGCCCAACCACCCCCGGTCGAACATCCTCATGATCTGCACCGGCACGGGTTCGGCCCCCATGCGCGCCATGACCGAATGGCGCCGCCGCCTGCGCAAATCAGGCAAGTTCGAAGGCGGCAAGCTCATGCTCTTCTTCGGCGCGCGCACCCAGCAAGAGCTGCCCTATTTCGGCCCCCTGCAAGGCCTGCCCAAGGACTTCATCGACATCAGTTTTGCCTTCAGCCGCACGCCCGGCCAGCCCAGAAAATACGTGCAAGACGCCCTGCGCGAACGCGCCGCCGACGTCGCGCAACTGCTGCAAGACGGCAACACCTTCATCTACGTCTGCGGCCTCAAAAGCATGGAAGAAGGCGTGGTGCTGGCCCTGCGCGACGTGGCCCAGGGCGCGGGCCTGAACTGGGACGACGTCGGCGGGCGCTTGAAGAAAGAAGGCCGGCTGCATCTGGAGACGTACTGAAGCCGCTGCCTTGTCATAAATTAAAAAAGGAGCTGCTTGCGTACGTTTTGAAAATATTTCAGATGCAAAAGTATTTGAATTTGTTTTAAAACGTACGCAAGCAGCTCACCTTTTATTTGAATGGCTGCCCCTCGCACCCGTAGGGCGGAACCCCGAAGGGATTCCGCCAATGCTGCGTCTGTTCTTGTGCGTTGGGGTGTTGGAAAGGTCGCTGGCCGGGATGTGCGCCCGGCAGCGCAGTCACTTTCTTTTGCGCCGCCGACGACAAGTAACCAAAGAAAAGGCGGCCCCACTGGCCGTGTCCCTGCGCTTCGCTTCGGGCAACCTGCGATGCTCGTTCGCGCGGCGGCGCTGTAGAACTCGCTTCGTTCACTGCGTTCTCTCCGCTCAGACAACTACAGCGAGTCAGAGCACGAAGTGCGCATGCTTCGCTGCGCACCCGCCCCACGCCCTGCGCTTCTCGGCACGGCCAGAGGGGTTTTCTCAAAAACCCACACGGGCCATCGCTTCGCTCGGCCCCGGTATGGCTTCCTCTCCCTACAGGGCCTGTGCTTGCACACCTCTTCGTAGGCTGGGTAGAGCCGAAGGCGAAACCCAGCAAACCGGTTCGCGAGAACGCTGGGTCCTGCTCGGGTGCCGCCCAGCACGCAGCGCTCCTTTTTTGCGCAGCCGCCAGCCAGAGGCCACCGACGCATGCCGCAATAATGCAGCCCTCCACCCCAAGCCCCTGAAGCCCCCCGCATGCAGCGCCTCGCCTTCGCCCAGCTCGATCGCCCCGCCACGCCGCGCCAGCCCGCGCAGCGCTGCATCGTCGAGCTGCTGGCGCTGCCCGGCACAGCCGATGCGCGCCACCTCGTCACCACGCGCCAGGGCGCGCTGCAAGATGGCGTGCTGCAAGCCGCGCAAGACGGCGCGCTCACCGCCCAGCCCACCACCCTGGCGCGCGCCAACGCCCGCGCGCGCGACTTCGTGCAGCGGCGTCTGGCACAAGGCGACGTGTTGACCGCCCACGAGGGCCTGGGTGAATTCGACGTGCCCGCCGCCGCACCCACCAGCGCCGCCGTCGCCCCGCCGCCGCCCGCCGCCCCGTCCGGCGTGCCCCCCGCCATCGCCGCGCTGCTGGCCCGGCTGGACGCCAACCGCTGGCGTCTGCTGCCGCCCGCGCGCCGCTCGCGCACCGTGTGGCGCATCGGCCAGCTGGCCGACGCCGCCCCCGCCAGCCCCGCCGGGCAGGCACTGCGCGCCAGCGCCCCGCGCCTGATCGAGCTGCTGGAAAGCGGCGACGACCTGCTCGACCACGCCATCGCCGTCGCCTGCGCCCGCCTGGGTGACGGCGGCACCGCCATCGCCATGCAGCAGCTCGCCACGCGCGGGCGCAGCCCCGCCACGCGCCGCATGGCCGCGCAGGCGCACTGGCTGCTGCTGCCCGCCGACGCGCGCGCCTTTGACGCCGACGCGCTCGACCCCCTGCGCCTGCTCGCTCAGCCGCCCGCCGCCGCCTGGCCCGCGCTGCAAGCCGCCCACGCGGTGGAAGAAGGCACGCTCACCGCGCGCGTGGCCGCGCTGTACGACCTCAGCCTGCCGCAGCCCGCCGCGCGCGCGCACGTGCTGCAACTCGCGCGCGATCTGCCGCTGGCCAGCGGCAGCTTTCAGGCCCTGCGCGTGCTCTACAAACACGCCGAGCTGCGGCGCGATGCCGAGCTGCTCGCCCTGCTGCATGCCCGCATCGAGGCCACACGCCAGGCCACCGCCCCCGCCGCGCACGTCAACCCCCGCACCGGCCAGCGCATGGCACCCGGCCACATCGGCCCGCCCGCCTATCGCCGCGCCACCCGCGTCTATCTGCTCAAGCGCGCCCTGCGCACGCTGCGCCGCCTGCACGACGACGGCCACCCCCACGCGCCCCAGTGGGCCAGCGCGCTGGTGCTGTCGCTCGACGCGCCCGCGCGCCCGCTGGCGCATTCCATCGTCGCCCTGCAACTGGTGCTGCCGCGCCTGCCCGGCCTGCTGGCCAGCGCCCACGGCACCAGCGCGCGCCTGCCTGCCGGCACCGACTGGGCACGCCCGCTGACCGAGCGCATCGACGGCCTGCCCGCGCTGTGGGACGCCGCCCCCGCCGCCGCGCTCGATGTGCTGCTGGGCAGCCGCCAGCCCGCCGTGCAAGCCGTGTTCGCGCGCGTGCTGCAAGACCACGCCGCTTATTTGCACACCCGGCCCGACGCCCTGCGCGCACTGCTGCAAAGCCCTTTTGCGCCCACCGCCGTCATGGCTTTCGGCGTGGTGCGCGCGCTGCTCGACCAACTGCCCGCCGCCGCGCAGCGCCCCTGGCTGCTGGCCCTGCTGCACAGCCCGCTGGCCGAGGCGCTTGACCACGCCCTGCTGCGCATCGCCTCGCAGCGCGAGCTGGCGGCTGATGCCGCGCTCATCGCCCAGCTGCTGCTGCACCCCGAGCCGCGCGCCCGCCAGATGGGCCACACCCTGGCCCAGGCCGCGCCGCTGGGCACGCAGACCGACCTGCCCGCCGAGCTGCTGGGCGCGCTGCTCGCCCTGCCTGCTGTGGATGCAGAAGACACCGGCATCCGCGCCGCGCTGTCCGAGCTTGCCGCGCTGCTGCAAGGCCGCCTGCGCACGCAGGCGTTGCGCGTGCCGCCCGAGCAGGTGCTCGATCTGCTGACCCACCCGCGCGCCGCCGCCGTGCACCTGGGTGTGGACTGGCTGCTGCTGCGCGAAGGCGGCGCGCTGGCCGTGCCGCCCACGCTGTTTTCCGAGCTGCTGCAAAGCGAAGACGGCGAGCGCCGCGCCGCCGGCGTGCGCCTGCTCGCCAGCCTGCCCGATCAGGTGCTGGCCGCGCAAGCCACCCTGGTGCGCCAGCTCGCCGTGCACCCGCACGCGCAGGTGCGCGCCGCCATTCGCCCCGCCGCGCTGCAACTGGCCGCGCGCGACAGCGGCTTTGCCCGCGCGCTGGCCGCAGACCTGCACGCCACCCTGTTCGCCGCCGCCAGCGACGACGGTTTGCAAGACGACGCGCTGGCCCTGCTCACCGGCGAGCTGGCCGCCCACGCCCCGGGCCGCGACGCCGCCAGCGTGTGGCGCGCGCTGCACGCGCAGGCCCGCGCCGCCAGGACCTACGGCGCGTGGGCGCTGGCCCCGCTGCCCGAGCGCGACTTCAGCTGGCGCCAGCTCGCCGTGCTGGGCAAGCACGAAGACGCCAGCGTGCGCAGCTACAGTTTGAATAGCTTGCAGCGCAGGCTGGGTGAGGGCGAAAGCGTGCACATCCACCCAGACGAAGCCGCCGCCCTGCTGCCTTTGGCCGAGTCGCGCTTTGGCGAAGTGCAGCGCTTCGTGCAGCCGCTGTTCACGCAGCGGCTGGCCGATGCATCGCTCACCGTGCCCGTGCTCACCGACTGGATCGACCACCCCCAGCCCTGGCTGCAAACCGCCGCCCGCGCCCGCCTGACCCGCGCGCTGAACACGCAAGAGCGCGCGCTGATGCTCGATCGCCTGGCCGAACACCCCGGTGCCAGCGTGCAACTGTTCCTCACCCAATGGCTGTTGGCCATGCCTGAAGAAAGTGGCCCCGCGCGCGCCGCGCGCCTGGCCGGCCTGCAAGGCTTTTTCACCCGCGTGCTCAGCCGCGTGCACCACTCGCGCATCGCCAAGAACCGCATCACCGCCTTTCTGCGCGACGCCAGCGGCGACGCCGACTGCGCCCGCGTGGTGGCCGACATCTTCCTGCGCCAGGTCGTCAGCGCCAGCCTGACCGACAAGCCCCAATACATCGCCGCGCTGCGCGACATTGCCGCGCGCCACCCGCACATCACGCTGCCCTTCGTGCAGCCGCAAGCCGTTTCGAGCAGGGCGCGCTGACCATGGAATTCCGCTACCGCTACTACGGCCAGACGGGCGTCGACAACGCGCCCGATGCGCAGTCCTTCCGCTTCGCGCCCGACACGCTGCGCCCGCCCACGCACTTTCAGGGCCAGCTCGGCACGCATGGCGACGTGCACCTGGCCTTTCGCGAAGCGCTGTCGGCGCTGCATGCCGTGGTGGTCGATGACCAGCGCCCGCGCGGGCGCGACAAGACCGCCTACCAAGCCTGGCTGCAAGCCACCGAAGGCGAGCGCCTGGCCGCGCTGGCCACGCGCAACACCACTTTGCGCGAGCGCGCCAGCCAACTGGGTGCCGAGCTGCGCACGCTGCGGGCCGACAGCACGCGCGTGATGCAGCCCTTTTACGCCGCGCGGCAAAAATATTTCAACTGGCTGTATGAAGCCAACCGCGATGCGTGGTACGTGCTCGACCCCGTCATCAGCGTGCACCCCGACCGCCTGCTGTTCGAAGCCTTCAGCCAGGACGAATCGAGCTACTGCGCCGTCAGCGTGCGCTACGACGCCTTCAGCCAACTGGATGAGCGCGCGCTGGGCACCACCAACATCGACTACTCGGCCAGCCTGCTGGAAGAGTTCCAGAAAATCCGCGGCTACCGCGCCACCCGCTTCACGGTCGACCCCGGCGGCTTTGGCGTGCACACCGAAGGCGGCGACGCCTATCGCGAAGAAAAGATCGACCTGCCCGATTCGTGGGTGCGCGGCTTCCTGCAGGTCAGCAGCGCCGCCGCCTTGCCCGCCACCGTGGTCGAGCTGCACCCGATGGACGTGCACAACCTCTGCGCCGTGCTGCGCCAGCGGCGCGAGCGCGCGGGGCCGCGCTCCATCCGCTTTGAACTGGGCGGCAATGGCCCGGTGCGCATGGTGTTCGAGCCGTGGAACATCGCCGTGACCGCGCCGCGCGCCCGCGTGCAAGGTGCCGCGCCCACGGGCGAGCCGATACGCATCTGGGGCCGGCGCCGCCTGCTGGTGCTGGAGCGCCTGATCGCGCAAGCCACGCGCGTGCAAGTGCATTTGCTGGGCAGCGGCATGCCCAGCTTCTGGGTGGTCGACTTGCCCGGCGTCACCGTCACGCTCGGCCTGTCGGGCTGGAGCGCCAACGACTGGTCGGCCAGCGGGCGCTTTGGCCTGCTCGCACCGCGCCACGAACTGCCCGCAGGCACTGCCGAGCGTGTGGGCGTTGCGCTGCAACAGCGCTGGCACGCGGGCAGTGCGGACATCGCCAGCGCGCTGGACCTGGCCCCGCGCGATGCCGCCGCCGCGCTCACCGCCTGGGTGCAGGCGGGCCGCGCCGTGTTCGATCTGGCCGAGCAGCGCTATTACTGGCGCGAACTCGCGCGCGAGCCGCTGCCGATCGACGCGCTGCGCTTTGCCAGCCCCGAAGAAGCCGCCGCGCTGCAACTGGCGCAATCGGGCGCCGTGCGCCTGCAAGAAATCCGCCCCGGCACCGGCAGCACCAGCGGGCAAGTCATGGTCACGGGCAGCGCGCAGGTGGCAGGCAAGACCTTCGAGCCCGTGTTGCTGCTGGATGCCGAAGAGCGCCTGATCGACGCGCGCTGCACCTGCAACTTCTACACCCAGAACAAGCTGCGGCGCGGCCCCTGCGCGCACGTGCTGGCGCTCAAAAGCGTGGCCGTGCCCGCGCTGGGCCAGCGCGCGGCGGCCATGCCGGAGGCGGCGGCGTGATGGCGCGACCTATACTGACGACCCACGCCAACAGGCATTCCCCCAGACGCACAGCGAGGCGAAAAGCGGGTGAAAAAAGCATGTGTGGCGTGTGTTTTTTTTGTTTTTCGAGTGCGGTGCGCAGGCTCTTGCAACCCGGGCGATGCTTCGTCGCCCTTGCCATTTGCTGTCCTATGCGCCACAGGCGGCGTCTTCACTGTGCCGCAGAGACTATCCGCGCGCGATCGCGGTGGGGCTTGCTTCAAGCCGATCTGCGCACGGATAGTCCTGCGGCGTCGAGTGGACACCGCCTGTCCGTGGAGCCTTGCAGGCTCTTCGATGAGAAGCGCACCGCACTCACCTTTGTTCCTTGTGCCAGCCCACCTCTCGGTAGGCTGGGTAGAGCGCCAGCGAAACCCAGCTTCTTGCCCGCGCCGCCCGCCGGGTTTCGCATTCGCTCTGCCCAGCCTGCGATCCGGGTGGCAGGCGTATACCCCCGCACCACTCATCTGCCAGCGCTTGATAGACGGGCGCTGACGGCATATACCCACACACATCCCACTCAACAACCACCGGCTTTGGCCGGGCGGTGGTTGAGCCAAGAGGCCGCACATGGCTGAGCGCCAACCCACCCGCGCCGAAATCCTGGCGCGCATCGCCGCCAGCAGCAAAGACAGCGTCATCCTGCGCGAAATGCAGCGCCTGGGCTTCTGGCCGCGCGGCGAAGACGCGCCCACGCCCGCCGCCGAAGCCATCGAGCGCGAAGCCGCCCTCATGCGCGAGCTGGGCCAGGTCAGCCAGCAGCTGGCCCAAACCGCCGATACCGAGCGCGCCCTGAAAGAGCAGCGCCGCGCCGCGCTGAAAGCCGCGCGCGACAAGCGCGAAGCCACCGCCCAGGCGCGCGAGCAGCAGCGCCACGCGCGCGCCCTCGACTGGCACGCGCGCCGTGCGCACGAGCTGCCCTATCTGGGCGCGGGCGCCTCGGCCTTGCTGAACGACACCGAGGCGCGCAAGGGCCCGGCCACGGCTGACGAACTGGCCCAGGCCATGGGCCTGCCGCTGGCCGAACTGCGCTTTCTCGCCTTTCACCGCGAGGTCGCCAAAACCAGCCACTACCGCCGCTTCGCCCTGCCCAAGAAAACGGGCGGCCAGCGCATCATCTCCGCGCCCATGCCGCGCCTGAAGCGCGCGCAGTATTGGGTGCTCGACCACGTGCTGATGCCCGAGCCTTGCCACGACGCCGCGCACGGCTTTCGCGCCGGACGCAGCATCGTCAGCAACGCCGCGCCGCACACGCAGCAGGCGGTGGTGGTCAACGTTGACTTGAAAGACTTCTTTCCCAGCATCGGCTTTGCCCGCGTGCGCGGGCTGTTTCAGGCACTGGGCTACAGCGGCGCCGTGGCCACCGTGCTGGCGCTGCTGTGCACCGAGAACGCGTGCGACGAGCTGGTGGTCGATGGCGAACACTTCTTCGTCGGCGGCAAGGCGCACCAGCGCGTGCTGCCCCAAGGCGCGCCCACCAGCCCGGCCATCACCAACCTGCTGTGCCGCCGGCTCGACCGCCGCCTGGCCGGCATCGCGCGCCAGCTGGGCTTTGCCTACACCCGCTACGCCGACGACCTGAGCTTTTCCGCCCCCGCCGCCGACGCGCCCGTGGGTCGCCTGCTGCGCCAGGTGCGCCACATCGTGGCCGACGAAGGCTTCACCGTGCACCCGACCAAACAGTCGGTGATGCGCGCGGGCGAGCGCCAGGCCGTCACCGGCGTCGTCGTCAACCACGCCCCCGCCGCGCCGCGCGCCGAGCGCCGCCGCCTGCGCGCGGCGCTGCACCGCGCGCAGACGCAGGGCATGGAAGCGGCGCACTGGCGCGGCGAGCCCGCCACCGCGCAGGCGCTGGCGGGCTATGCGCAGTTCGCCGCCATGCTCAACCCGCGCCAGGGCGCGCCGCTGCTGCACGCCGCATATGCGGTGGCCGCGCCCAGCCGCTTCGAGCCCGACTCGGGCTTCTTCCGCCGCGCCGCCGCCGACGGCCAGCCGCCCTTGCGCGCCAACGGCCAGCCCTGGTGGCAACCCGCCGAGCGCCCCGCGCCCGAGTTGGCCAAGACCCAAGGCCAGATCAAGGCCGAGCGCCAGGCGCGCCTGAATGCCGAGCGAGCCGAGCGCGCCGAACGCACCCAGCGCGTCCCCGCCGAAGCGGCTGCCGCCGCGCCATCACGTGCCACGCGCGGTGCGCCGCCATCCGCCGCGTCCGATGCTGCTGCCCCGCCCCTGCCCACATGGCGGCTGGTGGTGCGTGCGCTCCTGCTGATTTATGTGGCGCTGCGGCTGAAAAGCGGGCTGGTGTTCCTGCTGGGCGGGCTGTTTCTGGCGTGGACGATCCGCACGCGGCGCTTTGGCCTGCTGACCTTCTTGCTGGGGATGGTGGGCGTCATCGTGGTCAGCGCTTTTGTGCGCGGGCTGACGGGGTTTTGAAAGCACCCATTCCCATGGCCCATCGGCAGGCGCTCAAGGTTCGCGTTGTGCGCCTTGCGGGCCACGTGGTCCGGGGGGCGCTTTTCGCGGTGATTTCGGATGCGCCTTTAGCGCAAAAAAAAGCCCCCGGTGATGCCGGGGGCTGGCGTGAACCAGGCTTTGCGCGCGGGCGCTGCCGGTTTACTGGCCCACTTTCAGCGTGCCGCCACGGCCCAGGCCGCCCTTGACTTCCTGCGCGCGGTAGTTGCGCAGCGACACGACCATCTTGTTGTACGAATCGACGAAGGCGGCCACGGTGGCCTTGCCTTCGGGCGTGCGTGAGAAGCCACCCAGGCTGCCTGCCGCACCGCCGCCAAAGGCACCCATGGCCGCACCGAAGTTGGTGGCCGAGGCGTTGCCTTCGGAGGCCGAGATCTGCACGCCCGAGCGGATGTCGAACAGCGACAGCGTGACCACCGACACCTTGCTTTGCACGGCACCGCCGATGGTGCCCAGGCCACGGCCGAACAGGCCGGCCAGCGAGCCGGCGATCTGGGTGGTGGGGTCGTTGTTGATGATGATGGCCGGCTCCATGTAGTAGTCGGCGGCCACGCGCTGGCCTTTTTGCTGACGCGAGCCGGCGCGGAATTCGCCCGAGTTGCGCTGCTGGTTGGTGATGGCCGACATGCGGCTGTCCAGGCGGCTGTTGCCGATGGAGGTGATGACGAAGCAGTTGGACTGCTGCACCGCCAGGCGCAGCAGCGGCTCGATGGAGGTGACCTGCGTGGCGGCGCCAAAGCTGCCCCACCACTCCTTGCCGCGCCCGTCGTCCACGGCCAGCGTGCCCAGCGGCGCGCTGCAGCGCTCCAGGCTGTCGGCGGCGCCGGCACTGGTGCCGCCAGCGGCTGCACCGCTGACGGCGGTGGGTGAGCTGCCGCTGCTGACCGTGCCGCCACCCGGCGTGACGCAGCCGGTGAGGGCCAGCGCGGCCAGCGCGGCACCTGTGCCGATGCGGAAATGCTTGTGGATCATGGAATCTCCTCGATACGGGATGGGTTGAAAACGGCTTGCTCCGAAGCCAAAGAATGCATGCGCTGCATGAACCGCCGATTGTGGCGCGCTATGCAGGATGCGAAAACGCTAAAACCTCAGTAGTAATACCAAGTGCCGCTGCGCCAGTAAGTGCGGTAGGTGTAGCGGCTGGTCCACCAGCCGCGCCAGGCGAGCTGGTTGAGCGCCACCCAGCGGTGCAGGTCGGCTTCGCTTTTCTTGGCGGCGCTGGCCTGGGCGACGAGCTGCTTGGCCTCCTTGTCGCCGCGCGCGGCGGCCATGCCGAGCCACTTTTCAGCTTCGGCCGGATCGGCACCCATTTCTTCCACGCCCATCAGGTAGAACTTGCCTGCGGCCACCTGCGCGCGCACGTCGCCGCGTTCGGCGGCGCTGCGCATCCATTCGATGGCCTGGTAGCTGTTTTGCTCGACGCCGTCGCCACGGTAGTAGCGCAGGCCCAGGTCGTAGGCGGCGCGCGGGTCGGCGCGTGCCATGTCGGTGAGTGCGGCCACGCGTTGCGCCTGCGCGGGGTCGGTGCCGGCGTTGGGGTCGAAGCTGCCGCCGGCGCGCGGGCGGTAGGAGCAGCCGGTGTCGTCGCAGATGCGCACCGTGTCGTTGCTGGCTTCGGGGGGCGTCGGCTGCTGGGCACAGGCGGCGAGCGTGAGCAGCAGCAGGCTGCCGAGCAGGCGGGTGAGGTGGGTCATGCGGTGCGGCGGGTGGAGGGGTGGGGTCGGTGCTCGCCCCCTGGTGGGGCGGCGGGCGATAGGGCGAAAGTATAGAAGAGGGCACCGCCGGTGGCGATCGACCTCAGCGGCAGCTGCCATGAGGCGATGCGCTTCGCCTGTGGTGTGCGAAAATTTCAAAAAATATAGCTGTTTGCGTACGTAAATAAGCGTTTCAAATGAAAATCAATATGAAATCGCTTTATATCGTGCGCAAGCAGCTATGTTTTTCTTCTTGATCAGGTTGAAAGAAAAAAGAGCGTGGCTGGGGCGCCCGTGAAGGGCTGGCCTGGCTGGCTCCAAAGGGCGTCGCGATGGACGCCTCCCACGATGACCGGAGAACCACCTGCGGTCAGAAGAAAAAGCGCTGGCAGCGCAGAAGGTGGCGGCTGTTCACTTGGTCAGGATCAGCTTGCCCAGCTTGGTGGCTTGCAGGCGGTAGACCGCGCCGTTGTGGCTGATCTCTACCGCCTTGCGGCCTTGCAGCAGTTGGTCGCTGGGCATCGGGGCGGGTGCGGCGGCCTGGGGTGCGGGCATGGGCCGGGGCCTGGTGGCGCTGGCGGGCAGGGCGAGGGTGCCGGGGGTGATGCGCATGGCGGAAGGTCCTTCGGGGGGGTGTGAGCAGGTCAGCGCGCGGGCTCGGTGATGAAGCCTATTTTTGAAAGGCCGGCCTGCTGCGCCGCCGCCATGGCCTGGGCCACGCGTTCGTAGCGCACGTCCTTGTCGCCGCGGATGTGCAGGTCGGGCTGGGGCTGCTTGCTGGCCTCGGCTTGCAGGCGGGCGGCCAGATGCTCGTCGGCGATGCGCTCGTCGCCCAGAAAGTAGCTGCCGTCGGCGGCCACCGTCAGGCGCACGGTCTCGGGCTGGATGACTTCCTTTTCGTTGCTGGCGCGTGGCAGCTCGACGTTGACGGCGTGTTTCATCACCGGCACGGTGATGATGAAGATGATGAGCAGCACGAGCATCACGTCGATGAACGGGACCATGTTGATCTCGCTCATCACTTCGTCGTGCTCGTCGGTGATGAAGCCGGCCATGTGAGGGCGTGCCTTTCGTCAGGCTTTTTTCATGGGCACCACGCGGGCGCTGTCGCGGGCGGGGGCCACGCGCGCGCCGGTGACGTAGTAGGCGTGCAAGTCGTGCGCAAAGCGCGCGAGCCTGGCCACGATGTGCTTGTTGCCGCGCACCAGCGCGTTGTAGCCCAGCACGGCGGGAATGGCCACGGCCAGGCCCAGCGCGGTCATGATGAGCGCCTCGCCAATGGGGCCGGCCACCTGGTCGATGCTGGCCTGGCCCGCGCTGCCGATGCTCATCAGTGCGTGGTAGATGCCCCAGACGGTGCCGAACAGGCCGACGAAGGGCGCGGTGGAGCCGACCGAGGCGAGGATGGCCAGGCCCGATTGCAGGCGGGCGGTGGCGTTGTCGATGCTGTTGCGCAAGGCGCGCGAGATCCAGTCGCTCACGTCCAGGCTGTCGTGCAGCTGTGCCTTGGTGGCGCGGTGGTGGGCGGCGGCTTCGCGGCCTTCGATGGCCAGGTCGCGAAAGGGGTTGTGCTCGCCCTCGCCCAGCTTGGCCAGGCCCTCGGCCATGTCGGCGGAGTGCCAGAAGCCCTCCACCCGCGCGGCCAGGCGCTTGGCGCGCATCACGTCCAGCGCCTTGAACAGGATGACGATCCACGAGGCGAGCGACATGCCGATCAGTGCGAGGAAGACCGCGCGCGTGACCCAGTCGCCTTGCGTCCACACGTGCATCAGACCGAAAGGTGAATTCATTTTTTTTCCTTAATTCAAAACCCAGTTGATGGGCACGTTGAACCACATGGCGACGGGCTCGCCGTTGCGGGTGGCCGGCACGTAGCGCCAGCGGTGAAGAGCGGTGTCGAGCGAGGCCTGGTCGAGCCGGTCGAAGCCGCTGGAGCGCTGGATGCGCGCATCTTGCGCGCGCCCGTCGGGGCCGATCAGCACGCGCACCACCACGCGGCCCGTTTCGCCCAGGCGGCGGCTCATGGCGGGGTAGGGCGGTGGGGCGTTGTTCAGGTGCGCGGCGTTGGACGAAGGGGGCACCACCACGGCGGGTGCGGGCGGGGCGGGGGGGGCGGGCGGCGCGGGGGCTGGCTCAGGCGCGGGTGCGGGGGGCGCGGGCGGGGCCGGGGGCGACATGGGCACCACCGGCGCGGTGGGTGCGGCCTCGGCCACGGCCAGCGGCTGCGGGGCAGGGGCGGGGCGCGGCCGGGGGGCGGGGCGGGGTTTGGGCGGCGCGGGGCGCGCCACCGGGGGCGCGGGGGTGGGTGGCGGCGGCTGCACCACGGGTTCGGGCGCGGGCGGGGCGGGTGGCGGCGGCGCGATGAACTCGGCCAGGATTTGCGCCGGCACCACCACCTCCACCGCGCGGTGCAGCAGCCCCGTGTTCAGCGCCCACAGGGCGGCACCATGCGCCAGCACGACACCGCCCACGATGACGGCGTTGCGGCTCAGGCGGGGCATGGCAAAAGGGGCAGGGGACGCGATGGCGGACATGGTAGGGCATGGGCGTGACCGCCACGGGGGCGGGGCACGTCAGCCAAGAAAAGCAGGCGAGGCGGGTTGAAGAAAAAGGGGAAAGGAAAAAGAAGCGGCTGCCGCCGCTCGGGTGATCCGGGTGTTCAGCAGGCCTTTCAGCGCCGCAGCACCCACAGGGTGGAGCCCACCACCAGCACCAGTGCGCCCAGTGCGGCCAGCCATATGGGGATGCCCATGGCGGCGGCCCTCACACCCGCACCGGTGCGCCGGCACCGCCCGGCGGGTGGCTGGCCAGGTGCAACGCGGCCACGGGGTGGCTGACGCTGCACTGGGCCACGATGTCGCGCGCGCAGCCTTCGCAGCGGCCGCAGCAGGTGGCCACGCCCAGTTCGAGCTGGATGTCGTCAAAGCTCATGCCCGCATGGGCGTGGCGGGTGATTTCGCGGTCGGAGACCCGGTTGCAGACACAGACGATCATGGTGAATACGGCTTTCGAGGGCAGGCAACCCCAAGGGGTCGATGGCGTGATATTAAATGCGATTCATTCTCATTGTCAATCACTATCTTGCCGATAGGGTTGTCTGCCGGATGATGAGGATCACCGGCAGCAGCCCTACCGCGACGATGGCCAGCGCGGGCACGGCGGCGTGTTCCCACATGGATTCGGCGGTGAGCTGGAAGATGCGCACGGCCAGGGTGTCCCAGCCGTAGCTGCGGGTCATGAGGGTGATGGGCATTTCCTTCATCACGTCGACCATGACCATCAGAAAGGCCGTCAGCAGGCCGCCGCGCAAGAGGGGCAGAAACAGCCTGCGTAGCAGCGCCCAGGTGCCCAGCCCGAGGGTGCGGGCGGTGTCTTCCTGGCTGCGGGTGATGCGCTGCATGGCGCTGTCGCTGGCGTGCCAGGCCACGGCCAGAAAGCGCGCCGACAGCGCCAGCAGCATGGTGGCCACACTGCCTTTGAGCAACTGGTAGCCCTCGAAGCCCAGCGGGCGCAGCCAGGCGATGAGCACGTTGTCGAGCCAGGCGATGGGGATGAACACGCCCACGGCCAGCACGGCGCCGGGCACGGCGTAGCCGATGACGGCCAGGCGCACGACCCAGGCGGTGGCGCGGTCCGGGTGGCGCCGGCGCACCCAGGCCAGCGCCAGCGCCAGCGCGGTGGCGATGGCGGCGGTGCCCAGCGCCAGCAGCACGGTGTTGGCCATGAAGCCCCAGTAGCGCGGCTCCAGCTCGTCGCGCCAGGTGGACAGCGCCCACGCCGTCAGCTGCGCGATGGGGATGGCGAAGGAGGCGGTGAACACCAGCGCGCAGGTGCCGAAGGCGGCCCAGCGGTGCCAGCCGCGCAGCACGATGGGCGGGCTGTGGCGGGTGGCGACGTGGTAGCCGCGCCCGCGCTGGCTGCGCTGCTCGGCGGCCACCAGCGCCAGCACCACCAGCAGCAGCAGCGCGGCCAGCTGGGCGGCGGCGTCCAGGTTGTGCAGGTCGAACCACGCCTTGTACAAGGCGGTGGTGAAGGTGTCGTAGTTGAAGACGGCCACAGCGCCGAAGTCGGCCAGCGTTTCCATCAGCGCCAGGGCTAGGCCGCCGGCGATCCACGGGCGCGCCAGGGGCACCGACACGCGCCAGAAGGCTTGCGGCGCGCTGTGGCCCAGGGTGCGCGCGGCTTCGAGCGCGCGGCGGCCCTGGGTCATGAAGGCGTTGCGCGTGAGCAGGTAGACGTAGGGGTAGAAAGCCATGGTCAGCACCAGCACGGTGCCCCACAGGCTGCCCCGGATTTCAGGAAACCATTGGCTGGAGCCGAACCACGCGCGCAACTGGCTTTGCACCGGCCCGGCGAATTCGAACAGGCCCATTTGCACGAAGGCCAGCACATAGGCCGGAAAGGCCAGCGGCAGCATCAGCGCCCAGGCAAAAAAGCGCTGGCCCGGAAAGGCGCACAGCGCCGTCAGCCAGGCCAGCGGCACGCCCACGGCCAGCACGCACACGCCCACCAGCAGCATGAGCAGCGCGGTGTTGGCCGTCACGCGCGGCAGCACGTGCGCCATCAGGTGCTGCCACACCTCGGGCTGGGGCGACAGGGCCACGCCCACCACGGTGGCCACGGGCACCAGGGTGAGCA
>JAUNTQ010000036.1 GCA_030538605.1 Pseudomonadota bacterium
ATGACGAGGGGTTGCTGGTTTTCGGGGTACAGGGCGCCGTCGAGGAAGTTCATGGCAAGGCTCTCGAAAGGGAGGGGGTCAACAAGGGGGGGGGGCGGGGGTCAGAACGTGGCGTCGCCCACGATGGCGGCGCGCTCCATCTTGCGGGTGCAGGGCGGGTAGTCCATCACGGCGTAGTGCTGCACGGCGCGGTTGTCCCACATGGCCACGTCGCCCGGCTGCCAGCGCCAGCGCACCTGGTACTCCGGGATTTGCGCCTGGCTGATGAGGTAGGACAGCAGCAGCGCGCCGCCGGGGTTGTAGTCCTGCCCGTAGCGCACGTTGGCGGCGGTGTGGAAGTTGGTGAAGTGGGTGGCGAAGCCGTTGACGAACAGGATCTTCTCGCCCGTGTCGGGGTGGGTGCGCACCACGGGGTGCTCGGCGTCGGGGAACTGCGCCTTCAGCGCCAGGCGCTTTTCGATGGGCATGGCGGCGCCGAAGCTGGCCTCGATGCTGTGGCGCGCGCGCAGGCCGGCGATTTGCTCTTTGACGTGCGCCGGCAGCTTGTCGTAGGCCAGCACCATGTTGGCCCACATGGTGTCGCCGCCCACAGGCGGGCATTCGACGCAGCGCAGCACGCAGGCCATGGGCGGCTTTTCGCGCCAGGTGGCGTCGGCGTGCCAGGCGTTTTCGTAGCGCTCGGGCGGGTTGGCGGCGCTTTTGTAGACCAGCACCAGGCCGGGGTGGTCGGGGTCGCTGCCGACCACGGGGTGGTCTTCCAGCTCGCCAAAGTGGCGGGCAAAGGCCACGTGCTCGCTGCGCTTGATGTGCTGGCCGCGAAAGAACAGCACGCGGTGCCTGAGCAGCAGCGCGCGGATTTCCGCCGCCAGGCCGGCATCGCGCGAGGCATCGGCCAGGCTCACGTGGCGCAATTCGGCACCAATGGCGCAGGTGACGGGGTGGACTTGCATGCCGCGTGTCGACACGGCGGGGGCCACGGCAGCGGGCAGGGTGGCGGTTGGGTTCATCGCTTGTCTCCTTCGTGGGCGGCTCTGAAAGCGTGGCCGCGCATCCTTGGGGTAGACGTAGATTAGTCCGGCGCGGGCGTTTTGGCCCCCTGCTTGAAGGAGGGGCGGGGTGGGTGCATGGCCCCTCCTGGCAGGCTGGGCCGCGTGCAGCAAAACCCGGCTGCTTGCCGGCGCCGCCTGCTGGGTTTCACTGGCGCTCTGCCCAGCCTACGGGCCCGCTGCTGGGCATATACCCCAATACCATATGCCCGCTAGCGCACGAATGACGGTCGCTGAAGGCATATACCCCCTCTACAAAGCTAGCCCGGCAGGTCGATCAGGCCCAGAATGCGCGCGCGCTGCACCACCTGCTTGCGGGTGCCGGCGTCCAGCTTGAAGAACAGGTTCTTGACGTGCCACTTGATGGTCGTCTCGCCCACGTCCAGGGCGCGGCCGATTTCCTTGTTGGACAGGTTGCGCGCCAGCAGCAACAGCACTTCGCGCTCCTTGGGCGTCAGCACGCTGCCTGCCTGCGCGGCCACCGGGGGCGGCACGGGCACGGGTGCGGGGGCGGGCGCGGCGTGCAGCCACACGGGCTGCTGGGTTTTTTCTTCGGACAGCGTGGCCACCCAGGCCGCCAGATCGGGGTGGGCATCTGCCAGCACGCGCTTCATGCCGTAGGCGGATGCCAGGTCGATGGCCTCGCGCACCAGGTGCTCCGATGCGTGCGAGATGCGGGCCAGGGCCAGCGCGCGCAAGCCCAGCAGCTCGATGTGCAGCCGCCCGAACCTGCTTTGGCGCGCCAGCTCGTCGGCGTGCGCCAGGGGTGTCAGCGCGCCGCGCCAGTCCCTGGCGGCGATGGCCGCATATACCAGTGCCTGCTCGCGCAGCAGCTGCACGGCGTGCTGCCCTATCGGGCCGTGGCCCGGGCGTGCATTGGCGGCGTCTGCTTCCTGTGCGATCAGGGCGTCGATGCGCGCGCACAGCGCGTGGCAGGTCTGGGCGCGGTAGCTGCGCGCGTGCAGCCGCACCTGCTCCACCAGGCTGGCCAGGCGCAGGCGCGGCAGGTGGCGGGCCGTGGCCACGGCGTGCAGCCCGTCCAGCAGCTCCAGCGCGCGGTGTTCCGCGCCCTCGGCCACCGCCACGCGCGCGGCCGTGCGGTAGGCCAGCAGCAGCGCGTCCGGCAGGCCGCTGTGCTCCAGAATGTCCAGCCGGTCGGCCAGCAGGGCGGCGGCTTCGGCGGGGCGGTCGCCCTCCCAGGCCGTCACCGCCAGCAGCGCCGCCAGCATGCTGCTGAAACGGTTGCGGCGGCCCAGCTCGGCTTCGGCGCTGGCGAGCGCTGGCTTGAGCACCTGCTCGGCCTGCTGCATCTGGCCTTCCCACAGGTAGCTGAGGCCGGTGATCAGCTCCGTCCAGCGGCCGATGTAGGCGTATTCGCCGCCGCGCTCGTCCGCCGAGCGTGGTTGCAGCCACAGGCGCGCCTGGGCCGGCTCGCCATCCAGCAGCGCGCGGTAGGCCATGCGGTTGGCATGCACGCGCACCAGCAGGGGTGCCGTCGGCGGCGGCGACCGGGACCAAGGCGCGTACAGGTCGATGAAGCGGTCTGGCGCGTCCGCGAACACCGCCGCGCCGCTCAGGATCAGCGCGCATTCGCGGCGCATGGCGTCGCTCGCTTCCGGCAGCGCCAGGATGCGGCCCACGAAGCGCTCGGCCTCGGCATGGCGCTCGCTCGACGCCAGCGTCCAGGCCACGGCCAGCAGCAGCTGCGGGCGGCGGTTCAGCTCATGCGCGGGCATGTGGGCCAGCCACTCCAGCACCGCGCCCTGGCGGCCGCGCTGCATCAGTGATGCGTACAGGCTGCGCTCGGCCAGGTCGTAGGCGCTCTGGTGCTGCCCGGCGGCCAGCGCGTGGCGCGCCGCGTCGTCCAGAAAACCCTGCTCGGCCAGCCACTGCGCGGCGCGCGCATGCAAGGCCACCTGCTCATCGGCCGCCAGCGTGCCGAAGTGCTGGCGCAGCGCGTCGCGCACCAGCGCGTGCATGCGCCGCCACACGCCGTCTTCCGCGCTGATGTAAACGGGCGTGTCCACACCCAGCCGCGCCAGGCGGCTGGCCGCATCCGCATCACCCGTGACGGCGCGGCAAAGGTCGGGGTGCAGATGGTCGAGCATGGCCACGCGCACCAGAAAGTCCCGGTCTTGCGCGTCCAGATTGGCCAGCAGCAGCGTGACCAGCTGGTCTTGCAGCTCGCCGCCCAGCAGGGCCATGCCCGTCACCCCGGCGCTGGCGTCGCCGCTGCGCGAGACGATGCTGAGCGCCAGCTGAAGCCCCAGCGGCCAGCCCTCGGTCAAGGCGTGCAGGCGCGCGGCCAGGGTGCGGTCGGCGTGGGTGCCCGCGCGCGCGTGCACCAGTTGCAGGGTTTCGCCCAGGTCAAAGCGCAGCAGCGCCGGGCCGATGTCCACGCACTGGCCGTAGGCGCGCAGATCATCCAGATCGACGGGCCAGTCCGGCCGCGCGGCCATCACCGTGCGCAAGTTGGCCGGCGCCTGCCGCAAGAGATAGACCAGCGTATCGCGCGAGGCGGCCGGCAGCTTGTCCGCCTCGTCCACGATCAGCACCACATCCTGTGCGGCGTGCGCCAGCTCGGCCAGCAGCACCGTGGCGTGCTCCAGGTGGTCGTTGCCATCGAACTCGAACGCCGCGCGGCCAAACGCCGCCTTGCCCGTGGCCACCCGCACCGCCAGTGCCAGGCTTTGCACCAGGCGGTGCGGATCGTCGCGCCCATGCGCCGACACCCACGCCACCGCCACCCCTGTGGCCTGAATCTCCTTGCGCCACTGCGCCAGCAAAGACGTCTTGCCAAACCCGGCCGGCGCCTGCACCAGCAAGATCGCGGCATCCCGCAGCGCCCCCGCCGTCGCCATCAACCGCCGACGCGCCACCAGATCGCGCGGCACACGCGGCGGCGTGACCTTCAGCAACAGGTCTTGGTGGGCGCCGGCGCGGCCGGTGATCGGGGGGGAGGACAAGGGGGCGTATTCGTGAACGAGACGATTGCCCATTCTCCGGCAGGACGCGTCGGCTTGTGCGCCAGGCGTGGCCATAGGCGAACCCCGCCAGGATGACAAGGGCCAGGGCCGCAATGATTCAACGCAAGATGGTCACGGGTTTCTTTCCCGGCAGGGTTGGACAGCGACGGTCAGGCGAAGGCCGGCTTGTCGCCATCCGTGTTCGGCTTGTTCACCCCGACGTTGGCGCGCACGAGTTTCCCGGGGTGCAACACCAGATCGACCGCCAGCGCGGCCACGCTCTTGCGCGAGACCTCGGTGCCCTTGAACGGCTCGGTCCTGGCGGTGATTTCGTAGTCCACCTCGTCCTCGTCCTGCAGCCAGGCGGCGCGCAAGATCGTGTAGTCGGTGCCAGATGCCTCGATCAGGTCGGCCGACCGGCGGTACGGCGGCAGGTATTCGCCAATCGCGCGGCGGTTCCACTCGCCAAACTTGCCCGGCACTTCATCGTAGATGCCCAGCGAGTTCACGAAGACCAGGCGCTTGACGCCTTTGGCCTGCATGGCCGCCAGAATGCGTTCGGTCTGCGCATCCACGTCGCCCGCCAGGTTGGCGTAGACGACATCCTGGCCTTCCATGAGGGATGCCAGGAGTTTCTTGTCCATCACGTCGCCGACGACGACGGTGGCGTTGGCCGGTTCCTGACTGGTCAGCTTCTTCGGGTCGCGCACCAGCAGCGTCTGCTCGACGTCCTGGTGTTCGCCCAGCATCTGGACAGCCCAGCGCGCAATCTGGCCGCTGGCGCCGAGGATCAATACCTTGGTCATGATGGTTCGGTGATTACAGCTTGTTCTTGAAGAAGGGTGCCAGCCTGGAAACCGCTTCATCCACATACTTGGGCACGTCGTAGAGATCCATGTGATCGGCGCCGTCCACGACATGGAGCTGCTTGTCCTTGCTCGCTGCGCGGGCGATCAGGTCGTCGCTCATCCACTTGCTGCCGGCCTTGCTGCCCGCGATGGCCAGCACCGGCTGCGTCAGGAAGGCCGCGGCCTTGTTGTAGGCGTCGTAGGTGATGATCTGGTTCAGGCAACGCGCCAGCGTGAAGCCCGGTGCATTCGGGTGCTGGCAGCGGGGGGTGTGGTAGTACTCCCAGGCGCTGCGCAGTTCGGCATTGGGGGCGTCTTCTTCCCGCATCGGGGCCAGCGGCAGGGTTTCGTCTTTCTCGCCCCGGTTCTTCGCATCGGTGGTGCGTGCCTTGGAGCCGAAGTCCAGCAGGCCGACAGCATCGGCATCCTTGACGGTGTTTTCCCAGCCATTGCGGAACATCTGGCCGATGTTCACGGCGCTGACCATGCCCAGTGCCTTGATGCGTCGGTCGTTGATGGCCGCGTTGGCGCTGTAGCCGGCACCGGCGCAAACACCCATGGCGCCGATCTTGTCCTGATCCACATAGGCCAGTGTGGTCAGGTAGTCGACGACGGCACTCACGTCCTCGGTGCTGATGTAAGGGTTCTCCAACTGGCGCGGCTCGCCGGTGCTTTCGCCTTGGTACGAGCGATCAAAGGCGATGGTGATCAGGCCGTGCTCGGCCAGTTTGCGGGCATACAGGCCGGCGGTCTGCTCCTTGACGCCGCCGCCCGGGTGGGAGACGACGACGGCCGGGTACTTCTTCGACTCGTCGAAACCGGCGGGGAAATGGATGACGGCGGCCATGGTGATGCCTTGGCCGTTGAGGTTCTTGAAGCTGACGTTGGGCATGGTTGGTCTCCTGTGACGGTTGGTGAATCGGCATCTATGCAGTGCCGACAGGAATGAATGGTAGGAAGGACTCTGGGTTTGATAAATACGCTTCTGATGACATGAGTGTTTAGATAAACTAAACAAATGCCGCTCGAACCCACGCTTGTTTCGTCGCTGACCTGGTTTGCCCACATCGCACGCCACGGCAGCTTCACCAAGGCCGCCACGGAGATGGAAGTGACGCGCGCCGCGCTGTCACAGCACCTGAAAGCGCTGGAGCAGCGCCTGGGCGTGCGGCTGCTGAACCGCACGACGCGCGACATGTCCCTGACCGAGGAAGGACGCCGTCTGCTGGATGTGCTTCAGCCGTCGTTGACGGCCATCGAGCGGGCGGTTGCCGAACTGGGTGAATCCCACGTCGAACCGGCGGGCCTGATTCGCATGAACTCTTCGCGCATTGCCGCGCGCATGCTGATGGAGCCGCACATGGGCGAATTTCTCTCTCGCTATCCACGCTTGCGGCTGGAATTGGTGATGGACGACGGCTTGTCCAACATCGTGGCGCAGGGTCTGGACGCGGGCATCCGCCTGGGCGAGAGCCTGTCGGAGCACATGGTGGCGGTGCCGATCACGCCGCCGCTGCAGATGGCCATCGTGGGATCACCGGCCTACTTTGAGCGCCACGGAATACCCGAGACGCCCACCGACCTGATACGGCACAACTGCCTGGCCTATCGCTTTGCCTCCAGCGGCGCGATCGACCGGTGGTCGTTCACGTCGCCGGATGCCGAGCGGCGTACGGTGGTGTTCGAGCCGCAGGGCAACGCCGTGTTCAATGACGACGCCAGCATGCTGCGGGCTGCCGTGCAGGGCGTGGGCCTGATTCAGCACATTGACCTGTGCGTGCGCCAGCATTTGGCCGATGGGTCGCTGGTGCGAGTCCTGCGCGAATGGTGCCCGCCGTTTCCCGGGTTTTACCTGTATGTGCCATCGCGCGCGCAGATGCCGGCCAAGATGCGGGCGCTGATCGACTTCCTGGCGGAGAAACGCGTGGAGCTTGTGCAGAAGGGTTCGGCTTGATGGGGCACCCGCAAACAGAACCGCTCACGCGTCGATGTTCACCGCCCGCAGCGCATTCGTTTCGATGAAGTTGCGGCGCGGCTCGACTTCGTCGCCCATGAGCGTGGTGAAGACGCGGTCGGCTTCGATGGCGTCGTCGATTTGCACGCGCAGCAGGCGGCGGACTTCGGGGTCCATGGTGGTTTCCCACAGCTGCTCGGGGTTCATCTCGCCCAGGCCCTTGTAGCGCTGGCGCGTGGTGGTGCGTTCGGCTTCGGCGATGAGCCACTTCATGGCGGCGCGGAAGCTGTCGACGCGCTCTTCGCGCATGCGTTCGCCTTCGCCGCGCGTGACTTTCGCGCCTTCGCCCAGCAAGTCCTTGAAGGTGTGGGCGGCTTCGGCCAGGGCGGCGTAGTCGGCACCGTGCACGAAGTCCTGCGTGATGACGCTGCTCTTGATGTTGCCGTGGTGGCGGCGGCTGATGCGCAGGATGGGTTTGTCGGTGCGGGCGTCGAATTCGCTGCTGACTTGCGGCGCGCTGCCGTTGGCCTGCACGTCGGCCAGGCGCTGTTGCAGGGCGGCGGCGCTGGCTTCGGCGGCTTGCACGGTGTCGAGGTCGAGCGCCACGCTGTCGGCGATGGCGCGCAGGGCTTCGCCGTCCATGTAGGTGGACAGGCGCTCGATGCTGCTTTCGGCGATCTGGTGCTTGCGCGCCAGCTCGGCCAGGGTTTCGCCGGTGAAGACTTGCGGGGTGGCGCCGCCGGTGTGGATGGCGGCGTCTTTCAGCGCCACGCGCAGCAGGAAGGTGTCGAGTGCGCCGTTGTCTTTCAAATACAGCTCTTCCTTGCCGGCCTTGACCTTGTAGAGCGGGGGCTGGGCGATGTAGATGTGGCCGCGTTCGACCAGCTCGGGCATCTGGCGGTAGAAAAAGGTGAGCAACAGGGTGCGGATGTGCGCGCCGTCGACGTCGGCGTCGGTCATGATGATGATGCGGTGGTAGCGCAGCTTGTCGACGTTGAAGTCGTCGGTGTTGCTCTTGCCGGAGTCGATCGCGGTCTTGCCGATGCCGGTGCCCAAGGCGGTGATGAGGGTGACGATTTCGTTGCTGGTGAGCAGCTTTTCGTAGCGGGCGCGTTCGACGTTCAGGATCTTGCCGCGCAGGGGCAGGATGGCCTGGAACTTGCGGTCGCGCCCTTGCTTGGCTGAGCCGCCGGCGGAGTCGCCCTCGACGATGTAGATCTCGCACAGGGCGGGGTCTTTTTCCTGGCAGTCGGCCAGCTTGCCGGGCAGGCCAAAGCCGTCGAGCACGCCTTTGCGGCGCGTCATCTCGCGCGCCTTGCGGGCGGCTTCGCGGGCGCGGGCGGCTTCGACGATCTTGCCGCAGATGATCTTGGCGTCTTGCGGGCGTTCCTCAAGATATTCGGTCAGGGTGCGGGCGACGATGTCTTCGACCGGCGCGCGCACTTCGCTGCTGACGAGTTTGTCCTTGGTCTGGCTGCTGAATTTCGGCTCGGGCACTTTCACGCTCAGCACGCAGCACAGGCCCTCGCGCATGTCGTCGCCGCTGACTTCGACTTTGGCTTTCTTGGCCAGCTCGTTTTGCTCGATGTACTTGCCGATGACGCGCGTCATGGCGGCGCGCAGGCCGGTGAGGTGGGTGCCGCCGTCGCGCTGCGGGATGTTGTTGGTGAAGCAGAGCACTTGCTCGCTGTAGGCGTCGTTCCACTGCATGGCGACTTCGACGCCGATCTCGGTGCCGGGGATGCCGCCGTAGCTGTCGGCCGGGCGCGTGCCGGTGGCGTAGAAGGCGTTGGGGTGCAGCACTTTCTTGCTGCCGTTGATGAATTCGACAAAGCCCTTGACGCCGCCCGCGCCGGAGAAGTCGTCTTCCTTGCCGGTGCGCTCGTCGATCAGGCGGATGCGCACGCCGTTGTTGAGGAAGCTGAGTTCGCGCAGGCGTTTGCTCAGGATTTCGTAGTGGAAGTCGCTGTTTTCCTTGAAGATGTCGGTGTCGGGCAGAAAGCGCACTTCGGTGCCGCGCTTGTCGGTGTCGCCGGTGATCTTCATGGGCGAGACTTCGACGCCGTCCACCGTCTCGATGAGGCGGCCTTGCACGAAGCCGCGGCTGAATTCCAGCTCGTGCTTCTTGCCGTCGCGCCGCACCACCAGGCGCAGGCTGCTGCTGAGGGCGTTGACGCAGGAGACGCCCACGCCGTGCAGGCCGCCCGAGACCTTGTAGCTGTTCTGGTTGAACTTGCCGCCCGCGTGCAGCTCGGTCAGGGCGATTTCAGCCGCCGAGCGCTTGGGCTCGTGCTTGTCGTCCATCTTCACGCCGGTGGGAATGCCGCGGCCGTTGTCGGTGACGCTGATGGAGTTGTCGGTGTGGATGGTGACGACGATGTCGTCGCAATAGCCGGCCAGCGCCTCGTCGATGGAGTTGTCAACCACCTCGAACACCAGGTGGTGCAGGCCGGTGCCGTCCGACGTGTCGCCGATGTACATGCCGGGGCGCTTGCGCACGGCCTCCAGCCCTTCGAGGATCTGGATGGCACCTTCGCCGTAGCCGCCGGCAGCGTTGGCAGGGGTGGGGGAGTCGGGCTTTTGGGCGTCGGTCATGGCGTTTTCTTTCCCTCTTTTGAAGGCCGAAACCCGCCGGGGGCGGCGGGTTGCAGGGGCTGCGGGGTGAGCAGCAGGTTCAATATTTTGATAGCTTGTTGCGCACGTTTTAAAAGGTTTTCAGTACCAAAGTGCATTGAAATTGTTTATTAACGTACGCGAGCAGCTATCTTTATTTTGGTATCGTGTGTAAGGGTCAGATCCGCATGGGCATCACGACGTATTTGAAGGCGGCGTCGTCCGGCAAGGTGATGAGGGCGGAGCTGTTGCCGTCTTGCAGCTCGATCTTGACCATCTCGCTGTTCATGTTGGCCAGCGCGTCGATCAGGTAGGTGACGTTGAAGCCGATCTCGATGGCGTCGCCGCCGTAGTCGATGTCGAGCTCGTCGGTGGCTTCTTCCTGCTCGGCGTTGTTGGACGCCACGCGCAGCGCGCCAGGCTCGAAGTTCAGGCGCACGCCCTTGAACTTCTCGCTGGTGAGAATGGCCGTGCGCTGCAGGCTGGCCAGCAGCGGCGCGCGGCCCAGGGTCACGCTGTTGGTGTGGTTCTTGGGGATGACGCGGTTGTAGTCGGGGAACTTGCCCTCGACCAGCTTGGTGACGAAGGCCATGCCGCCGAAGCTGAACTTGGCCTGGTTGCCCGCGAACTGCATTTCGATCATGGGCGCTTCCTGCCCTTCAGGCACGCTGGCGTCGGACAGCAGGCGCTGCAATTCGATCACCGTCTTGCGCGGCAGGATGACCTCCTGCTTGGGCACTTCCACATCCAGTGTGGCGCTGGAAAACGCCAGGCGGTGGCCGTCGGTGGCCACCAGGCTGAGCTGCCGCCCTTCGGCCACGAACAGGATGCCGTTCAGGTAATAGCGGATGTCGTGCACGGCCATCGCGAAGGCGACCTGATCGAGCAGGTGCTTGAGCGTTTTCTGCGGCACCTGAAAGGCGGGGCCGAAGTTGGCGGCTTCCTGTACCAGCGGAAAGTCTTCGGCGGGCAGGGTTTGCAGGGTGAACTTCGACTTGCCGCCCTTGAGGATGAGCTTAGCCTGCTGCGCTTGCAGGCTCACCGTCTGGTCGGCGGGCATGGTCTTGAGGATGTCGATCAGCTTGCGCGCGCCCACGGTGGTGGCAAAGCTGCCGTCGTCGCCGCCCAGCGTGGCGCTGGTGCGGATCTGGATCTCGAGGTCGCTGGTGGTGAGCTGGGTGCTTTCGCCCGTCTTGTGCAGCAGCACGTTGGCCAGCACGGGCAGGGTGTGGCGGCGTTCCACGATGCCTGAGACGGACTGAAGCGCGGCCAGCAACTGGTTTTGGGTGGTCTTCAGAACGATCATGGAATCCTCGTGTGCCGATAGTGATGGGCGGTGCGCCGCCGCAAGGGGTGAGACGTGAAAAAACCGGTGCCTGAGAGCAGGCGGGAAGGCACCAGCAAACCCCGCATTGTCGCCTGTTTTGCCGGGCCGCTCGTCAGCCCTTCAGGGTTTGTTCCAGCACGTGCAGCTGCTGGTTCAGCTCGCTCAGTTGCTGGCGCTCGCCGGCGATCTTGCGCACCGCGTGCAGCACCGTGGTGTGGTCGCGCCCGCCAAACAGCTCGCCGATCTCGGGCAGGCTTTTCTGCGTCAGCTCCTTGGCCAGGTACATGGCGATCTGGCGCGGCCGGGCAATGGAAGCCGGGCGCTTCTTGCTGTACATGTCGGCGACCTTGATCTTGTAATAGTCGGCCACCGTTTTCTGGATGTTTTCCACACTGATCTGGCGGTTTTGAATGGACAGCAGGTCGCGAAGCGCCTCCTTGGCCAGGGCAATGGAAATGTCTTTCTGGTTGAAGCGCGAATAGGCCAGGATCTTGCGCAGCGCGCCTTCCAGCTCGCGCACGTTCGATTTGACGTTCTTGGCCACGAAAAACGCCACTTCCTCGGGCATCTCGGCCCCCTCGGCGGCGGCCTTGTTGATGAGAATGGCCACGCGCATCTCCAGCTCGGGCGGCTCCAGCGCCACCGTCAGGCCCGAGTCGAAGCGCGAGACCAGCCGCTCGTGGATGTCGGCCAGCCCCTTGGGGTAGGTGTCGCTGGTCATCACGATGTGGCTTTTCTTGGCCAGCAGCGCCTCGAAGGCGTTGAAGAATTCTTCCTGCGTGCGCTCCTTGTTGGCAAAGAACTGCACGTCGTCGATCAGCAGCAGATCAAGCGAGTGGTAGCGCTCCTTGAACTCGTCGAAGGTCTTGCGCTGGTAGCTCTTGACCACATCCGAGACGAACTGCTCGGCGTGGATGTAGAGAACTTTCGCGTCGGGCCGGCTGTGCAGCAGGTGGTTGCCCACCGCGTGCATCAGGTGCGTCTTGCCCAGGCCCACGCCGCCGTAGATGAACAAGGGGTTGTAAAGGCCGCCCGGCGCGCCCGCCACATGCAGGGCCGCTGCGCGCGCCATGCGGTTGGCGGAGCCTTCGACCAGCGTGTCGAAGCTCAGTGCCGTGTTCAGGCGGTTGCGCCCGGGTGCGGGCGTGGCGGCTTCGGCCAGCTCGATGGGTGTCGCATCGGGCATCGCTTCAGGTGTGGCGGCGGCGGGTTGCGCGCCAGAAGCGGATGCGTCAGGTGACGGCCTGGCGGACGATGTGCGCGGAGCAAGCGCCAACTCCAGCTGAATCGGCTGGCCGCACGCCTGCTCCATCAGCGCCGCGATGCGCGAGGCGTATTGGGCGCGCACCCAGTCCAGCTTGAAGCGGTTGGCCACGAGCAGGGTGAGCTTGCCCTGCTCGGGGTGAAAGCGGGCGGCGAGGGGCTTGATCCAGGTGTTGAACTGCTGCGCGGGCAGCTCGCGGGCCAGGGCGTCGAGGCAGGCAGGCCAGGGCTGTGCGGGGATGGCGGCCACCGGCACGGCAGCGAGGTCAGAAGGCATGAGGGAAGGCGGGTGCTGTGGATAACCCGTTGCCGGGTGGGCCGTAGATTGTACGCGTCAGGCATGTTTTCCACAAGCTGATGGGGTGCTGCGCCCCCTGTTTGGGCGGCAAGTGCTTGGCGGTTTGGCGCAAGTTCTGTGATAATGCGTGGTTGCCCTCAGCGCAGGCCAAAGCCGCGCGCTGCGGGCATTTGTCATGTGCGCGGGCCATGATGGCCCCAGCGCCGCACGCTGGCCACGGCAGCGATGCCCCGCGCGCAGCGGCACCAACCTTTTTTTTCGAGGCGTCGCCCTCGACTTCTCTCAAGGACGATTTGTCATGAAACGCACTTACCAGCCTTCCAAGACCCGCCGTGCCCGCACGCACGGTTTTCTGGTTCGCATGAAGACCCGTGGTGGCCGCGCCGTCATCAAGGCGCGCCGCGCCAAGGGTCGCAAGCGCCTGGCCGTCTGACTTTTGCAGCCGCTGGTGTGCCTGGGAGCCGCCCGCGCCATGCACGGAGCGGGCGCAAGCGCCATCTGCCCGGGCCTGGCCGGGGCTTGAGCGTATGCAGCGCCCACGCACCCTGCGCACGCGCGCGCAGTTCCAGGCCCTGCTGAGTCAGCCGCCCGTGGCACGCACCAGCCATTTCGCGCTGCATCGCCGCCCGTTGCGGGCGGGAGATGCGCTGGCCGACGAGGGCAGCTTGTTCGCCCCCGAGGGTGCCCCTTGGCTGGGCGCGATGGCCCCCAAGCGCTGGGCGCGCCGCGCCGTGACCCGCAACACCATCCGCAGGCAGATTGCCGCCGTGGGCGCAAGCCTTGTGCCGCCGCTGGCTGCGGGGGCGTACCTGGTGCGCTTGCGCGCGGCTTTTGCGCGTGAGCAGTTTCCCAGCGCCACTTCGGTGGCGCTGAAGCGCGCCGTGCGTGCGGAGCTGCTGCAACTGTTTGCCAGGATGAAGGCGTGATGCGCGGGCTGCTCATCGGCGCTGTCAAGGGCTACCGGCTGCTGCTGTCGCCCTGGCTGGGCTCGGCCTGCCGGTTCGAGCCGACGTGCTCGGTCTACGCCATCGAGGCCTTGCAGCGCCACGGCAGCCTGGCGGGCAGCGCGCTCACGCTGGGCCGGCTGGCGCGCTGCCAGCCCTGGTGCCAGGGCGGGTGCGACCCCGTGCCCGACCAGCCTCCCCGACTTTTCACCCGCCTGCTCGGCACCGGTCATGCAGACCGCGCTGCCGCGCAGGCCAAGCCACGTCAGCCGTCATGAACGACATTCGCCGCACCATTCTCTGGGTGATCTTCGCCTTCTCGCTGGTCATGCTGTGGGACCAATGGCAGGTGCACAACGGCCGTCAGGCCACGTTTTTCCCCAGTGCATCCACCGTCACGGCGGCCAGCGGCGCAGCCAGCGCGCCGGCCTCGGCGGTGCCGTCTGCGGCATCGACGCCTTCTGCCGTGCCGTCTGCCGTGCCGGACAGCACGCTGGCCGCGCCGGTGGCGTCGGTGCCGGGTGCGGTCGACACCGCGCCGACCGTGCCGCGCGAGCGCATCGAGGTCAGCACCGATGTGCTCCGACTGGTGTTCGACACCGAGGGCGGCTCCATCATCAAGAGCGCGTTCCCGGGCTATGACGAACAAGGCCAGCCGGGCGAGCCGCTGGTGCTGCTCGACACCAGCGCCAACCGGGTTTACCAGGCGCAGTCGGGGCTGATTGGCGGGGCGTTTCCCACGCACAAGACGGTGATGGCCTTTTCGGGCGAGCGCACGCTGGCCGATGGCGCGAACGAGCTGGTGCTGCGCTTCGAGTCGCCCGAGGTGGGCGGCGTGCGCCTGGTGCGCACCTACACGCTGCAGCGCGGCTCTTACGTGATCGGCGTGCGCAACGAGGTGCTGAACCAGAGCGGCCAGCCGGTCAGCCCGCAGCTTTACGTGCAGCTGGTGCGCGACGGCAACAGCCCGCCCGGCGGCTCCACCTTCTATTCCACCTTCACCGGCCCGGCGTTCTACTCGGACGAGAAGAAGTTCCAGAAGGTCGACTTCTCCAGTATCGACAAGGGCCGCGCCGACTTCGTCACGCGCGCGCCCGACGGCTGGGTGGCGATGGTGCAGCACTATTTCGCCAGCGCGTGGATTCCGCCCGAAGGCACGCAACGCGAGAACTTCGCCCGCAAGGTGGACAACAACCTGTATGCGGCCGGCGCCATCGTGCCGCTGGGCAGCATTGCGCCGGGCGAGACGGGCGCGATGGACGTGCGGCTGTTCGTCGGCCCGCAGAAGGAGAAGATGCTCGAATCCATCGCGCCGGGGCTGGAGCTGGTGAAGGACTACGGCTTTTTCACCATCCTGTCCAAGCCGCTGTACTGGCTGCTCGACAAGCTGCATGGCGTGCTGGGCAACTGGGGCTGGTCGATCGTGGCGCTGGTGGTGCTGTTGAAGATTGCCTTTTACTGGCTCAACGCCAAGGCGTATCAGAGCATGGCCAGGATGAAGGCCATCAACCCCAAGATCATGGAGCTGCGCGAGCGCTACAAGGACAAACCGCAGCAGATGCAGCAGGAGATGATGCGCATCTACCGCGAGGAGAAGGTCAACCCCATGGGCGGCTGCCTGCCCATCCTGATCCAGATTCCGGTGTTCATCGCGCTCTACTGGGTGCTGCTGTCGAGCGTGGAAATCCGCGGTGCGCCGTGGATCCTGTGGATCCAGGACTTGTCGGTGAAAGATCCGTACTTCATCCTGCCCGTCATCATGACGCTGACCACGCTGCTGCAGACGGCGCTCAACCCGCTGCCGCCCGACCCCATGCAGGCCAAGCTGATGTGGATCATGCCGCTGGTGTTCAGCGTGATGTTCTTCCTGTTCCCCTCGGGCCTGGTGCTGTACTGGGTGACGAACAACATCCTGACCATCGCGCAGCAGTGGTTCATCAACACCCGCATGGGCGTGCCGCCGCAGTTCAATCTGCCGAAGTTCAAGTGACCCCCCTGAGGCGCTGACGCGCCTTCCCCCTGCTGCGCGCATGAACCCAATCCAGGAAGCATGCGCCGTCATGCAACCCTGTCATTCCCGCGAAGGCGGGAATCCATCGTTGGCGCAGGTACTGAGGCTGGATTCCCGCCTTCGCGGGAATGACAGAGGGAAATTTTGGCCGAGCCTCCCCTTTCAGTTAGCGCCCATGCTGCTGCGCGGGGAGACCCCGGCCAAGGGTGCCTGCTGATGGGGTGGCTGCATAGCTTGCAGAATCTCATTAAAAAGTGAGCTTCTTGCGTACGTTTTAAAACGATTTCAGATATAAAAGTATCTGAAAATAACTTAAAACGTACGCAGACAGCTCACTTTTTTATTTTCACCGCAGCAGAACGGCGTGTGCCGATTTGGGAGAATGTTCCGCCTTCTGCCTGTCTTGCCCACCTCCTCTGCCTGCCATGTCCCAAGCCCCCATTCGCATCCGCGGCGCGCGCCAGCACAACCTGAAAAACCTGGACGTGGACATCCGCACGGGCGAAATGACGGTGGTCACCGGCCCCAGCGGCTCGGGCAAGTCGAGCCTGGTGTTCGACACGCTGTTTGCCGAAGGCCAGCGGCGCTACGTCGAAACCTTCAGCGCCTACGCGCGGCAGTTTCTCGACCGCATGGACAAGCCTGCGGTGGACAAGGTCGAAGGCGTGCCGCCGGCGATTGCCATCGACCAGACCAACCCGGTGCGCTCGTCGCGCTCCACCGTCGGCACGATGACGGAGCTGAACGACCACCTGAAGCTGCTGCTGGCGCGCGCCGGGGCTTTGTTCGACCGCGACACCGCGCTGCCGGTGCGGCACGACAACGCCGACAGCATTTACGACGAGCTGATGGCCCGCGCCGCCCAGGCCAGCGATCCGCGCCTGGTCGTCACCTTCGCGGTGGAGCTGCCCGCCAGCGCATCCACCGACGAGGTGCAGCAATGGCTGTCGGCCAGCGGCTTCACGCGCGTGCAGGCCGAGCGCACGGTGGGCGACAAGAAGGTGCTGGACGTGGTGGCCGACCGCTTTCGCATCGCCGGTGCCGAGCGCGTGCGCGCGGTCGAGGCGATCGAGGTCGCGCTCAAGCGCGGCGGCGGGCGCATGGCGGTGTATGCGCTGACCGACCAGGCGCTTGCGCCGGAAGGCGATGTGGCCTTGCAAGTCGAAGCACCGGTGATGTGGAAGTTCTCCACCGGCCTGCACTGCCCCGAGAGCAATCGGCGCTACGCCGACCCGATTCCGTCGATGTTCTCGTTCAACTCCGCCGTGGGCGCGTGCGACACCTGCCGGGGCTTTGGCCGCGTGATCGGTGTGGACTGGGGGCTGGTGATTCCCGACGAGCGGCTGACGCTGCGCGCCGGTGCCATCAAGCCCATTCAAACCCCCGCGTGGAAAGAGTGCCAGGACGACCTGATGCGCCACGCCGAAAGCGCCGGCATTCCGCGCGACACGCCGTGGAACAAGCTCACGCCCGAGCAGAAAGCCTGGGTCATCGACGGCACGCCCAGCTTCAAGGAAGGGCAGTGGAACAAGCAGTGGTACGGCATCGCGCGCTTCTTCAAGTACCTGGAGAGCAAGGCCTACAAGATGCACATCCGCGTGCTGCTGTCCAAGTACCGCAGCTACACGCCCTGCCCTGATTGCGGCGGCGCGCGGCTGAAGACCGACAGCCTGCTGTGGCGCGTGGGCTCGAAAGACGACGCCGACGCGGCGCTGCCGCCCGTGCAGCGCTTCATGCCCGTGGGGGTGGCGTGGTCGCGCGCGCAGCTTGAAGCACTGCCGGGTTTGTGTCTGCACGATTTGATGCTGCTGCCCATCGACCGGCTGCGGCGGTTTTTTGATCGTCTTTCCCCCTCCCCCGCTGGGGGAGGGCTGGGGTGGGGGCCAGCCACGGCAGATGGCGGCGCGGGCAGCCCCTCACCCCGGCCCTCTCCCCAGAGGGGCGAGGTAGCCACAGCCCACGCGGACTTGCTCCCTCTCCCGCTTGCGGGAGAGGGCCGGGGTGAGGGTGCGCGCAGCGCCGACGCCCAGGCCCTCAGACTCATCCTCGAAGAAATCACCACCCGCATCAAATACCTGTGCGACGTCGGCATCGGCTACCTCACGCTCGACCGCCAAAGCCGCACCCTGAGCGGCGGCGAGGTGCAGCGCATCAACCTCACCACCGCGCTGGGCACGTCGCTCGTCAACACCCTCTTCGTGCTGGACGAGCCCAGCATCGGCCTGCACCCGCGCGACATGGACCGCATCACGCAGGCCATGCAGCGGCTGAAAAACGCAGGCAACACGCTGGTGGTGGTCGAGCACGACCCCGCCGTCATGCTGGCCGCCGACCGCGTGCTCGACTTCGGCCCCGGCCCCGGTAGCGCGGGCGGGCGCATCGTGTTCGATGGCACACCCGATGAACTGCGCAGTGCCGACACGCTCACCGGCGCATATCTCGGCGGGCGCAAGTCCATCGGCCTGGGCCTGGCGCGCCCGGTGGCGGCCAGCACGCCGCGCCTGGTGCTGGAGGGGGCCACCGCGCACAACCTACAAAACGTGTCGGTCGAACTTCCGTTGCAGCGCCTGGTCACGGTGACGGGCGTCAGCGGCTCGGGCAAATCCACGCTGGTGCAAGACGTGCTGGCCCCCGCGCTGATGCGCCACTTTGGCCAGGCCACCGAAACGCCCGGCGCGCACGACCGCCTGCTGGGTGCCGACCATTTGAGCGGCGTCGTGTTCGTCGACCAGTCGCCCATCGGCAAAACCGCGCGCTCCAACCCCGCCAGCTACGTCGGCGCGTGGGACGCCATCCGCGCGCTGTTTGCCGACGCGCCGCTGGCCCGCCAGCGCGGTTACACCGCCGCCAAATTCAGCTTCAACACCGGCGATGGCCGCTGCCCCACCTGCGGCGGCTCGGGCTTCGAGCACGTCGAGATGCAGTTCCTCAGCGACGTGTACCTGCGCTGCCCCGACTGCGACGGCCAGCGCTACCGCCCTGAAATCCTCGAAGTGACCATCGAGCGGCCCGCCAGGAAATTGGGGTCAGATCACGATTTCCCAGCCGTCGATGAGAAATTCGAGAAATTCGGATCTGACCCCAATTTACCGGCCCAGCGCAAACGCCTGCTCAACGTCGCCGACGTCCTTGACCTGACAGTGGCCGAAGCCGCGCAACTCTTCGCGCACGACCGCGAGGTGATCCGCGCGCTGCAACCCATCGTCGATGTGGGCCTGGACTACGTCAAGCTCGGCCAGCCCGTGCCCACGCTGTCGGGCGGCGAGGCGCAGCGCCTGAAGCTCGCCGGCTTTCTGGCCGAAGCGGCCAAGACCGCCACCGCCAGCCGCCAGCCCGCCGCGCGCAAGGGCACGCTGTTTTTGTTCGACGAACCCACCACCGGCCTGCACTTCGACGACATTGCCAAGCTGATGCGCGCCTTCCGCAAGCTGCTGGGCGCGGGGCATTCGCTGGTCGTGATCGAGCACAACCTGGACGTGATGCAGGCCAGCGACTGGCTGATCGACCTGGGGCCGGAAGGCGGCGAGGGCGGCGGCCATGTCGTCGCGCAGGGCACGCCGGACGAGGTGGCGCGGCACGCCACGTCGCACACGGGTGCGGCGCTGCGCGCCTACGCGCAGGCGCTGGGCGAGGGCGGCCACAGCGTGCAGGAAGCCCGGGTGCTCTATAAAAAAGAGCTTCCAGCGCTTTCCTCGCAAGCGCTGGCGGCCCAAAACATTGAAATCCTCAACGCCCGCGAACACAACCTGAAGAACCTGAGCGTCGACATACCGCGCGGCAAGTTCAACGTCATCACCGGCGTCAGCGGCTCGGGCAAAAGCACGCTGGCCTTCGACATCCTGTTCAACGAAGGGCAGCGGCGGTATCTGGAATCGCTCAATGCCTACGCGCGCTCCATCGTGCAGCCGGCGGGCCGGCCCGAGGTGGATGCGGTCTACGGCATCCCGCCCACCGTCGCCATTGAGCAGCGCCTGTCGCGCGGCGGGCGCAAATCCACCGTGGGCACCACCACCGAGGTGTGGCATTTCCTGCGGCTGCTCTACGTCAAGCTGGGCGTGCAGCACTGCATACACGACGGTGCGGCCGTGCAGCCGCAAACGCCCGAGCGCATTGCCGCGCAGATCCTGACGCGCTACCGCGGCCAGACCATCGGCCTGCTGGCCCCTTTGGTGGTGGCGCGCAAGGGCGTCTACACCGAGCTGGCCGACTGGGCGCGCCCACGCGGCTTCACGCACCTGCGCGTCGATGGCGAGTTCTTGCCGACCACCGGCTTTCCGCGCATCGACCGCTTCAAGGAACACACCATCGAGCTGCCGGTGATGAGCCTGGAGGTGACACCCGGCAACGAGGCCCAGCTGCGCGCATCGCTGGCGCGCGCGCTGGAGCACGGCAAGGGCGTGGTGCATGTGCTGCACACGCTGGACGGCTTGCGCGCGGCGATGGAGGCGGGCACGCCCACCGCGCGCATCGGGCAGATCGAGGTGTTCTCCACCCAGCGCGCCTGCCCGGTGTGTGCCACGTCATATGCCGAACTCGACCCGCGCCTGTTCTCCTACAACAGCAAGCACGGCTGGTGCCCCGACTGCGTGGGCACGGGCGTCAAGCTCACGCGCGAGCAGCGCAAGGCGCTCGACGATTCGGTGCTGGCCGACGACCAGAAGGGGCGCGAGCAGACGTTTGACGAGCCGGAGGTGGAAGACGTGGGCGACGTGGTCTGCCCCACGTGCCACGGCACGCGGCTGAACCCCGTGGCGCGCGCCGTGCTGCTGGACGGTATGGCTCCTTCCCCTGCTGGGGGGAGGCTGGGAGGGGGGCCAACCACGTTGGCGGTGGACACGCCGCTGGCCCCCACCCCAACCCTCCCCCAGCGGGGGAGGGAGCAAGACCGTGGTGCAGCAAAGGTCACGAGCACTGACGCGGCCTTGCTCCCTCTCCCGCTTGCGGCAGAGCGCGGGGGTGAGGGCAGCGGCGTGGCCATCACCCAGTTGGCCCACCTCAGCGTCCACGATCTGCGCGCATGGTTCGACGGCCTGCAACTCCAAGGCCGCGAGGCCGACATCGCCCGCGACCTGATCCCCGAAATCAAGAGCCGCCTCGACTTCCTCGAACAAGTCGGCCTGGGCTACCTCACCCTCGACCGCGGCGCGCCCACCCTCAGCGGTGGCGAAGCCCAGCGCATCCGCCTGGCCGCGCAGCTGGGCAGCAACCTGCAAGGCGTGTGCTACGTGCTCGACGAGCCGACCATCGGCCTGCACGCGCGCGACAACCGCATCCTGCTGGATGCGCTGCACACGCTCTCCAGCAAAGGCAACACGCTGGTGGTGGTCGAGCACGACGAAGACACCATTCGCCGCGCCGAACACCTGATCGACATCGGCCCCGGCGCAGGCGTGCGCGGCGGGCGGCTGGTGGCCGAAGGCACGGCGGCTGATCTGGAGAGCGCGGCGGATTCGGCCACGGGGCGCTATCTGCGTGAGGCCATGCGGCACCCCATGCAGGCACGGCGTGCCGTCTTTCTCCCTCCCCCGCTGGGGGAGGGCGGGGGAGGGGGCCGCCCCGCCCCAAAAAGCACGCGGGCCCAAACCACCGTGGTCAGGGCCCCCCCCCCCCCCCCCCCCCCCCGGGGGGGGGGCCCCCCCCCCCGGCCCCCCCCCCCCCCTCGCCCCCCCCCCCAGCCCTCCCCCAGCGGGGGAGGGAGACAAGCAGCCCTGGCTCACCCTCCTCGGTGCCCACCTGCACAACCTGCGACACGTCGATGTCAGCGTGCCCCTCAATCGCCTCGTCGCCGTCACCGGCGTCAGCGGCTCGGGCAAGTCCACGCTGGCGCGCGACGTGCTGCTGGCCAACGTGGCCGCCTGGGTCGGTCAGCGCGCCACCAAGGCGGGGCGCGAGGCGATGGACGCGGGCAAGGCCCCCGCGCTCGTCGGCTGCACGGGCCTCAAAGGCTTCGAGCCCATCGACCGCGTGCTCGAAGTCGATCAAACCCCCATCGGCAAAACCCCGCGCTCATGCCCCGCCACCTACATCGGCTTCTGGGACACGGTGCGCCGCCTGTTCGCCGACACGCTGGAGGCCAAGGCGCGCGGCTACGGCCCCGGGCGCTTCAGCTTCAACACCGGCGAAGGCCGCTGCCCCGCCTGCGAAGGCCAGGGCGTGCGCACCATCGGCATGAGCTTTCTGGCCGACGTGAAAGTGCTGTGCGAGGTCTGCCACGGCGCGCGCTTCAACCCTGAGACCCTGGCCGTCACCTGGCGCGGCAAGAGCATTGGCGACGTGCTGCAAATGGAAGTCGATGAGGCGGTGGACTTCTTCGCCACCATGCCCGCCATCGCCCACCCGCTGCAACTGCTGAAAGACGTGGGCCTGGGCTATCTGACGCTGGGCCAGCCCTCACCCACGCTTTCGGGCGGCGAGGCGCAGCGCATCAAGCTGGTGACCGAACTCAGCAAGGTGCGCGACGACGTGACCCGGCGCGGCCAGAAAGCCCCGCACACCCTGTACGTGCTGGACGAACCCACTGTCGGCCTGCACATGCAGGACGTCGAAAAGCTCATCCACGTGCTGCACCGCCTGGTGAATGGCGGCCACAGCGTGCTGGTGATAGAGCACGACCTGGACGTGATCGCCGAAGCCGACTGGGTCATCGACCTGGGCCCCGAAGGCGGCGACGGCGGCGGCCAGATCACCGCCGCCGGCACGCCCGAAGACGTGGTGCGCGCCGGCACGCACACGGGCGTGGCGCTGGGCAAGGTGCTGACGCGCGCGCCGTGATGGCACGGCGGGGGCCGTGACCATAATCGGCCATGGCCCAGTTTCCTCAAGTGTTCAGCCGCATCGAAAAGCGGTGTGAAAACCCCGGCGAGCGCCTGGTGCTGGCGCAACTGCGCCGCTGCCTGTCAGACGACTACACCGTGTGGCACGACCTGCCCGTGGGGCCGTTGCAGCGCCAGCCTGACTTTGTGGTGTTCAACCCGCGCCGGGGCGTGCTGGTGCTGGAGGTCAAGCACTGGAAGCTCGCCAGCCTGGCGCGCGCCACCAAATCCGAAGTGACGCTGGCGCTGGAAGGCGGCCCCAAAAGCGTCAAACACCCCGAGGTGCAGGCACGCGAATGCGCCCTGCAAATCAACAACGTGCTGGAGCGCGATCCTCAGCTCAAACAGACCGAGGGGCGCTACATCGGGCGCTGCGCCGTGCCCTATGGCTGGGGCGTGGTGATGAGCGGCATTCGCCGCGCGCAAGTGCAGGGGCTGGACTTTGACAGCGCCTTTGCCGCCACGCGCACGCTGCTGCGCGACGAGCTGGACGAGGGCGTGCCGCCCGATCAGTTTCAGGAGCGCCTGTGGGGCCTGTTCACCGCTTTCGTTCCGGCGGCGCTCACGCTGCCGCAGCAAGACCGCGTGCGCTGGCACATGTTCCCCGACGTGCGCATCTCCAACCTGTCGGCGGCGCAAAAAGCGGCGGCGGAGCAAGCCGGAAAGTTCGCCATTCCCGATCTGGTTCAGGTGATGGACATGAACCAGGAGCAGGCCGCGCGCGCGCTGGGCGAGGGGCATCGCGTCATCCACGGCGCGGCGGGTTCGGGCAAGACCATGCTGCTGGTGTTTCGCGCCCACCACCTGGCCCAGCAGGCGCAGCCGGGCGAGCAACCCGTGCTGGTGCTGTGCTTCAACAAGCCGCTGGCCGACCGCATCCGCCAGCAGCTGCAGGCGCGCGACGTCCAGCCAGCGCGCGTGGTGGTCGACACCTTTCATGGCTGGTGCGAAGAGATGGTGCGCAGCTACCAGCTGCCGCGCCCGGCGGGCCTGTCTGGCACCGCCTACTTCGAGGCGCTGGCCAATACGGTGGAGCGCGCCTTGCAGCACGGCCAGGTGCCGTCCGGCCAATATTCGGCCCTGCTGATCGACGAGGCGCACGACTTTGACGCGGCCTGGCTGCGCATCGCCACGCAACTGGTCAACCCCGCCACGCGCTCGCTGCTGGTGCTGTATGACGACGCGCAGTCCATCTACAAACCGGCGGCCAAGCGTTTCAGCTTCGCCAGCGTGGGCATTCAGGCGCAGGGGCGCACCAGCATCCTGCGGCTCAACTACCGCAACACGGTCGAGATTCTGGCGCTGGCCATGCGCTGCGCCGAGCAGCTGTTGACCGAAGCCAGCGAAAGCGACACCCAGATGCAGCGTGTGTGCCCCGCCACGGCGGGCCGGCGCGGGCCGCTGCCGCAACTGCTGCGCTTTGGCAGCACGCAGCACGAGGCCAAGGCGCTGGCCGAGCGCATCGCCCAGCTGCTGGAAGGCGGCGTGCCCGCCGACGACGTGGCCGTGCTGGCCGCCACGCACGCCAGCCTGCACGACATGCACGACGCCCTGCGCAGCCAGGGCGTGGCGGCGCAGTTGCGCAAAGGGCGCGACGGCAAGCTGCGCGACATCGACTGGCAGCAGCCCGGCGTCAAGCTGCTGACCATGCACGCCGCCAAGGGGCTGGAGTTTCCGCACGTGATCCTGATGCGGCTGAACCAGAAAATCCCCGCCACCGACTCGCTGGATGAGCAGCTGCGCGTGCTGTATGTCGCCATGACCCGCGCCACGCACCAGCTCACCTTGTCCTGCACGGGCGACGCGCCCCTGGTGGCGCGCATCCAGAACGCGCTGGATGCTGTTGGCGAAGACCTGCCTTAGATGGCCACGCCGCATCGGGCACACTTGGCGGCATTCTTTTTTTGTTCACAACCTGTCCATTTCCGATGAATACACCAAGCAAGATCGCCGCCGCCGTTGCCGTATTGGCCGTTGCCTATGTGGGCAGCAGCTGGTGGCTGGGCAAGCAGACCGAAGCGCGTTACGAGGCCGAAGTGGATCGCGCGCTGACGCTGCTGGGCCCGCAGCTGCTGGTGGAGCGCCGCTATGACCGTGGGCTGTTTGGTGCCACCAGCCAGCTGGTGTTCCAGTTCGCGCTGCCCGCCATGCCCACGGACGATGAAGACGATGAGGATGCGGACGATGCCGCCGACGCGCAGGCGCCAGCCGCGCCGCAAACGGTGCGCCTGACGCTGCAAAGCGATGTGCGCCACGGCCCGCTGGCCGGTGGCCGCCCTGCTGCCGCCGTGGTGCGCACGCACGTGGTGGATGTGCAAGGCGTGAGCGATGAAGTGCGCCAGGCGTTTGCCAAGGCCCAGTGGCCCGAGGTGAGCACCGTGCATGGCTTTGCCGGCACCTTGAGCGGCCAGGCCCTGTTGCCTGCGGGCGAGATGCAGGCGCCGGCCGACGCGCAAGGCAGCCGCGCGCAGTGGCAGGCCGTGACCTGGGACTTCACCGTGGGCGCTGGCGGCAAGCGGCAGCGCGGCACCGTGCGGATGCCGCAACTGAGCATGACGGCCGCTCAGGCAGACAACGCCGCGCTGGGCGGCGATGCACTGGTGACCATGCGCATGGAGGGCCTGCGCGCCAGCTACGACATGACGATGCAGGACGGCCAGTGGCTGATGGCACCCGGCAAGATGGAAGGCGAGCTGGGGCTGTTCGAGGCCCACACCGGCGGCGACGCCGCCAGCCTGCGGCCGCTGATGGCCCTGCGCGATGCGCGCCTGGAAGTCGACACCACGCAGAACGGCGAGCTGTTCGATATACGCCAAGTCGTGCACGGCAAGGGCAGCGTGGGTGAAGTGGCGGTGGAGGAGCTGCGTGCCGAATCCACCCTGCGCCGCATCGACGGTGCCGCGCTGGTGCAGGCCCAGGCGCTGATCGCCCGCGTGCTGACCGCCGCTGCGCAAGACCAGCAGCCCAGCTTCGGCGACGACGAGGTGCAGGCGATGATGCAGCGCTTCATGGACGCCCGCCCCGCCTACGAAGACCGCTACAGCGCCACGCTGAACGGCCACACCGCGCGGCTGGTCTACGGCCTGGAGATGCAGGAAGCGCCGGCGCAGACCGTCCCCGGCATGCCGTGGATGTTCGCCGCCGTGCAGCGCGCGAACATGCACGCCGACCTGCACCTGCCCACTGCCTGGCTGCCCGTGGTGGCCTCGCTGCTGGCAGATGAGGGCGAGCCGTCTGTCGCTGTCCAGGAGATGACCCAGATGGCCGACGGCTTCGTGCAGCAAGGCTGGCTGCGCAAGGAAGGCGACGCCTACGTGGGCGAAGTGCGCTACGGCAGCGGCCAGCTGCTCATCAACGGCAAGCCGTTGCTGGGCGGCGGCATGCCTGGACGATGACCCCCCCCTTGAGTCGCCTGCGGCGTCTTCCCCCAAGGCTTGTGCATGCACACATCTTTTCAAGGCTCAACCCGTAGGGCGGAACCCCGAAGGGATTCCGCCGGTGCTGCGTTTGTTTTGGTGCGTTGGGGTGTTGGAAAGGTCGCTGGCCGGGATGTGCGCCCGACGGCGCAGTCACTTTCTTTTGCGCCGCCAAAAGAAAGTAACCCAAGAAAAGGCGGCCCCACTGGCCGTGTCCCTTCGCTTCTCGGCACGGCCAGAGGGGTTCCCAAGTCCACACAGGCCATCGCTTCGCTCGGCCCTGTCTTGTTCCTTCTCCCTCTGCGAGAGGGCGGGGGTGAGGGCAACCCACCGTCATGTCTTCGCGCGGCTGGCATGGCTGCCATTCCTTTGGCAAGCCAAGTTTCGCTTCGCTCTACCCAGCCTGCAAAGAGGCGTGCATACGCAAGCCCCTGGGGAATGCACTTGATGGCCCGGGAAACCCCGGCCATGGGTGCCCGCCAATGGCGCGACACGGCCATGAACCACTGAAACACGGCCCATCCGCGCCCCGCATCGCCATGTCTTTTCTGCCCTCTGCGCAAGACCCCATCGCCGCCATTGCCACCGCGCCCGGGCGCGGCGCGGTGGGCATCGTGCGCGTGTCGGGGCGGGGGCTGGGGCCGCTGGCGCAGGCGCTCACCGGGCGCGCGCTGGCACCGCGCATGGCCAGCTACGGCCCTTTCAAGGATGCCGATGGCAGCCCCATCGACCACGGGCTGGCGCTGTTCTTTTCCGCGCCGCACTCCTATACCGGCGAAGACGTGCTGGAGCTGCAAGTCCACGGCGGCCCCGTGGTGCTGCAACTGCTGCTGGCGCGCTGCCTGGCCGCCGCTGCCGAGACCGATGCCGCCAGCGGCCAGCCGCTGCTGCCGCGCCTGCGCCTGGCGCGGCCCGGCGAATTCACCGAGCGCGCGTTTCTGAACGACAAGCTCGACCTGGCCCAGGCCGAGGCGGTGATGGACCTCATCGACGCCAGCACCGAAAGCGCCGCCCGCTCGGCCAGCCGCTCGCTGGCGGGCGTGTTCTCGCAGGCCATACACGCGCTGCGCGACCGGCTCATCCACCTGCGCATGCTGATCGAGGCCACGCTGGATTTCCCCGAAGAGGAAATAGACGTTCTAAGTACGCACGACGTGCGCGGTCAGCTATTGACTTTGCAGCAATCCCTGGTCGACGTGCAGGCCCGCGCGCGGCAAGGCGCGCTGCTGCGCGAGGGCATCAAGGTGGTCATCGCCGGGCAGCCCAACGCGGGCAAGAGCAGCCTGCTGAACGCGCTGGCGGGGGCGGAGCTGGCCATCGTCACCGCGCAGGCAGGCACCACGCGCGACGTGGTGCAGCAAACCATCCAGATCGACGGCGTGCCCCTGCACGTGCTCGACACCGCCGGCCTGCGCGAGGGGACCGACGAGGTCGAGCGCATCGGCATCGAGCGCGCCTGGGCGCACATCGCCAGCGCCGACGCCGTGCTGCTGCTGCGCGATCTCACGCGCCAGCACGACGCCGCCCACGCCGCCGAAGACACGCGCATCGCCCACGCCGTGGCGCAGCAGCTGCCCGCCGGCGTGCCCGTGCTGCACCTATGGAACAAGCTTGACGCCGCGCCCGCCGCCGCCGTGCCCGAGGGCGGCATCGCCCTGTCGGCCAAAACCGGCGACGGCCTGCCCGCCTTGCGCCAGCGCCTGCTGCAACTGGCCGGCTGGCAGGCCGGTGCGGGCGAAGGCATGTTCATCGCCCGCGAACGCCACCTGCAGGCGCTGCACCGCGCGGCTGCGCACCTGCATGCCGCCAGCACGCACCTGCCCACGTCCATGCTCGACCTGCTGGCCGAAGAGCTGCGCCTGGCGCAGCACGCGCTGGGCGAAATCACCGGCGAATTCAGCGCCGACGACCTGCTGGGCGTCATCTTCTCGCGCTTTTGCATCGGCAAATAAGCCGCGCTGCCGGGCCTGCACGTTCGGCCTACCGTTTTTGCGGGATGGCACGAATCCGCCACGCGTTCTAAACTGTTTGTAACTTTTGTGCGCAAGCATCCACGCCGGGCTGCGCAGGTGCCGATCAAAGCGGCCAGAAGAAGCCGCTTTTCTTTCAGGAGCAGTGACATGAACAGCTACGAACCCGTGCACACCGCCGATGCGCTGACTGGCCTGCTCGCGGCCATGCGCATGGGCCAGGCCTATGACGCGCTGCCCTGCACGCTGAGCAGCGGGCAATGGGCCTGCCTGGCGTCTTACCTGCTGCCCTATCCCGTGAACACCGGGCACGTGCCCATTCGCCAGGGCGAGCGCGACCGCACGCTGTACTTCATTGAATCGGGCGCGCTCACCGTCCACCGCGACAACCCGTATGGCCGCATGAAGCTCGCCGTGCTTGCGCCCGGCACCGTGGTGGGCGAAGGCGCTTTCTTCACCGGCGGGCCGCGCAACGCCACCGTCGTGGCCACCCGCGACAGCAAGCTCTGGTGCCTGAAGCATGGCCGCTTCACCGAACTGGCCCAGCGCCAGCCGGCCATCGCGCTGGCGCTGTCCATGGCCTGCGCCGCCGTGGTGGTGCGCCGGCTCGACCACACCCATCTGCGCGTGGCCGTGACTTGAAGGGCGAAGCAAGAAAGAGGCCGCCAAGGCAGCGGCCTGCTCCCCTTCAAATCTCGACCTTCGACCCCAGCTCCACCACCGCGTTGCTCGGCAGGTGCAGAAACTCCGCCACTGCCGAGGCGCTGTGGTGCATGTGCGCGAACAGCTTTTCGCGCCAGGGCGCCATGCCGGTGCCCAGCGTGGGGGTGACGATGTCGCGCGAGAGAAAGTAGCTGGTGGTCATGGCGTCGAGCTGGACGCCGCGCCCGGCGAGCAGCGCCAGCGCGCGCGGCAGGTTGGGGTCGTTCATGAAGCCGTAGTTGACCGTCACGCACCAGCAGTCGTGGCCAAGGGGCTCGAAGGCCAGCCGCTGGTCGGCGTCGACCCAGGGCACTTCGTGGCTGCGCACGGTGACGAACAGGTTGTGCGCGTGCAGCACCTTGTTGTGCTTGAGGTTGTGCATCAGCGCGTTGGGCACGATGCCCTGCTGCGCGGTGAGAAACACCGCCGTGCCGGGCACGCGGGCGGGCGGGCTGATGAAGACCGATGCAAGAAAGGATGGCAGGTCGATGGAGGTGTTGCGCAGGCTCTGGTTGAGCAGCGCGCGCCCGTCTTTCCAGGTGATCATGAGCACGAAGATGGCCCCGCCGATGGCCAGCGGAAACCAGCCGCCTTCGAGCAGCTTGAGCAGGTTGCTGGCAAAGAAGGTGATGTCGATGGCAAGGAAAAAGCCCGTGGCCGCCAGGCACAGCCACAGCGGGTAGCCCCAGCCGTAGCGGATGACGAAGAAGGTGAGCACGGTGGTGATGGTCATGTCCAGCGTCACCGCAATGCCGTAGGCCGCCGCCAGGTTGCTGGACGAGCGAAACAGCAGCACGGCCAGCACGATCAGCACGAACAGGCCCCAGTTGACGAAGGGCATGTAGATCTGCCCCGGGTCCTTGGTGCTGGTGTGGCGGATGTGCAGGCGCGGCAGATAGCCCAGCTGGATGACCTGCTTGGTGACGCTGAAGGCGCCGGTGATGAGCGCCTGCGAGGCAATCACCGTGGCCAGCGTGGCCAGGCCCACCAGCGGCAGCAGCAGCCAGCCGGGGGCCATGTGGAAGAAGGGGTTTTTCACCGCCTCTGGCTCGGCCAGCAGCAGCGCGCCTTGCCCGAAATAGTTGAGCGTGAGCGCGGGCATGACCACGCTGAACCAGGCCAGGCGGATGGGCTTTTTGCCGAAGTGGCCCAGGTCGGCATACAGCGCCTCGCCGCCCGTCACCGTGAGCACCACCGCGCCCAGGATGATGAAGGCCGTGCCCGGCTGCCGCCAGGTGAAGGCCAGCGCGTGCTGCGGGCCGATGGCGGCCAGGATTTCGGGGTGGCCGGCGATGTGGTACACGCCCAGCGCCGCGATGGCGAAGAACCACACCAGCGTGACGGGCCCGAAGAACCGGCCGATGCCCGCCGTGCCGCGTTTTTGCACCCAGAACAGCACGAACAGGATGGTGAGCGTGAGCGGAATCACCGCGCGCTTGAAGTGGGGCGAGACCACCTCCAGCCCCTCCACCGCCGACAGCACCGAGATGGCGGGGGTGATGACGCCGTCGCCATAAAACAGGCACGTGCCGAAGATGCCGATCAGCAGCATCCAGCGGCGCAGCCGGGGCTTGTGCTTCACGCTTTGCGAGGCCAGCGCCAGCATGGCCACCAGCCCGCCTTCGCCGTGGTTGTCGGCACGCAGCACCAGGGTGACGTACTTCAGCGTGACGATGAGCGTCAGCGTCCAGAAGATGATGGACAGCACGCCGTAGACGTTGGCGTGGCTGAAGGGCACGTGGCCGGAGCCAAAGATCTCCTTGACGGCATACAGCACGCTGGTGCCGATGTCGCCATACACGACGCCGA
>JAUNTQ010000167.1 GCA_030538605.1 Pseudomonadota bacterium
CAGCGGCGGCAGCGGGTTCGCTGGCGGCAGCGGCGGGCGCGGCAGGCTCTTCAAATTTGCCGCCGGCGGCGTTGGCCATGTAGACCACGGCGCGGCCGATTTCCAGATCGGAGAAGTTGCCGCCGCCTTGCGGGGGCATGGCGTTGAAGCCCTTGATGACGTGGGTCAGCAGGGTGTCGTAGCCTTTGGGGATGCGCGGGGCCCAGTCGCCCGCGTCGCCGGACTTGGGCGCGCCGGACACGCCGGTGGCGTGGCAGGCGGTGCACTGGGCCTTGTAGACCTCGGCGCCGGTGGCCAGCGGGCGGTCGGCGGTGCTGGCTTGCAGGGCGACGGTGCCGACTTTTTGCAGGCGCTCGGCAATGGCGCGCTGGGTGTCGGATGCGCCAGGGGCGGTCTTGTTGGCCGAGGTGACGGCGTACACCAGACCGATGATGATGAACACGGGTAGCACGAAGGCCGCGACGCTGACCCAGAAGAGCTGGCTGGGGGTCTTGATGGGGCCGGTGTGGGCTTCCTCGTGCGTGTTCTCGCTCATGGCGTCCTCGGGTCGTGGTGGAGGTGATCTGGGTCGGCGCGCAGCAGGTGAAAAACCGCGCGCGAAAAGCCCCTGATTATATGGGGCGCTTTTTCGCCCGGGCCGCCCCGAAGGCCCGGGCGCGCGGGCTTTCAGGGTGTGGTAGCGGGTGCGGGTGCGGCAGGCTCGTCGGTCCAGCCGCCGCCAAGCGCGCGGTACAGGGCAACCTCGTTCGCGCGCTGGGCCAGGCGCGCCTGCGCCAGGGTCTGCTCGACCGCGAAGAGCGAGCGTTCGGCGTCGAGCTGGTCGAGGAAGCTGGCGATGCCGTTGCGGTAGCGCAGGTCGGCCAGGCGGTAGCGGTCGCGCTCGGCCTCGGCCTGCGCTTGCAGCGCAGCCACCTGGTCGGTGTAGGTGGCGCGGCCGGCCAGGGCGTCGGCCACTTCGCTGAAGGCGATCTGGATGGCTTGCTCGTACTGGGCCACGGCGATGTCGCGCGTGGCCTTGGCAGCGTCCAGCCCGGCCTGGTTGCGGCCCATGTCGAAGATGGGCAGCGTAATGCTGGGGCCGAATGACCAGGCGCGGCTGCCGCCGGAGCCGAACAGGCCGTCCAGATCGCTGCTGACGCGGCCCAGCGAGCCGGTGAGCGTGACGCGCGGAAAGAAGTTGGCGCGCGCGGCGCCGATGTTGGCGTTGGCGGCGATGAGCGCCTGCTCGGCCGCGCGGATGTCGGGGCGGCGCAGCAGCAGCTCGGACGGCAGCCCGGCGGGCACTTGCGTGAAGGCGGGCAGCGGCGCGGTGGGCGCGGGCGCGGCCGATGCGGTGCCGGCGTCGCGCGGCGCGGCGGGCTCGGCCCGGGCGGGCAGCGACGGAACGAGGTGCGCGGGCAGCGGCTGACCGACCAGCAGGGTGAGCGCGTTGATGTCCTGCGCGCGCAGGCGCTGCTGCTGGGCGCGCGTGGCCTGGGCGGTGGCCGTGAGGGTTTCGGCCTGGCGCAGATCGAGCGCGGAGGACACGCCGTTGTCGAAGCGCATGCGCGTGAGCGAAAGCGATTGCTCGCGCGTGCCCAGCGTGCGCTCGGCCAGGCCCAGCAACTCGGTGTCGGTTTTCAGTTGCAGCCAGGTGCTGGCCACACCGGCGATCAGGCTGATCTGCGCGGCCTTGCGCGCTTCCTCGGTGGCCAGGTAGTTGGCCAGGGCGGCGTCCTTGAGCGCGGCCACGCGGCCGAAGAAGTCCAGCTCCCAGGCCGACACGCCGATGCCCACGCTGTAGGTGGACGACACGCTGGGGCCGCCCAGCGCGGCGGACGGGTTGGGCGAGGAGCGCGTGCCCGAGGCGCTGGCGCCCACGGTGGGGAACTGGTCGGCGCGGGTGATCTGGTACTGGGCGCGCGCGCGCTCAATGTTGTGCACCGCCACGCGCAGATCGCGGTTGTTGTCCAGCGCCAGCGCGATCAGCTCGCGCAGTTGCGCGTCCTGCACGAACTGCTGCCAGGGCAGCTCGGCGGCGGCGATGCCGCCGGTGGTGAGCAGGGTGCCGGCGCTGTCCGGCCAGTCGGCGGCCACCGGGGCGGCGGGCTGTTCGTACCTGGGCACCAGCGAGCAGCCGGCCAGCACGGCGGCGCACACCGGGGTCACCAGCCAGCGTGAGAGGGATGTTGCGTTCATCACGGACAAGGAGGAAAGGGATGTGATCACAGCGTGGGCTCCACGGGTTCGCCATGGCTCACACCGGCGCTTCGGGCGTGCTGCTGGGCGCGTTCCTGCTCGCGCTTGCCACCCTTGAAGATGGAGCGCACCACGAGGAAGAACACCGGCACGAGGAACACCGACAGCACGGTGCCCACCAGCATGCCGCCGATCACGCCGGTGCCGATGGCGCGCTGGCTGGCCGAGCTGGCGCCGCTGGCGATGGCCAGGGGCACCACGCCGGCGGTGAAGGCCAGCGAGGTCATCAGGATGGGGCGAAAGCGCAGGTGCGCCGCTTCGAGCGCGGCCTGCAGCACGCTGCGGCCCTGGGCCTGCAAGTCCTTGGCAAACTCGATGATCAGGATGGCGTTCTTCGCCGACAGGCCGATGATGGTGATCAGGCCGATCTGGAAGTACACGTCGTTGGTCAGCCCGCGCAAATTGACGCCCAGCAGCACGCCCAGCACGCCCAGCGGCACCACCAGGATCACCGCCAGCGGGATCGACCAGCTTTCATACAGCGCGGCCAGCGCCAGGAACACCGCCAGGATGGCGAAGGCGTAGAGGATGATGGCCTGGTTGCCGGCGAGCTTTTCCTCGCGCGACTGGCCGGTCCACTCGTAGCCGAAGCCGGGCGGCAGTTGCGACACGAGCTTTTCCATCTCGGCCATGGCTTGGCCGGTGCTGTAGCCGGGGGCGGCGCCGCCTTCGATGCGCATGGCCGGGTAGCCGTTGTAGCGCACCGTCTGCATGGGGCCGGTGACCCATTGGGTGGTGGCAAAGGCCGACAGCGGCACGGCCTGGCCGGCGCTGTTTTGCACCGTCAGGCGCAGGATGTCCTCGGGCTGCATGCGCGCGGGGGCATCGGCCTGCACCATGACGCGCTGCATGCGCCCGGCGTTGGGAAAGTCGTTCACGTAGGACGAGCCGAGCGAGGTCGAGATGACGCTGTTGATGGCCGAGAAGCTAACGCCCTGGGCGGCCGCCTGGTCGCGGTCGATGTCCACCCGCAGCTGCGGCGCGTCTTCCAGGCCGTTGGGGCGCACGCCGGTCAGCATCTTGCTCTGCATGGCCATGCCCAGCAGCTGGTTGCGTGCGGCCAGCAGCGCCTCGTGGCCCTGGCTGCCGCGGTCCTGCAGGCGCAGGTTGAAGCCGGAGCTGACGCCCAGCTCAGGGATGGGCGGCGGGCTCAAGGGGTAGATGAAGGCGTCCTTGATGCCCGCAAGCGCCATCATCGCGCGGCCGGCGATAGCATCAGCGCCGTGCTCGGCGCCCTTGCGCTCACCCCAGGGCTTGAGCGAGACGAAGGACAGCGCCGCGTTCTGGCCCTGGCCGGAGAACGAGAAGCCCAGCACCGCCACCATGTTGGCCACCTCGGGCTGCTTGAGCATGTAGCCCTCCACCTGCTCGACCACGGCCTGCGTGCGCTCCAGCGTGGCGCCGGCGGGCAGCTGCATGTTGACGATGACGTAGCCCTGGTCTTCCTGCGGCAGGAAGGACGTGGGCAGGCGCGTGTACATCCAGCCGACGCCGATGCAGATCGCCAGATACACCAGCATCATGCGGCCGCCGCGCTTGAGCAGCGCGCCGACCCAGCCCTCGTAGCCCTTGGTGGCGCGCGTGAACGTGCGGTTGAACCAGCCGAAGAAGCCCTTCTTCTCCATGTGGTGGCCGGCTTCCACGGGCTTGAGCAGCGTGGCGCACAAGGCCGGCGTGAGCGACAGCGCCATGAAGGCCGAGAACGCGATCGACACGGCCATCACCAGCGAGAACTGGCGGTAGATGTTGCCGATGGAGCCCGAGAAGAAGGCCAGCGGCACGAACACCACCACCAGCACCACGGTGATGCCGATGATGGCGCCGGAGATCTGCGTCATGGCCTTGCGCGTGGCCTGCAGCGGCGGCAAGCCCTCTTCGCTCATGATGCGTTCGACGTTTTCCACCACCACGATGGCGTCGTCCACCACGATGCCGATCACCAGCACCATGCCGAACATGGTCAGCACGTTGATCGA
>JAUNTQ010000037.1 GCA_030538605.1 Pseudomonadota bacterium
CCATAGCCACCGCCGCCACCGCCGCCGTAGCCACCACCACCACCACCGCCATAGCCGCCGGAGCGGGGCGGGCGGGCTTCCATGGGGCGGGCCTCGTTGACGACGACGTTGCGGCCGCCCAGGGGCTGACCGTTCATGCCGTTGATGGCGGCTTGCGCCTCCTCGTCACTGCCCATCTCCACGAAGCCGAAGCCTTTGGAGCGACCTGTGTCGCGTTCCATCATGACCTTGGCGCTCGTGACCGAACCAAATTCGCCAAAGGCCTGCGCCAGATCGGAATCGCGCACCGAATACGGCAGATTGCCGACGTAAAGTTTGTTGCCCATTAAAAGGGACTCCTCAAGAACCAAAAAAAAGCGATGGAGTCCGGAAAACGCCTTCTGTCAACGCCGCAAGGGGCCGGCATGGAAGGGCAACTGACTGTATTCACCGCAAGACCGCTAAAAAGTGTGCAAAGCGCACACCCGCGCGATTATGGGCCATAACGGTGAAAGTCAAGCATGCAGCTTATTCCCGGAAAATCTGCTCGGGTATTTGCCGTCCTTGACACCTGCCTACAATCTTGCCGCCGTGCAGAACCCGCCTGGTCATGCATGGCTGCTACATAAAAATGATTCAACAGCGTTTTGCCGCCCCCCGCGGGCGGCCTTGCGCCCCACGAGCACGGGTTTTCACGCATGGAAGCGTTTCTTATTTCCACCGGCATCGTCGCCCTGGCCGAGATGGGCGACAAGACGCAGCTGCTGTCGCTGGTGCTGGCGGCGCGTTTTCGCAGGCCCTGGCCCATCGTGTGGGGCATTCTGGTGGCCACGCTGGCCAACCACGCGCTGGCCGGCGCGCTGGGCAGCTGGGTGCAGGCGCAGCTGGGGCCGCAGGTGCTGCGCTGGGTGCTGGGGGCGTCCTTCATCGCGATGGCGGTGTGGATGCTGGTGCCCGACAAGCTGGACGATGACGATGCGCCTTCGACAGCCAGCCGGCTGGGCGTGTTCGGTACCACGCTGGTGGCGTTTTTTCTGGCCGAGATGGGCGACAAGACGCAGATCGCCACCGTGGCGCTGGCGGCGCAGTACAAGCAGTGGCTGGCGGTGGTGCTGGGCACCACGCTGGGGATGATGCTGGCCAATGCGCCGGTGGTGTGGTTTGGCGACCGGCTGGTGAAGAAGGTGCCGATTCGCGCAGTGCACCTGGTGTCGGCGGCCATCTTCGCGGCGCTGGGGGCGGTGGCGCTGCTGGGCTGGGGGTGAGGTGTGTCAGGGCATTATTGATAGCTGATTGCGCAAGGTATAAGACATTTTCAGATATAAAAATATATAAGAATGGCTTATATCGTACGCAAGCAGCTACGTTTTATTTGAACACCACCGTGCGCTGCCCGTTGAGCAGCACGCGGTGCTCGCCGTGCCACTTCACGGCGCGGGCCAGCACCTGGCTTTCGGTGTCGCGGCCGATGGCGGTGAGGTCTTCCACGGCCAGGCCGTGGTCGACGCGGGCCACGTCCTGCTCGATGATGGGGCCTTCGTCCAGGTCGGCGGTGACGTAGTGGGCGGTGGCACCGATGAGTTTGACGCCGCGCTCGTGCGCTTGGGTATAGGGCTTGGCACCCTTGAAGCTGGGCAGAAAGCTGTGGTGGATGTTGATGGCCCGCCCGGCCAGGCGCTGGCACATGTCGTTGGAGAGGATTTGCATGTAGCGCGCCAGCACCACCAGCTCGGCGCGCTCGGCCTCGATGATTTCCAGCTGTTTGGCCTCGGCCTGCGCCTTGTGACCCGCGCCCAGGGCGATGTGGTGAAAGGGCACGTTGTAGCTGGCCGCCAGCTGATAGAAGTCGCGGTGGTTGCTGATGATGGCGGCGATGTGCAGCGGCAGCAGGCCGCTTTTCCAGCGAAACAGCAGGTCGTTGAGGCAGTGGCCTTCGCGGCTGACGAAGATCACCGTGCGCATGGGCTGCGCCGCTTCGTGCAGCTGCCAGGCCATGGCAAAGCGCTCGGCCAGCGGGCCGATCTGCTCGCGCAGGCGGGCCGCGCCCAGCTCAGGGCAGACGAACTGCACGCGCATGAAGAACAGGCCGGTGCCGGGGTCGTTGTATTGGGCGGCTTCTTCGATGTTGCCGCCGCGCTCGGCCAGAAAGCCCGAGACGGCATGCACGATGCCGCGCTGGTCGGGGCAGGAGAGGGTGAGGATGTAGGTGTCTTGCATCGGGGCGCGATTGTGGCAGGGCTGTCGCCCCCGGGCGTCGGCGCGCGCCGAGAGCGTCAGCGCGCGCTCAGGGCCGCGTCATCCTGCATTCGGTGTCTTGTGCCAGTTCGCTGCCGCTGTAGACCGCGTCGGTGCGAAAGCCCCAGTCCACACCGTCCCAGCCGACCTTCACCGCCTTGCCGTCCACCGGCGCGATGGTGTTGACGACCTGGGGCAGCAGCAGCTGATGGTCTTGCGCGCGCATGCGCACAGGCCCGAGGGTGGAGTCGAACGTCATGTCTTCCAGCGCGCGCGCCACTTTCACCGGCTCGTCGCTGCCCGCTTTTTTCAGCGCTGCGGCCAGCAGGCGCGGCGTGAGGTCGATGCGCGGGGCCATGAGGTCGCGGCCTGTGCGGGCCTTGTAGGCTTGGGCCAGCGCGTCCACCTTGGGGGTGCCCGCCTGGCCGGGGTGCCATTCGGCCACCCAGGTGAGCTGCCCGGTTTGGGCTTGCGAGACGGCCATCACGGTGCCGGGCACGGCGCCCGCGCTGTGGTTGAAGTAGCGCAGGTTCATGCCCGCTTCGCCGGCGGCGCGCAGCAGCAGGGTCAGGTCTGGGCCCCAGTTGCCGGTGATGACGCTGTCGGCACCGGCTTGCCGGATTTGCGCCACGTAGGGCGCGAAGTCCTTGACGCGGCCAATGGCGTGCAGCTGCTCGCCCACGAACTGCACGTCGGGCCGGGCCGCGCCCACCAGCTGGCGTCCGTAGGCGGCCCACTGCCTGCCGTGCGCGTAGTCCTGGTTGAGCAGGTAGATCTGGCGAATGCCGGGCTGCTGGCCGATGTAGTTGGCCAGCGCCTTCATCTTCATGGCGGTGCTGGCTTCGGTCTGGAAGTGCCAGAAGTTGCAGTGCTTGCCGGTCAGGTCGGGGTCGATGGACGAGTGGTTGAAGACGATGACTTCCTTGCCGGGGTTGCGCTGGTTCCAGCGCGCGGCCGATTGCACCAGCGCCGACACCACCGATGAGCCGGAGCCGCCGGTCACGATGGCGCGCGCGCCCTGGTCGATGGCGGCTTTGAGTGCGCTTTGGCTTTCCTGGGCGGAGAGTTTGCTGTCGAAGGGCAGCAGCTCGAAGCGGCGTCCGCCAGGCAGCGCGCCGGCGGCGTTCAGCTCTTCGATGGCAAAGCGCGTGTGCAGCAGCATCAGCTCGCCCACGGCGGCAAACGGGCCGGTCAGCGGGTCGATGAAGGCGATCCTGTACGGCTCGGGCTGCGCCTGGGCGATGCCCGAGAGGGCCAGCAAAGTGGCGGCCACGCCGATGCGGCGCGAGGTGGCGGGGTTCATGGCTTGCGTCTCCTGTGGTGGGTGGGCGGGGTGAAAGCGCTGCCCTCTGGCGCCACGCGCAGGCCGATGACGCGGCAGACCAGGCGCGTGAGTTCGTCGCCCACGGCCTGCGGGGCCAGGCGCCCGCCAGGGCGGTACCAGCTGTAGAGAAAGCCCGGAATGCTGCCGGCCGACAGGGCGGTGATGCGCGTTTCGGCAAAGTCAAGCATGCCTTCGCGCCGGCCCTGCTCCAGCAGCGCGCAAAGCTGGTCGTAGAAGTGGCGCGCCAGCTTGCGCTGGGCGGCGGCGTAGGCGGGGCGGTAGACCTGCGGCTCGCGGTAGGGGAAAAACGCTGCCGGGTAGTGCGCCAGGGTGGCATGGATCAGGCGCGACAGGCCCTCGACCACCTTCTCGTGCGCCGGGCGTGCGTCATCCGGCGGAAAGTCCAGCGCCGTGAAGCAGGCCACGGCGGGCCGCCACGACAGGGTCTCGAAGATTTCGAGCTTGTTGTGGAAGTAGTAGTACACGTAAGGCTTGCTTGCGCCCAGCGCACGCGCGATCTGATCGAGCGTGGTGTGGGCGTAGCCCTGGGCGTGAAACAGCTCCTCGGCCACGGCCAGAATGCGCTCGCGCGCGGCGTCGGTGCCGGCGGTCAGCGCCTTTTGACGACCGCGAGAGGGTGAGCGCGGCTTTCGCGCCAAGGCTTTCATCGGCATGCTGTCGCGCAGGTTCTACTCATGGGTAGCATTGTTCTGCCGCCGGGTATACATTGGCAAGCCCCGGCGAACGGCAAGGCATGCAGACAAACCCTGACTGGCCTGACCGCCCGCACGACAGCGCGCACGCCGCCCCAAACAGGAGACACCACTGCCATGAGCCGCGACCAGCCCCTGCACGAACACCTGCGCCGCCACGCGCGTGAGCGGCCCGACGCGCCCGCCATCGTCTGGTATGGCCGTGCCATCAGCTGGCGCGAGCTGGATGGCTGGAGCGACGCGCTGGGTGCGCATCTGCAAGCGCTGGGCGTGGCCCAGGGCGAGCCGGTGGCGCTGTTCATGAACAACTGTCCGCAGTACCTGCTGGCGCACTACGCCATCCAGAAGATCGGCGCCGTGGTGTGCCCCTGCGGGCCGCTGAACAAGGCGCACGAGCTGCAATACCAGCTGGACGATTTGCAGGCGCGCGTCATCGTCGCCGCTGACGGGCTGCTGCCCATCGTCAACCAGGTGCGCGCGCAGACCGCCTTGCAGCATGTGCTGGCCGTGCGCTACACCGATCTGCTGCCGCCCGCGCCTGCCATCGACCTGCCTGCCGAATTGCAAACCGCGCCCGCGCCGCTGCCCGCAGACTGCACCGACATGCTGCAAATAGCGCAGCAAGGTGCGCAAGCGGGACAAGCGCCAGCCGCTCCAAATACCACGATGAACGACATCGCCCTGATGACCTATACCAGCGGCACCACCGGCCTGCCCAAGGGCGCGATGCTGAGCTTTGGCAACGCGCTGTTCAAGACCACGGTCACCGCCCAATCAGCAGGCATCGGGCCGCAGCATGTGGCGTTGTCGGTCGCTCCGCTCTACCACATCGCCGGCATGCTGATGGGGGTGAACGTGCCCATCCTCGTGGGTGCCGCGCAGGTGCTGCTGCTGCGCTTCGACCCGGTGGCGGTGCTGCAAGCCATTGACCGTTACCGCGTCACGCACTGGTATTCCATTGCGCCGATGAACGTCGCCTGCATGCAGGTGGCGGATGTCGTGCGCTACGATTTGAAGAGCTTGCAGCGCAACCCCGTCACCAGTTTCGGCATCACCTTCACCGAAGCACTGGCCGCGCAGTGGCAAGCCTTCACGCAGGGGCCGTGCATCAGCTGCGAGGCGGCCTACGGCCTGAGCGAAACGCACACCATGGACACCGGCATGCCCCACGATGCCATCCGCTGGGGCACGCACGGCCAACCCATGCCGGGCGTGGCGATCCGCATCGTCGATGCCGACACCGGTGCCGAAAAACCGGCGGGCGAGGTGGGCGAGATCACCGTGCGCTCGCCCGGCAACTTCAAGGGCTACTGGCGCAAGCCCGAGGCCACGGCAGCCACGCTGCGGGGAGGCTGGGTGTGGACGGGCGACCAGGGCAAGCTGGATGCCGAGGGCTACCTCACCTTCATCGGCCGCACCAAGGAGATGATCAAGGTCTCGGGCTACAGCGTGTTCCCCGAAGAAGTGGAGGCCATTCTCATCAAGCACCCGGCTATCGCGCAGGCGGCGGTGCTGGCCGAGGCAGATGACGAAAAGGGCGAGGTGGTGAAGGCCTTCGTCGTGACAAAGCCCGGCGCCGAACTGACGGCCCATGACCTGATCGCCTGGAGCCGCGACAACATGGCGACCTACAAGGTGCCGAAATACGTCGAGTTCATCGACGCACTGCCGACCACGGGCGCGGGCAAGGTGCTGCGGCGGCTGTTGAAAGCAGACGTTTGAAATTCGGACATCCGGACGCGAAGGACGCGAAGGATTCGCGAAGGACGCAAAAGGAAAAGCAGATTTCTTGAATTTTTTCGCGTCCTTCGCGTAACTTTTGCGTCCTTCGCGTCCGGCTGTTCATGACAACGCCTCGAAAGCCCCCCATGTTCAAAAAAGTCCTCATCGCCAACCGCGGCGAAATTGCCCTGCGCATCGTGCGCGCGCTGCGTGATCAGGGTGTGGCCAGCGTGGCCGTGTATGCCGACGACGATGCGCAGGCGCCGCATGTGGCAGCCGCCGATGAAGGCGTGGCGCTGGGTGCCAGCGGCCCGGCGGCGTATCTGGATGGCGCGCGGCTGATTGCCATTGCGCGCGCGCAGGGCTGCGACGCGCTGCACCCCGGCTACGGGTTTTTGAGTGAGCGCGCCGATTTCGCGCGCGACTGTGCGGCGGCGGGCATTCGCTTCATCGGCCCCACGCCCGATCAGCTGGCGCTGTTCGGCGACAAGGCCGCTGCGCGTGAATTGGCCGAGCGCTGCGGCGTGCCGCTGATGCCGGGCGTGTCGCACGCCGTGACGCTGGATGAGGCGCGTGCCTTCTTCGCGCAGCACGCGGCGGGCGGCATCGTCATCAAGGCCGTGGGCGGTGGTGGTGGGCGCGGCATGCGGGCGATCGAGAGCGACGCCGATCTGCCCGCCGCCTACGAGCGCTGCCGCAGCGAGGCGCTGACCGCCTTCGGCATCGCCGACGTGTATGTGGAGCGCCTGATGCGCGGCGCGCGCCACGTCGAGGTGCAGGTGCTGGGCGACGGCCATGCGGTGATGGCGCTGGGCGAGCGCGAATGCACGGTGCAGCGGCGCTTTCAGAAGCTGGTGGAGATTGCGCCCAGCCCGAGCCTGTCGGATGCGCTGCGCGCGCGCATCGTTGAAAGTGCGCTGGCGATGGCGCGCGCCGTGCGTTACGAGGGGCTGGGCACGTTCGAGTTTCTGGTCGATCCCGCATCCGACGAACTGCCCTTCGTCTTCATCGAAGCCAACGCCCGTTTGCAGGTCGAGCACACCGTCACCGAAGCCGTGACGGGCGTCGATCTGGTGCAGGCGCAGCTTGCGCTGGCGACGGGCCAAGGCCTGGCCGATCTGGGGCTTGACCCCGCTGCGCCGCCCGCGCCGCGCGGCTTTGCCATCCAGTGGCGCATCAACGCCGAAACGCTGGCCGCCGATGGCAGCGCCACGCCCGGCCACGGCACGCTGACGCGCTTCGACTGGCCGCAAGGCCTGGGCGTGCGCGTGGACACGCACGGCCTGGCAGGCGCCGCGCCGTCGCCGCACTACGACGCGCTGCTGGCCAAGCTGGTCGTGCATTCGGCCAGCCGCGACTTCGCCGACGTGCTGCGCCGCTCGCGCCGCGCGCTGGGCGAGGTGCGCATTGAGGGTGTGGCCACCAACCTGAACCTGCTGCGCGCACTGGCCGAGCGGCCCGAAATGGCGGCGCAGCAGGTACATACGCGCTGGCTCGAATCGGTGCTGCCCGACTTGCTGGATGATTCTGAAAATATAGCTGTCTGCGAAATACAGACGGGCGCTGAAGGCGTATTTTATTTAAAACCCACCCAGGCAGCCGACGCCCCTGAAGGCGCCATCTGCGCCCCCATGCCGGCGCGGCTGGTGCAGCTGTCGGTGCAGGTGGGCGATGCGGTGGCGCCCGGCGCCGAGCTGGCCGTGCTGGAGGCCATGAAGATGCAGCACGTGCTGACGGCGCCGCACGCCGGCGTGGTGCGCGCGCTGCTGGCGCAAGAAGGCACGCACCTGGCGCCGGGCGATGCGCTGCTGGTGCTGCAAGAGGCCGCGCACACCGCCGCGCCGCAGGCCGAAGGCGCCGCCGCGCACGACCCCGACCACATCCGCGCCGACCTTCAGCGCGTGATCGACCGGCACGCGCGCACGCTCGACGCCGCGCGGCCCGAGGCCATCGCCAAACGCCACGCGCGCGGCCTGCGCAGTGCGCGCGAGAACATTGCCGATCTGTGCGACGAAGGCAGCTTCATCGAATACGGCGCGCTGGCCATTGCCGCGCAAACGCGCCGCCGCAGCGTGGAAGACCTGATCGCCAACACCCCGGCGGATGGCATGGTGACGGGCGTGGGTGGCGTCAACGGCTTGATCTTCGGCCCCGAGCGCGCCCGCACCGCCGTGATGGCTTACGACGCGACCGTGCTGGCCGGCACACAAGGCATGCGCAACCACGCCAAGACCGACCGCATGCTGCGCCTGGCGCTGCAAGAAAAGCTGCCCGTGGTGCTGTTCGCCGAAGGCGGCGGCGGGCGGCCAGGCGACGTCGATTCGAACGTGCTGGCCGGACTGCACGTGGGCACTTTTGCGGCCTATGCCGCGCTGTCGGGCCAGGTGCCGGTGGTCGGCATCGTGGCCGGGCGCTGCTTTGCGGGCAACGCGGCGCTGCTGGGGTGCAGCGACGTCGTCATCGCGACGAAGGACAGCCACCTCGGCATGGGCGGGCCGGCCATGATCGAAGGCGGCGGGCTGGGCGTGTTCGCGCCCGAGGACATTGGCCCGAGCGGCGTGCAGCACGCCAATGGCGTGATCGACGTGCTGGTGGCCGATGAAAAAGAAGCCGTGCACGCGGCGCGGCAATACCTGGGTTTCTTTCAAGGCCACACCCGCGACTGGATCACGCCCGACCAGCGCGCACTGCGCCGCGTGGTGCCCGAAAATCGCCTGCGCGCCTACGACACGCGCGCGGCCATGCACGGGCTGGTGGACGAGGGCAGCCTGCTTATGCTGCGCACCGGCTTTGGCGCTGGCATCCACACCGCGCTGGCGCGCATCGAGGGCCGCCCCGTGGGCCTGATGGCCAGCAACCCGCTGCACCTGGGCGGTGCCATCGACGCGCCGGCAGCCGACAAGGGCGCGCGCTTCATGCAGCTGTGCAACGCGCACGGGCTGCCCATCGTCAGCCTGATCGACACGCCCGGCTTCATGGTCGGCCCGGCGGTGGAAAAGACCGCGCAGGTGCGCCACGTCAGCCGCCTGTTCGTCACCGCCGCTGCGCTGCGCGTGCCGTTTTTCAGCGTGGTGCTGCGCAAGGGCTATGGCCTGGGCGCGATGGGCATGGCGGCGGGCGGCTTTCACCAGCCGTTTTTCACCCTCGCCTGGCCCACGGGCGAATTCGGCGGAATGGGGCTGGAAGGCGCGGTGCGGCTGGGCTTTCGGAAAGAGCTGGAAGCGGCGGCAGAAGGCACCGAGCGCGACGCATTGTTCGCCAAACTGGTGGCGCAGCAATACCACCACGGCGAGGCCATGAACATGGCGAGCACGCTGGAGATCGACGCCGTGATCGACCCCGCCCACACGCGCGACTGGCTGGCGCGCGGGCTGGCCTCGGCGCGGGTGCGGCCTGCCGAGGGCGGGCGGTTCATCGACACCTGGTAGGGACGCAGGCGCACACCGGGCTTTTCAAAGCTTTGCAGAGCGTTTACAGCCAGCGGCCAGGCTGGCGCGTTGAAGGGGGGTGTTCACTTTTTCATAAAGGACAGGATCATGATCGCATCCTCCCTCCAAGCCCTGCTGCTGGCCGGTGCCACGGTGCTCAGTGCCGGTGCGACCCTGGCGCTGCCCACGGCGGCCCAGGCGCAGGCCTACATCCACGTGCAGATCGGCACGCCGCCCCCGCCGCCGCGCCGCGAGGTGGTGCCGGTGGCGCGGCCCGGCTACGTGTGGGCACCCGGCCACTACCAGTGGGCGCAAAACCACTACGCTTGGCGCCGTGGCCACTGGGTGGCTGCGCGCCCCGGTTATGCCTACGTGGCCCCGGCCTGGGTGGCGCAGGGCGGCCGCTGGGTCTACCAGCCCGCGCGCTGGGACGCGCGCCCGGTGCGCGTGCAGCCGCCGCGCCCGCAGTGGGACAACCGAGGCCGCCCGCCAGCCCATGCGCGCCCCGGCGGGCGTGACCACGACCGTTATGGCCGCTACGACCGCCGGCCCAGCGATCCGTATCGCCGCTGAGGGCCGCCCTTCAGCGCGCCGCAGGCGCAGGCGGGCGAAAGGCCGCGCAGTGGTCGCGCGGCGGCAGCGGCGGCGTTGGCCACACCAGGTCAACGCCGGCTCTGCTTGCTTCCATATCGGTAGCTGCTTGCGCTTTCTGCGCCTGTGCTGAAAGCACTTTTGTCTTGAATTCTTCTGACAGATGCAGCGGCACGCCCAAGGCCCGCTGCACATGCCCGTTGCCCGCCACCAGCAGCACGGTGCGCCCGGGCTGGCGGGCTTTTGCCAGCGTGTCGGCCATGGCCAGGTCGCGCGCGATCTGCACGCGCACCATGGGCCGAATCCGTGCCTCGGGCAGGGCGTGGCAATGGCCCTCGCGGATGCGGCGCTCCTGCTCGGTGAGCGCTGCTGGCGGTAGGCGGGCGTCCAGCGTGGTGTCGGCCATGGCCTCGCGCAGGCGGGCGCGCGGCAGGTTGGCACCCAGCACCGGCACGCCGGCGCGCACGGCAGCCATGACCACCGGGCCGTAGTGTGGCCAGGGCCAGCCGGCGTCATGCCAGGCCAGCGCCTGCCGCACTTCGGCCTCGCTCGCGCTGGGTGGCAGGGCGCGGGTGTCGCGGCCTTGTTCGGCCATTTCCATCGCCAGTGCCGCCAGCTCGCCGCGCGCGGTGAGCCATTCGACGGTCTGGCGCTGCAGCTGCTGGTGCTCGGGCGCGTCGTGCTGCTCGCCCAGCAGCAGCGCGTCGGCGGGCAGCAGCGCGGCCAGGCGCGCCTGGTGCTCGGGCGGCAAGGGCGCAGCCGCGCAGGCGATGAGCAAGCTCAGGCAGAGCAGGGCGAGCGGTGCGCGCGGGCGGAGGTGTTGCATGGCGTCATGCTAATGAATCGGACGTGCGATGGATGGCCAGGCCAGCGCGGAAAGCCGCCCAAGCACCATGGAAAAAGGCCCGGCGCAAACGCGCGCGGGCCTGTGTTGGGGGGGCAGGGCGGGTGGGTCAGTGCACCACCACGGGGTTTTGCGCCAGCTCGGCGTAGCCTTCCAGCGTGTCTTCCACTTCTTCCTGTGTGGGGGTGTTTTGCTGCCAGGCGGCGATGCGCTGCTGAAACAGCTCGGCCCACAGGCCGTCCAGGTAGACCTCTTTGCCCGAGCGCTTGTCCACGATCTCGAATCCGTGGCGCGCCAGCACGGGCTGGCCCGCCATGGTGTCGGTGCCTGCGGGTGCGTCCGGCAACAGATGGACGACCGCGAAGCTGTCGGAGTCGTAGAGCGTGTTCATCGGTGCATCAGGCCTTTCCGGACAGGGTCAATATAGAAAGAGAAAAAGGAGTCTGCCCCCTACATGACAACGCATAACGCGATTTCAAGGTGTACGTGTTTGTCGCCCATGTGTGTCGGCCAGTTACCCGGGTGCCAAAAAGGCACGGTTTCGGGCATTGGCGTGGCTTGCCGCATCAGGGCCGGCCGGTGGGCCAGGCGCTGAGGCGCTGGTCGATGTACTCGTTGCCTTCGTCCGTCATGCGCAGGCGCACGGGCAGGTAGTCGAGGGTGCGGCCCAGCCACAGTTGCAGCTCCGTGTCGTCCGGCTTGCGGGGCAGGCGCGCGAGGCGAGCGGTGGGCACGCCGCGCCCGGCCACTTGCAGGGTTTCGTCGGGCAGCACGCGCCATTGCCAGGGTTCGGCGTCGCGCACGCCGCTGGTGTGCACGGTAATGACGGTGCCGGGCCGGTAGCGCTCCGGTGCGGCGGCCAGCAGCGCGCCCAGTTGCAGCGAGGTGCTCAGGCGGTCTTGCGTGTCCGGCTGCCAGGCCGCGCTGGGCTGCCCGCCTGAAAAGTGGATGCGCCCGGCGGCGCGGTCCAGGTGCGCGCTGCGCTCGCGCCGGGCCGATTCGGTGTAGCGCTCCGGCACCAGGCCCGCAGGCGTCACCGCGCCTTCGCTGCGCTGCGTGCGCGGGCCCAGCAGGGGCACGTTGACCACCCAGGCCAGGCGGTAATCGGTGGTGCCGTGCTGCCACTGCAACTGCGCGCGGGTGGTGAAGGGCAGCTTGTTGGCGCGCCCGCTGACCACGTAATCCAGCGTGGTCGATGGCGGCAGGCGCACGGGCGCGGTGGCCGGTGGCGCGCGGCGCGCGGGCTTGGCGGGAGAGGAGGCAAGGGTTTGAGCGGTGGCCGCCCCGGCACCCAGCCACAGGGCAAGCAGCGCGCGGCGCGTGGGCAGGGCTGCCCTAGAATGGCCCGCCCCAAGGGCCGCGCCTTCATTCACATGAGACTGACGCCATCCGGCTGGGTCTGATCCGTTGGGCGTCTTGAGATGCTGGGGGGAAATTCCTTTTGGCGTCAGTCGAGTCAAAGCGTCATTCATGAAACTGGCAACCTACAAAGACGGCTCGCGCGACGGGCAACTGCTGGTCGTCTCACGCGATCTGTCTGCGGCCCATTATGCGACCGGCATCGCCAGCCGCCTGCAACACGCGCTGGACGACTGGAACTTCATCGCCCCGCAGCTGCAAGACCTTTACGACACGCTGAACAGCGGCAAGGCGCGCCACGCCTTCGCGTTTGACGCCGCGCAATGCATGGCCCCGCTGCCGCGCGCGTATCTGTGGGCCGAGTGCCAGGCCTGGCCCCCTCATGCCGAGCTGCTGCGCGCGGCGGGCGGCGCGCACGACATGGGCGAGGCAGACGACACCGCCATGCACCTGTGCGCCAGCGGCGACCTGCTGGGCCCGCGCGCGCTGCTCATGGGGCAAAACGACGCCTGGCAGATCGACTTTGCCGCCGGCCTGGCCGCCGCCACCGGCGAAGTGCCCTGCGCCGCCACCCCCGAGCAAGGCCTGGACGCCGTGCGCCTGCTGATGCTGAGCTGCGCCACCGTGCTGCACGCGCCGCCCGCCGCCGGGCCGCTGCACCGCCGCCCCGCCACCGCCTTGAGCCCCGTGGCCGTCACGCCCGACGAGCTGGGCGATGCCTGGCAGGGCGGGCGCGTACACCTCACGCTGCAAGCCAGCCTGAACGGCCGCCGCCTGGGCCTGTGCGAAGCGGGTGCTGACATGCGCTTTCACTTCGGCCAGCTCATCGCCCACGCCGCGCGCACGCACCGCCTGCGCGCCGGCAGCCTCATCGGCGCAGGCCCCGTCAGCAACGCCGGCACCGAAAACAATGGCCGCCGCGAATGGCCCCGAGGCCACGTCAACCTGGCCGAAAAGCGCGCCGCCGAAACCCTGCTGGGCGGCGCGCCCAAGACCGCCTACCTGCATCAAGGTGACACCGTGCGCATCGACATGAAAGGCCGCGCGGGCGAATCCGTGTTTGGCACGATCGAGCAGCGAGTGGGGTTGCCCGAAACCACGGAAAGATAGAAAACAGGAGCTGCTTGCGTACGGTATGAAAGAAATTAAGATATAAAAATATCTGAAATCTTTTCATAACGTACGAAAGCAGCTCCTGTTTTTATGCAACTGGCACCACAAGCGTGCGCCCTGCACAAGCCACCCATCGGTTGTGAGCTGCGCCACGTTTCGCCAAGCGGTCATTGAAAGTCAGGCTTCGCGATGCATTGAAATGTGTTCTCTTGGGGTCAAACTTGACCTTCGATAGGTGTTTGAGCGTCAAATTTGTTCTTATGAGAGCAAAAATTTTCTTTTATCGCCAGAAAGCTAAAAAATTGACCCCATAAGAACATTTCTCTGGACTTCACGCGCCTTGACGCTGAAAATGTCCTGATGAGGACACTTTTCCATGGACTTGCCCGCTGAACCCCTTGCTGCCCTGGCTGCACGCCTGCAAGCCGAGCGCAAGCGCCAGAACCTCTCGCGCGAGCAGGCCGCCGCCGTGTGCAACGTCAGCGCCTCCTTCATCCGCGATGCAGAGAGCGACCCGGCGCGCTGCTCTTTCGGCAAGCTGCTGATGCTGGTGCGCGGGCTGGGGCTGGATATGCAGGTCAAGGGCTGGTCTGACGACGCACCACCCGCCTCCGTCATCGCAGAAAGGCCACGCCCCGCATGATCCGCCTGCGCGTCTGGGCCAATGCGCGCCCCATGGGCTGGTTCGGCCATGCGGCGGGTGACTTCTTTTTCGAGTACGACGCGCAATGGCTGGCGCAGCCGCGCAGCTATGTGCTGGCACCGCAGTTCGCCTTGGCCCCGCAGCGCCACACCGGCCCGCTGGTGCGCAACTTCTTTGAAAACCTGCTGCCCGAAGGCCAGGTGCTGGAGGACGTGCTGGCGGCCCTGCATCTGGGGCAGGCATCGCCTTTCGACGTGCTGGGCGCGCTGGGCAAGGAGCTGCCGGGCGTGCTGAGCCTGCTGCCCGAGGGCGCGGCGCGCGTGCAGCAGCAAGACTACGAGCCGCTGCCGCGCGCGGCGCTCAGCCAGCGCATCGGCGCGCGGGAAAAGGTGCCGCTGCTGGTGGCCAACCAGAGCGCCACCATGTCGCTGGCCGGCGCGCAAGACAAGATCGCGCTGCGCTTCGACACCAAGGCGGGCAAGCTGTGGGACAGCAAGGGCCAGTCGCCCACCACGCACATCTTCAAGCCCGACACGCGGCAGGCGCGCTACGCGCCCAGCGCCATCAACGAATATGCGTGCATGAAACTGGCCAAGGCGCTGAAGCTGCCCGTGCCCAGGGTGTGGCTGCTGCGCGTGCCAGAGGCGGTGTATGTGGTGGAGCGCTATGACCGCCACCTGGCCGCCAGCGGCGACATCGTCAGCCTGCACCAGATCGACGGCTGCCAGCTGCTGGGCCACGGCTCGGCCTGGAAGTACCAGCGCACGGGCGGGCTGGTGAGCCTGCCCCGGCTGGTGCAGGCGCTGCGGGCCTTGCGCGTGCGCGGCAGCGACATGCTGGCGTTTCAGCGCTGGGTGATGTTCAACTACCTTGTCGGCAATGCCGACGCGCATGCCAAGAACCTCTCGCTGCTGATCGACGCCGGGCAGCCCGGCTACAGGCTCGCGCCGTTCTATGACCTGGTGTGCGTGCGCGCCTATGGCGACAGCGGCCTGGCGCTGTTCATCGGCGATGAAGAGAGCTTTGACGCCGTGGGCCGCCATTCGTGGGAAGCGCTGTGCGCCGACTGCGGCTTTGCCGTCAACGAAACGCTGAAAGCGCTGCGCACCCTGACGCTGGCGCTGCTGCCGGCCTGGGACAAGGTGCGCGCGCAGATCGACAAGACCGACGCACCCACCGAGGCCGAGCACGCCGTGCTGGACCGGATGACGCAGGTGTTTGCGCGGCACCAGCGGCAGGTGCTGTCGATGCTGGGAGATGCCGGATGAATGCCCTCGGCAACTCCGCCTTCCTCGCCACCGGCTGGCCCGAGCTGCACGCCGCGCCCTGATCGCCTTTGCTCAACCGCCTTCAGCCTGCGTGCCAGGGCCAAAGGGCGCAAAGCCGTTGCCGTCTTGCGTCAGCAGCTGCATCAGCCGGGGGTGCATGAACAGCTTTTCGCGCCCCACGGGCAGCTCGCGCAGCACGCCTGCGCCCACCAGTTCGTGCAGGTAGCGCGAGGCGGACTGGCGCTGTGCGATGCCTCGGCTGACCAGGTTGCCGATGCGGCAATAGGGCTGCTCGAACAGGGTTTCGATCAGCTCGTGGCTGTAGATCTTGGGCAGGCGCTGGCGCACGTGCTCGCGCGTGGCGGCGTGCAGCGCGCGCAGGCCGGCGATCTTGTCGGTGGTCCAGCGGGCGGTCTGCTCGACGGCGCGCAGCATGTACAGCACCCAGTCTTCCCACGCGCCGCCTTGCGTCACGTCGGCCAGCAGGCGGTAGTAGTCGGCCTTGTGCCGGATGACGTAGCGGCTGAGGTAGAGCACGGGCAGCTTGAGCAAGTCGTCCTGGATCAGGCTGAGGATGTTGAGCACGCGGCCGGTGCGGCCATTGCCGTCGGCAAAGGGGTGGATGGCCTCGAACTGGTAGTGCGCCACGGCCATGCGCACCAGCGGGTCCAGCTCGGGCTGTTCGTGGATGAAGCGCTCCCAGTTGGCCAGCAGCCCGCGCAGCAGGGCTTCGCCTTCGGGCGGGGTGTAGATGGCGTCGCCGCTGCGGTGGTTGACCAGCTGGGTGCCCGGCGTGCGGCGCACGTCCATGGCCACGCCCTTGATGGCGGTGCAGACCTGAACGGCGGTGCGGGTGCTCAAGGGATGCTCGCGCAGCGACTCGAAGCCCAGGCGCAGCGCGGTGCGGTAGCGCAGGGCTTCCTTGGTGGCGGCGTCGGCGTGCTCGCCGTCGTCATCGGCGTGGCGGAACAGCTCGTCGGTGGTGGTGACGATGTTCTCGATCTCGGAGCTGTCCTTGGCCTCCAGCAGCGGAATGGTGTTGATGAGCACCGTGGGGTTGGGGATGAGGGCGGTGGCCTGCTTCAGCTCGGCCAGCGCGGCGCGCGCCAGAATGCATTGCTTGAGGATGGCGCGGCTTTCCAAGTCGGCCCGGGGCGGCAGCGGCGGCAGGGTGTTGTAGGGGCGGCGGCGGTCCCAAGGGGGTGATGACGTGTCGCCATTTCCTTGTTTTTTCGACATGTCTGGAGGATATGTCGATGGCATGTACAGGTCAAGCAAAAGTGTCGATATTTTCTTTTTTTATCGACATGTATGGGCGGCGTGCCGATGGTGGCGGGCGAGTGCCCCGGCCCCGCATATCATCATTCGCACACATTCCCCAAGGAGACCTCCGCATGAGCCGCCCCGTTGACTACAGCCGCTACACCACTTTCCACATCACCCGCCGTGGCGCGAACGACGCCGTGCTCGACGTGCAGATGAAGGCCAAGAACGGCAAGCTGCCCACCGCTGCGCACGACGGGCATTGGGAGCTGTCGGAGATCTGGCGCGACATCGACCAGGACGAGAGCGTGCGCGCCGTGGTGTTGCGTGGCGAAGGGATGGGCTTTTCGGGCGGGGGCGATCTGGCGCTGGTGCAGGACATGGCGAGCGACTTTGCCGTGCGCACGCGCGTGTGGAAAGAGGCGCGCGATCTGGTCTACAACGTGATCAACTGCGACAAGCCCATCGTCAGCGCCATGCACGGCCCGGCCGTCGGCGCGGGGCTGGTGGCGGGGCTGCTGGCGGATATTTCGATTGCCTCCAAGAGCGCGAAGATCGTCGATGGTCACACGCGCCTGGGCGTGGCGGCGGGCGACCATGCCGCCATCTGCTGGCCGCTGCTGTGCGGCATGGCCAAGGCCAAGTACTACCTGATGCTGTGCGAAGCGGTGACGGGCGAGGAGGCCGAGCGCATCGGCCTGGTATCGCTGGCCGTCGATGACGATCAGCTGCTGGCCAAGGCCTACGAAGTGGCCGACAAGCTGGCGGCGGGCAGCACCACGGCGATCCGCTGGACGAAGTATTCGCTCAACAACTGGTATCGGCAGGCGGGGCCGTCGTTCGACACCAGTCTGGCGCTTGAATTCATGGGCTTTGCGGGGCCGGATGTGCAAGAGGGCGTGGCATCTTTGCGCGAGCGGCGCGCGCCGAAGTATTGAGTGTGGACACAGAGGCTGTGCGCTGCTGCGCTTGCAGCGCTTCGAAAGCAAGGCGCAAAAAGCTACTTAAAAAATAGCAAAAATCCGGCGGCAGCCTGTTGCGCCACTAGAATGAACTGGCCGCCCCCCGCTGAACGCAACGCAAAGGCCCGCCCGCATGGTTCCGCATCTCATCACCGCTCTTTCCGGCCCCCTGAACGAACTGGAGCAGCGCATTCTGGACGCCACGCCGGTGATCGAGCGCTGGTTTCGCCTGGAGTGGATGGAGCACACACCGCCGCTGTATGCGGCGGTGGACATCCGCAACGCCGGCTTCAAGCTGGCGGCGGTAGACACCAGCCTGTATCCCGATGGCTGGCAGAACCTCTCGCCCGACACGCTGCCGCTGGCCGTGCAGGCGGCGCAGGCGGCGATCGAGAAAATCTGCCCCGAGGCGCGCAACCTGCTGGTGGTGCCCGAGAACGGCAAGCTGGGCAACGCCTATCTGGCCAACCTGGCGCGGCTCAAAGAGGTGTTCGGCATGGCGGGGCTGAACGTGCGCTTTGGCTCGGTCGACCCGGCCCTCAAGCGCGCCACCACCTTCACCCTGCCGGGCGGCGACACGCTCACGCTGGAGCCCGCGCAGCGCACGCGCTACCGCCTGGGGCTGAAGCACTTCGACCCCTGCACCATCTTGCTCAACAACGACCTGGCCGCAGGCGCACCGGGCATTCTGGAAGAGCTGCACGAGCAATACCTGCTGCCGCCGCTGCAAGCGGGCTGGAGCGTGCGCCGCCGCAGCCAGCACTTCAGGTGCTATGAAGAGGTGAGCAAGCGCTTTGGCAAGCTGCTGGGCATAGACCCCTGGCTCATGTACCCGCTGTTTGCCGCCTGCCCTGCGGCAGAGCCGCACGAGCGCGCCAGCGTGGATGCGCTGGCCACGCAGGTGGACGCGCTGCTGGCCAAGGTGCGGCGCAAGTACAAGGAATATGGCATCACCGAAAAGCCCTACGTCGTCATCAAGGCCGACCAGGGCATGCGCGACGCCCCCCTGCTCACCGTGCGCGACGCCAAGGAGCTGCACGCGCTGCTGCCGCTCAAGCCCGCGCGCGGCAAGCCCGCCGCGCTGCCGGCGGGCGATCTGGTGGTGCAAGAGGGCGTGCTGACCAACGAGCGCATTCACGACGCGGTGGCCGAGCCGGTGGTCTACACGCTTGACCGCTACGTGGTGGGCGGCTTTTACCGCGTGCATGCCGATCGCGGCACGCATGAAGGCCTGAGCGCCGCCGACACGCATTTCGTGCCGCTGGCCTTTGACGGCAGCGCCCAACTGCCGCGCCCCGGCGCGCGTGGCGGGGTCAGCGCGCCCAACCGCTTTTACATGTATGGCGTCATCGGCCGCCTGGGCCTGGTGGCCGCCAGCTACGAGATGGAAGCGACCGACCCGGAGATGCAGGATCTGACCGAGCCATCGCGTTGAAAGCCTGGAGCCGAACAGCCTCATGCCAAGGACGCAAAAGGAACAGCCAAATCTTCTGGTGTTCTTTTGCGTCCTTTGCGTTGCACGAGCGCGTTTTCCGGCACCTTGAATACGCCGCCACCTCGTAGGCTGGGTAAAGCCGAAGCCGAAACCCGGCGTTCTTGCGAGCCGGTTTGCCGGGTTTCGCTTTTGCTCTATCCGGCATACAAAAAAATGAGCTTCTTGCGTACGTTATAAGCCATTTTCAGATATATAACTATATGAAAATGGCTTATAACGTACGCAAACAGCTACCAAATAAAGTAGTCCTGCGCCATCCGCTCACAGCTTCGGAATGCGGATGCGGCTGATCATCAGCGAGCCTGACAGCGCAAACAGCCCCACCAGCGGGTGCAGCGTGTAGCCCGCGAACTGCACCGAACCACCCCACAAATCGGCCCCCACCGCACCGCAGGCCGCTGCCACCCACAGCAGCAGCACCAGCGCCAGCGACGTGGGAATGGGCGTGCCCTCGAAATGCTTCACCTTGCCCGTGCCGCCCGAAAGCGCGTCCGCCGTGACGTTGAAGCGCGCCAGGCGCGAGACGCCGCACACCACGAAATACACCAGCACCACGCGGTCCCACAGCCCCTGCATGCCCACGCCATAGGCGATCACGGCAGGCGCGACGCCGAAGGAGATCACATCGGCCAGCGAATCCAGCTCGCGCCCCAGCGGCGAGCTGGCATGCCGCCAGCGCGCCACCCGGCCATCCAGCACGTCGGCCACCAGCGCAGCCACCACCAGTGCCGAGGCGTAGTACACATGCTTGATGTCGTGCGTCTGGATGTACGAAATCATCGAGAACAGCGCGCCCACGCCGCACACCGCGTTGGCCAGGGTGAACCAGTCGGCCAGGTGGAACTCGCGGATCATGGAAAAGGGCTTGGGGCGATGGGGTGTGGACATGGGCGGCTTGGCACGGGGTGGTGCCCCACGGCCAAAGGAATGAAAAACACGCAGTGTGCCCGCTTGGTGCTGCCCTGCGCTGTCAGCGCATGCCCCGCAAACGGCGCATGTCGGAAGGCGCTGACAGGCGCCGGCGATGCAGGCCGATAGGCCCGCGCCAGGCGTGGCCGAAGAATGGCCTGACGTCCACTCGTGAGAAAGCCAAGCACCGTGTCCTTCGCTCTGTACCTCATCGGTCTCATCATCGCCATCGGTGGTGTGGCTTGGGCCGCCGTTACCGCAGGCGTGCCGCAGCTCTACATCATCATCGGTGCGGTGATCCTCGTCGGCGTCGGCATCATGGGTGCGGTATCGCGCACCCGCGCCAAGGATCCGCCCGCGTCCTGACCACACCACGCAACCAGGAAAACCACGCTGCAAGGCGTGGTTTTTTCATGGGCGCTTCTTTTGAAGCCGCGCAGGGCGCGCCACCGCATCGACGCCACAGCGCGGACATCACGCAGCCGGTTGGCTGCGTGATGTCCTGAAAGCCCGTGGGGCTGCCCACCTTGGTTCCGGTCGTCAGCGGCAGCCGTGCAGGACGCGCGTCACAGGCGTCAATGCCCTCGCGCCGCGCACCCCGTGTCCTACGTCCCGGCGGGCAGGGCGCCGAGCCGCGCGGCGCGTGCAGCGGCCTACATTGAATGCACTGCGCTGTTGCAGTTGAGCGCATTGCCCGGCCCGCCATGCATGCCGACGCGATCCACTCTCACCCACCTCTTTTTCAGGAGCCATTCAGCGATGAATAAAACCTCTCTCACCTTGGCTGTCGCGGCCTTGCTGTCCACGGCGGCTTGGGCACAGACGGCGGGCAGCCCCGCCGCCGTGGGCACGGATCAGCAAACGGCCAACGAGGCCATGCGCAGCGCCGTGCCCAGTGACCAGGTGGGCACTGTTGTGCGCACGGGCGAAACGCCTGCCCAGGCGTTGACGCCCGGGTCCGACACGACAACGACCACGCCGGGCACCGCCCCACCTGCCGCACAGCCACCTGCCTCGACGCAGATGCCGCAAACCGAGCCGACCCGCTCGCCAGCACCTGTCACGCGCCCCCCGCGTGCTGACCGCAACTGATGCGCTTTTTTTGCATCACCCGCTCTCATCGAGCCAGCCCCCTTGGTTTTCTTTCATGCCGATAAAGGAGTTTTGACATGAACACATCTTCTTCCCCCCTGGCCGCCGACGGCCGCCTTGTCACCGCCGTTTTCCCTGACCGCGACAGCGCCGAAGCGGCCTACGCCTCTGCCAGCGAGCGGGGCTATACGCATGAAGACATTGACCTGGTGATGAGCGAAGACACCCGCAACCACCACTTCGGCAGTGAAACCGTCACCACCGAGCTGGGCCACAAAGCGGCTGAAGGCGCGGGCATTGGCGCCGGCATTGGCGGCGCAGTGGGCGCCATTGGCGCAGCCATCGCTGCGGTGGGCACCAGTCTGGCGCTGCCGGGCCTGGGCCTGGTGATTGCCGGGCCGCTGGCCGCTGCGGCGGCGGGCGCAGGCGTGGGCGCGGCCAGCGGCGGGCTGATTGGCGCGCTGGTGGGCTGGCGCATGCCGGAAGAGCGCGTGAAGGAATATGAAGGCGCGCTGCGCGACGGCGGCATCCTGATGGGCGTGCGCGCCAAGAGCGACGACGACGCGGGCTACTTCCACCGCCACTGGAGCGACAACCAGGGCCGCCACGTCTACCGTTAAGCGCTTGCCCCGCAGCCCAGCAAAAAGCCCGCACATGTGCGGGCTTTTTGCTGGCCCTGGGCGCTGCGGCCTGCGCGTCTCAGCCCACTGCCACGCGCCGCTGCACCGCGTCGATGAACAGCGCGGGCACGTCGCAGCCGGTTTGCTGCGTGATCTCCTGAAAGCCCGTGGGGCTGGTCACGTTGATCTCGGTCACGCGGGTGCCGATGATGTCGAGGCCAATCAACAGAAGCCCGCGGGGGCTGAGCGCCTGGCCGATGGCGGTGGCCGTGGCGCGGTCGGCGTCGGTGAGCGGCTGGGCCACGCCCTTGCCGCCGGCGGCCAGGTTGCCGCGCACTTCGTCGCCTTGCGGAATGCGCGCCAGGCAATAGGGCACCGGCTCGCCGTCGATGATGAGCACGCGCTTGTCGCCCGCGCTGATCTCGGGCAGGAACTTCTGCACCATGAGCGTGGTGGCGCCGTGGTGGTTCAGCGTCTCGATGATGCTGCCCAGATTCAACCCGTCGGCCTTCACGCGGAAGATGCCCATGCCGCCCATGCCGTCGAGCGGCTTGCAGATGATGTCGCCGTGTTCGGCGTGAAAGGCGCGCACGTCGGCGGCGCTGCGCGTGACCAGCGTGGGGCCGATGAACTGGGGGAACTCCATCACCGCCAGCTTCTCGGGGTGCTCGCGCAGCGCGGCGGCGCGGTTGATGACGCGCGCGCCCTCGCGCTCGGCCTGCGTGAGCAGGTGGGTGGCGTAGATGTATTCGGCATCGAACGGCGGGTCCTTGCGCATGAGCACGGCGTCGAAGGTGTGCAGCGGCGCTTCGCGCGGCGCGCTTTCGGTGAACCAGCGCGGCTCTTCGCCTGTGAGCTGGATGTCGTGCACGGTGGCCGTGACGGGCTGGCCGGTTTGCCAGTGCAGCTCGCGCGGCTCGCAGCTGGCGATGGCGTGGCCGCGCCGCTGGGCCTCGCGCATCATGCTGAAGGTGGTGTCCTTGTAGGTCTTGAAGCTGGCGAGCGGATCGACGATGAAAAGCAGGTTCATGGGGCGGTGGGGTCAGAAAAAGGGCGCGTGTCAGGGCGCACGTAATGTGGCACAAACAGCCACCGTGCGCGTTGGCCGCCGCGCTCAGGGCGCCAGATGCTCGGTGCCTGCCGAGTCGGCGCGCTGGCGCGCATCGCCGCAGGGCGGGCGAAAGGACAGGGGCGTGGCGCGCAGGGCGGTGTGGTAGCGCGGGCGCTGGCGCGGCTCGCGCAGCTGCACGCGCTGGGCGGTGAGCTGCGCGCCGGGCAGCACGTAGATGTCCATGCGGTTGGTGCGCAGCGCGCCGGCTGCCCGCTCGCCGCTGGCAAAGGCGGGCACCGCCAGCAGCGCTTCGTGCCAGGTGTGCGGCGCTTGTGTGCCGTGCCAGCGCACGCGCCAGCTGCCCGCGAGCGGCAGGCGCACGTAGCCGCCGCTGTTCAGGCACCGGGGGTCGAACGCGGCGTGCCCCGGCGGCGCAGGCAACCCCCACGGGCCCAGTGCCAGCTCTTGCCCCTCGATCTGCATGCGCGCCACCGGCTCGCCCGCCAGCGGAAACACGGCGATCTCGACCATGTCGGTGCCGGCCTGTTCCAGCGCCAGCGACTGCGAGCCCGACAGGCGCAGCACCACGCCCACCTCGGTGCGGTCGGGGTAATGGAAAAAGCGGTGTTCCAGCGCGCTGTCGAAGTACTGGCGCACTTCGTGCGGCAAGCCTCGCGCAACGGGATACGCCGGGGGCGCCCGCAGGGGCAGGCGCGTGCCGGTGACGGGCGCGGCGGCGGCGTGGATGCGGTCTGGGTTGTCCTCGCGCAGCATGTCGGTGGCGGTGGGGGCGATGCGCCCGCCGGCGTACAGCCAGTCGTAGCCCATGTCGGCTGGCTCGGGGTTGCCCATGCCTTGGATGTAGGGGCCACGCCTGAGCGGCAGAGGGCGTTCGGGCGCGTTGCCGGGCATCAGCTGCGGGCGCGGGGCGTTGGTGCGGGCGATGTTGGCCAGGTCGGGCAGCATGTCGCGGCCACTCAGGTTGACGTGGGCTTCGTGCATCGTCGGATGGGCGGCGGCAAAGTGGCTCCACTGCACGTTGCGCCACTCATCGGCCACCGGCACGATGCTGGCCGCTGCCAGCGGCGGCAGCCACATCGCCGCGTGTACCCAGCCCGGCGCGGGCTTGCGCACAAGGTAGTAAACCCACACGGCCAGCAGCAGCAATGCCAGCGGCGCGCACACGAAAAGCGCGACCATCAGCAGGAGGATCACGCCGTAGCCCACATCGGGCTGAAGCGCCATCACGCCCAGCGCGGCCAGCAACAGCGTCAGCAGCGCGCTGATGATCGGGCCTGCAATGTGCCGCGTGGGTGGGGCAGGGGTCATGTGATGTGGGGTATGTGGGGCGCGCCGACCGGGATCGGCAATGGTAATGGGTGGGCTGCGATGGCCAGCGCCTTTGCATTGGGATCTTTGAATTGGGGTCAGATCATAATTTCAGAGATTTCTGAAATTATGATCTGACCCCAATTCAGAAGGATTGATTGGCGATACTTTGAGTGGATTTTGGGAGATGAAGATGAAATAAGCGCTCGGCTTCCGCCGTGCGGAAGGCGAGACTGCGCGGCTTTCGGGATGACCTGGATGGGAGCTGTTTTCATGATGTCCTTGCCTGCTGGCACGCGCCGTGCCGAGAGGGTTTTGCTGGCGTCGGCGGGCGTGCTGGCCGCGCTGGCGGTGCTGCTGCCTGCCACCGCGCTGCCTGTGCATTACCACGACTTTGCCGATCAGCGCGCGCTGTGGCACATGCCGAATGCGCTGGATGTGCTGACGAATCTGCCGTTTGCCATGTTGGGCGTTTTCATGCTTTTGCGCTTGCATTCATTGCGCGAACAGCTATCAAAAGCGGAATGGCAGCTGGCCGTGCTGACGGCGCTGGGGCTGGTGGCCACGGCGCTGTGCTCGGGGGTTTACCACCTGCGCCCTGATGCGGCGGGCCTGTTGCTGGACCGCGCGGGCATGGGGCTGGCGTTTGCCGGCGTGCTGGGGCTGGCGGTGGCCACGCGCATCAGCGATCGGGCGGGCAGGGCGGCGGCGCTGGCCATTGCGCTGCTGGCGCCGCTGGCGGCGGTGTGGGACTGGCAGACGGCCAATATGACACCCTGGGTGGTGCTGCAAGGCGGCGGCCTGCTGCTGCTGGCGGCGCTGGCGCTGCGCCCGCTGCGGCCAGGGGCGGCGGCGGTGGCGCTGTGGCCGGTGCTGGCGCTGTATGGGCTGGCCAAGGGGCTGGAGCTGGCCGATGGCCCGGTGCTGGCGGCCACGCAGGGGCTGATCTCGGGCCACAGCGCCAAGCACCTGGTGGCGGCGCTGGCCGTGTGGCCGGTGCTGCGCGGGCTGGGCCGGCGCGCGGGCACAATCGCCGCCAACACGCCGCACACAAAGGATTTCGCATGAGCACCGCGCCCGATGTTCGCCCGCCCGCAGGTGCCGCCTCGCTCACGGCGGCCCAGGCGCCGCTGCCGCCGGGCATGGCGCCCCCCGTGGAGGCCGCCACGCCGGCCGCGCCCAACCAGTTCGATCTGCTGCGGCAGCGGCGCTTTGCGCCGTATTTCTGGACGCAGTTCTGCGGCGCGGCCAATGACAACCTGTTCAAGTTCGCCGTGACGGTGATGGTGACTTACCAGCTCAGCGTGAGCTGGCTGGCGCCGGCGATGGCGGGCATCGTGATCGGGGCGCTGTTCATCCTGCCGTTTCTGCTGTTTTCTGCCACCAGCGGACAGCTGACCGACAAGCTGGAGAAGTCGTGGCTGATCCGCCGGCTGAAGGATTTCGAGATCGCCATTGCCTTGCTGGCGGGGTGGGCGTTGCTTGCGCAGAACGTGCCGGTGATGCTGGCCTGCATTTTCCTGCTGGGTTTTCAGTCCACCGTGTTCGGGCCGGTGAAGTTCGCCTATCTGCCGCAGATGCTGCGCGAGCGTGAGCTGACGGGCGGCAACGGCATGGTGGAGATGGGCACCTTCGTGGCCATCCTGCTGGGCAACGTGGTGGGCGGGCTGCTGGTGGCCATGCCGGATGTGGGCGCGAAGGCGGTGGCGGCCTCGTGCCTGATGGTGGCTGTGGCGGGGCGGGTGACGGCGCAGTTCATTCCGCTGGCGCCTGCCACCGACCCCGGCTTGCGCATCAACTGGAACCCCGTCAGCGAAACCTGGCGCAACCTGAAGATTGCGCACCAGCAGATTGCCGTGTTCCGCTCAATGCTGGGCATCTCGTGGATGTGGTTCTACGGCGCGGTGTTCCTGTCGAACTTTCCGGCCTTCGCCAAGGACGTGCTGCAGGGCAATGAGCAGGTGGCGTCGCTGCTGCTGGTGGTGTTTTCGGTGGGTATTGGCGTGGGTTCGCTGCTGTGCGAGCGCCTGAGCCACCGGCATGTGGAAATTGGTCTGGTGCCGCTGGGCGCGCTGGGCATGACGGTGTTTGGCGTGGATTTGTACCTGGCCTGCCAGGTGTTGCCCGCGGCCAGCGGCCCTTACACGGTAGGGGCGTTTCTGGCGCAGCCCGCGCACTGGCGCGTGATGCTCGATCTGGCGCTGCTGGCGCTGTCTGCGGGCGTGTACAGCGTGCCCATGTACGCGCTGATCCAGCTGCGCTCAGCGCCCACGCACCGCGCGCGCATCATCGCGGCCAACAACATCCTGAACGCGCTGTTCATGATCGCCAGCGCCATCGCGGCGGGCGCCATGCTGACGAACGGCTTCAGCATTCCGCAGATCTTTCTGGCCGTGGCGCTGCTCAACCTGCTGGTGGGCGCGTACATCTTCCTCATCGTGCCGGAGTACCTGCTGCGCTTCATCTCGTGGCTGCTCACGCGCATCGTCTACCGCTTCAAGGTCACGGGCGATCAGCACATTCCGCTGGAAGGCCCGGCCGTGCTGGTGGCCAACCACGTGAGCTTTGTCGATGCGGTGCTGCTGATGGCGGCCAGCCCGCGGCCCATCCGCTTCCTGATGGACCACCGCATCTTCCGCATCCCGGTGCTGGGCTGGCTCTTCAAGCTGGCCAAGGCCATTCCGGTGGCCCCGCAAAAGGACGACCCCGCCGCCTACGAACGCGCCTTTGCCGAGGCTGCCGCCGTGCTGCGCGAAGGCGATTTGCTGGGCATCTTCCCCGAAGGCGCGATCACGCGCGACGGTGCGCTGCAGCCCTTCAAGGGCGGCGTGATGAAGATCGTGGAGCGCGCGCGCGCCGATGGCATCGACGTGCCGGTGGTGCCCATGGCGCTGACGAATCTGTGGGGCAGCTACTTCAGCCGCATCGAAAAAGGCGGCGCCATGACGCGCCCGTTCAGGCGCGGCATGTTCAGCCGCGTGGGGCTGAACGTGGGCGAAGCCGTGCCGGCGGCGCAGGTGTCGCCCGAGGGCTTGCAGGGCAGGGTGGCGGCGCTGATGGCGCAGGGGTGAGGTGCTTGAACAGCCGGACGCGAAGGACGCAAAGCATTCGCGAAGGACGCGAAAGAACAGCCTTTGTTTTTGGCTGCTTTGGCCACTGGCGTTTGCATGCCCACACAGCTTTGTAGGCTGGGTAGAGCGTGAGCGAAACCCAGCAAGCCGGTTCGCGAGAGCGCTGGGTTTCGCTTGCGCTCTACCCAGCCTACGAGGTCTTGAACAGCCCGTAGGTCGGAACCGCGCAGCGATTCCGACACACAAGGCTGGGGCGGGTGACCTCGTAGGGTGGGTGCTTGCACCCACGTCAGCGGCGGTGGATAGGCACCGCGTGGGTGCAAGCACCCATCCTGCGAATTATAAAAAAATGAGCTTCTTGCGCACGTTTTAAAGCATTTTCATATACTTTTATATTTGAAAATATTTTAAACCGTGCGCAAGCAGCTCACTTTATTTTGACTTCCGCTTGCGGGGCAGCAAGCGCGCCAGGTAATGCCCGGTGTGGCTGGCGGGGCAGGCGGCCACGTCTTCCGGGGTGCCTTGGGCCACCACGGTGCCGCCGCCTGCGCCGCCTTCGGGGCCCATGTCGATGAGCCAGTCGGCGGTCTTGATGACGTCGAGGTTGTGCTCGATCACCACGATGGTGTTGCCCGCGTCGCGCAGCTGGTGCAGCACGCGCAGCAGCAGCTCGATGTCGGCAAAGTGCAGGCCGGTGGTGGGTTCGTCGAGGATGTAGAGCGTGCGGCCGGTGTCGCGCTTGCTGAGTTCCTGCGCGAGTTTGACGCGCTGCGCTTCGCCGCCCGAGAGCGTGGTGGCGCTCTGGCCGAGCGTGATGTACGAAAGGCCCACGTCCAGCAGGGTTTGCAGCTTGCGGGCGATGGCCGGCTGGTCCTTGAAGAAGGCGTGCGCTTCTTCCACCGTCATGTCGAGAATGTGGGCGATGTGCTTGCCTTTCCAGAGCACTTGCAGCGTTTCGCGGTTGTAGCGCTGGCCGTGGCACACGTCGCAGGGCACGTAGATGTCGGGCAGGAAGTGCATCTCCACCTTCACCACGCCGTCGCCCTGGCAGGCTTCGCAGCGCCCGCCGCCGCTGGCTTGCGGCACGTTGAAACTGAAGCGCCCGGGGCCGTAGCCGCGTTCGCGCGCGGTGGCGGTTTCGGCCATCAGCTCGCGGATGGGGGTGAACAGGCCCGTGTAGGTGGCCGGGTTGCTGCGGGGGGTGCGGCCAATGGGGGACTGGTCGACGGCGATCACCTTGTCGAACTGCTGCAAGCCGTGCAGTGCGGTGTGAGGCGCAGGCTCGGTGTGGGCGCGGCTGATGGCGCGCGCTGCCGCCGCATACAGCGTGTCGTTGACCAGCGTGCTTTTGCCCGAGCCGGATACGCCGGTCACGCAGGTGATGAGGCCCACGGGGAAGTCCACCGTGACGTGCTTGAGGTTGTGGCCGCTGGCACCTTCGATGCGCAGCACGCCGCCTTCGTCCGTGCGCGCGGGCTTGCGCCGCTTTGGGGGCACGGCAATGGCGCGCCGCCCGCTCAGGTACTGGCCCGTGACCGAATCGGGCGTGGCCGCCACTTCGTCAAACGTGCCCTGCGCCATCACCTGCCCGCCGTGTACGCCCGCGCCCGGCCCCAGGTCGATGATGTGGTCGGCGGCGCGCATCATGTCTTCGTCGTGCTCGACCACCAGCACGCTGTTGCCGATGTCGCGCAGGTGCGCCAGCGTGCCGATCAGGCGGTCGTTGTCGCGCTGGTGCAGGCCGATGCTCGGCTCGTCCAGCACGTACATCACGCCCGTCAGGCCGCTGCCGATCTGGCTGGCCAGGCGGATGCGCTGCGCCTCGCCGCCGCTGAGGGTTTCGGCGCTGCGCGCCAGGCTCAGGTAGTTCAGGCCCACGTCGTTCAGAAAGGCCAGGCGGTTGCCGATCTCGCGCACCACCTTGCTGGCGATCTCGGCCTTGGCCCCTTGCAGGTGCAGCGCCTGGAAGTAGCCGCGCGCATCGCCCAGCGTGGCGGCGCTGACTTGGTGAATGGCGCGCTTTTGATCGCCCTCGCCAATGAAGACGTGGCGCGCCTCGCGCCTCAGGCGCGCGCCGCCGCAGTCGCCGCAGGGCTGGCTGGCGCGGTAGCGCGCCAGCTCTTCGCGCACGGCGGTGGATTCGGTCTCGCGGTAGCGCCGCGTCATGTTGGGCAGGATGCCCTCGAAAGGGTGCGACTTGCTTACCTTGCGCCCGCTGGATGCACCGCTCTCGAAGGTGTAGCTGAACTTGATCTCTTCATCGCCCGAGCCGTGCAGGATGATGTGTCGCACCTTCTCGGGCAACTGATCGAACGGCGTGTCCACGCTGAACTTGTAGTGCCCAGCCAGCGACTCGATGAGCGAAAAGTAATAGGCGTTGCGCCGGTCCCAGCCCTTGATGGCGCCACCTGCCAGGCTCAAGGAGGCAAAGGCCACCACGCGCTCGGCGTCGAACACGTCGGTGGTGCCCAGGCCGTCGCACGTGGGGCACGCGCCCACGGGCGAGTTGAAGGAAAACAGACGCGGCTCCAGCTCGGCAATCGAGTAGCCGCACACGGGGCAGGCGAAGGTGCTGTTGAACAGGTGCTCCCTGGCGCTGTCCATCTCCAGCGCGATCACACGGCCATTGGCCAGGCGCAGCGCGGCCTCCAGGCTGTCGGCCAGGCGCGCGGCCACGTCGGGGCGCACCTTCAGGCGGTCGATCACCACGTCGATGTCGTGCTTCTCGGACTTCTTGAGCGCAGGCACGTCTTGCGCCTCCACGATCTGCCCGCCGATGCGAAAGCGCACATAGCCCTGCGCCTGCATCTGGCCAAACAGCTCGGTGAACTCGCCCTTTTTCTCGCGCGCCACGGGCGCAAGAATCATCAGC
>JAUNTQ010000168.1 GCA_030538605.1 Pseudomonadota bacterium
GCCGCCGTGGCCAAGGCCAACGGCTGCACGCACACCATCGTCACCTCGCGCGAGAACATCGCCGAGCGCGTGCGCGAACTCACCGATGGCCAGGGCGTGCCCGTGGTCTACGACTCGGTGGGCAAGGACACGCTGATGGCCTCGCTCGACAGCCTGCAGCCGCGCGGATCGCTGGTGAGCAACGGCACCTCGTCGGGTTCGGTGGTGGTCGATTCGCAGCTGCTGGCCGCCAAGGGGTCGCTGTGGATGACGCGCCCGGCCATGATGCACTACATCCAGCCGCGCGCCCACATGCTGGCCATGGCCGACGAGCTGTTCGGCCACGTGCTGGCCGGGCGCATCGTCAGCGAGCCGCAGCAGACCCTGCCCCTGGCCGACGCCGCCGAGGCACACCGCCTGCTGGAGTCGCGCAAGACCACCGGGGCCACGGTGCTGGTGCCCTGATTCAGCGATGCAGCCCGCGGCCACGCCTTCTTTCCTCGCCGGTTTACCGACGCGCGTGCGCAGCTACTTTCCGGGCGTGCTGGCGTGCGCCGTGGTGGCGGCTTCGGCCACTTTTTTGTCGGAGCATTACGGCGCGCCCGTGATGCTGTTCGCGCTGATTCTCGGCATCGCGATGAACTTCCTGTCGGCCGAAGGCGTGTGCAAGCCGGGCATTGACTTCACCGCCCGCCAGGTGCTGCGCTGGGGCGTGGCGCTGCTGGGGCTGCGCATCACGGTATCGCAGGTGGTGGCGCTGGGCTGGCAGCCGGTGGTGCTGGTGGCCGTGTGCCTGGTGCTGACCATAGGCGTGTCGATGCTCGTGGCGCGGTGGCTGGGCTTCAACGTGCTGTTCGGGCTGCTCAGCGGCGGGGCCACGGCGATTTGCGGCGCGTCGGCCGCGCTGGCGCTTGCGGCGGCGCTGCCTTCGCACCCGCACAAGGAGCGCGCCACCTTGTTCACCGTGGTGGGCGTGTCGGCGCTGTCCACGCTGACCATGGTTTTTTACCCCATGCTGGCCACCTGGCTGGGCATGGACGCGCACACGGCCGGCGTGTTTCTGGGCGCCACCATCCACGACGTGGCGCAGGTGGTGGGCGCGGGTTACGGCATGTCGCAGGCAACGGGCGACACCGCCACGCTGGTCAAGCTGATGCGCGTGTCGGCCCTGCTGCCCGTGATTCTGTTTGCGGTGCTGTACACGCGCGCCACCGGCACCGCCGACACCGGCGCCGCGCGCCCGCCCCTGCTGCCCTGGTTTGCCGTGGCCTTTGCGCTGCTGGTGGCCATCAGCAGCACCGGCTGGCTGCCCGCTGGCGTGTCCAGCGCGGGCGGCGACGTCTCGCGCTGGTTTCTGGTGGCCGCCATGGCCGGCATCGGCATGAAGACGCAACTGCGCGACGTGCTGCAAGTCGGGCTGAAGCCGGTGGTGTTCATGGTGGGGCAGACGGTGTTCATCGCCGCGCTGGCCGTCGCCTTGCTGCACGCGCTGGCCTGAGGGCACGGGCCGGGGCGGCCCGCGGCGCGGCGGCTTTTCCTTTTTTCAACACTCAGGAGACCCAACCATGAACGGATTGATGATGGACCGGCCGCTGCTCATCTCGGCCCTGCTGACGCACGCCGAAACCCAGCATGGCGACCAGGAGATCGTCTCGCGCCGCGTCGAAGGCGACGTCCACCGCGCCACCTACCGCGCGCTGGGCCAGCGCGCACGCCGACTGGCCAACGCACTGGCCGCACTGGGCGTGGGGCAAGGCGACCGCGTGGCCACGCTGGCCTGGAACGGCTACCGCCACATGGAGCTGTATTACGCCGCGTCCGGCTCGGGCGCCGTGCTGCACACGCTCAACCCGCGCCTGCATGCCGACCAGCTCGCCTGGATCGCGGGCCACGCCGAAGACCAGGTGCTGTGCTTCGACATGAGCTTTCTGCCCTTGGTCGAAGCCGTGGCCGACCGCCTGCCCACGGTGCGCCACTTCGTCGCCATGACCGATCGCGCGCACATGCCCGCCAGCACCCCAATCCCCAGGCTGCTGTGCTACGAAGAACTGGTCGAAGCCCACGCGCCCGAGTTTGCGTGGCCCGATCTGGACGAGCGCGCGGCCTCATCGCTGTGCTACACCTCGGGCACCACCGGCCACCCCAAGGGCGTGCTCTACAGCCACCGCTCCACCGTGCTGCACACCTATGCGGCGGCGCTGCCCGACTCGCTCAACTGCGCCAGCACCGACACCATCCTGCCCGTGGTGCCCATGTTCCACGTCAACGCCTGGGGCCTGCCCTACGTGGCCTGCATGGTGGGTGCCAAGCTGGTGTTTCCCGGCGCGCAGCTCGATGGCAAGTCGCTGTACGAATTGTTTGAATCCGAAGGCGTCACCCTCTCGGCCGGCGTGCCCACGGTGTGGCAGGGCCTGCTGGCGCACGTCGAGGGCCATGGCCTGAAGTTCAGCACCATGCGCCGCACCATCGTCGGCGGCTCGGCCTGCCCGCCAGCCATGATGCAAGCCTTCCAGGATCGCCACGACGTGCGCGTGCTGCACGCCTGGGGCATGACCGAAACCAGCCCGCTGGGCACCTCCGCCGCGCTCAAGGGCACGCAACTCGGGCTGGACGCCGCCCAGCGCCTGGCGCTGCAGCTCAAGCAAGGCCGCGCGGTGTTTGGCGTGGAGATGAAGATTGTCGATGCGCAAGGCGCAGCCCTGCCGCACGACGGCCAGGCCACCGGCGAGCTGATGGTGCGCGGCCCCTGGATCGCCTCGGGCTACTTTCAGGGTGCCAGCACGCTGGTGGACGGCTGGTTCCCCACCGGCGACATGGCCACCATTGACGCCGACGGCTTCATGCAAATCACCGACCGAAGCAAGGACGTCATCAAGTCCGGCGGCGAATGGATAGGCTCCATCGACCTGGAGAACATCGCCATGTCCCACCCCGCCGTGGCCATGGCCGCCTGCATCGCCGCGCGCCACCCCAAGTGGGACGAGCGCCCGCTGCTGGTGGTGGTCAAAAAGCCCGGCGCAGAAGTCACGCGCGACGAGCTGCTGCAGTTCTACGAAGACAAGATCGCCCGCTGGTGGACGCCCGACGACGTGGTCTTCGTCGACAGCATTCCCATGGGCGCCACCGGCAAGATGCAGAAAAGCCAGCTGCGCGAGGTCTATCAGAACCATCTGATGGCGGTCGCCTGAGAAGACAGCGCCTGGATGGCGTTGAACTGAGCCGGTTCACTTCACCGCAGAGGGGCAGAGAACGCAGAGCTTCGCAGAGAAAGCCCAGATACTTCCTCTGCGAAGCTCTGCGTTCTCTGCCCCTCTGCGGTGAAGGTATTCAACTAATACCATATCTGCTTGCATATGTTTTAAGCCATTTTCATATTCATTTGCATCTGAAAATACTTTAAAACATACGCAAGCAGCTATTGTTTCATTCAACTTTGCATGGTGGCCAGCGCCTGCACCATGGCGTGCAGCAGTTCGGTGGCGGGCACTGCGCCGCTCACTGCGTGCTGGTGGTTGAACACGAAATGGGGCATGCCGCCAGCGGCCATGCGGGGGCCGCATCACGTGCCGGGGGCCACGCCAGGCCAGCGGCCCGCGCCAGCGGCACCAGCACCTCGGGCTGCCCGATGTTGTGGCCCTGCAAGAAGAAGGCTTCATAAATCGACTCCACCAGCGCGAACATGCGCTCGGTGGACAGCGGCGCTTGCGCCGCGTCGATCAGCGCGCACGGCAGGCGCGTGTTGGGAAACACGCCGATGGCGTCGAACTCGATGCGCAGGCCCGCCGACCGCGCCGCCGCGTTGATCTGCGCGCGGCGCGCGTTCACGGCCTGCCGGCTGCCCAGCCGCGCTTCGTAGAACGCCTGGAAAGGCACGCCCTCGTCCGGGATATGGGGCAGCAGCGGCGTGGCGTGCCAGCGCAGTGGCACGTCCAGATCGGGGTGGCGCGCGCGCAGCATTTTCAGCGCCGCCCACAGGTGGCGCAGCCCGATCCAGCACCACGGGCAGACCACGTCCAGATGAAAGTCGATGTGCAGGCGGGGGGCGGTGGTGGACATGGCGCGGCTTTCTATAGCCAATCTCATAAATAAGCCGACAAGCGCTTTGGCTGTTGGCTCCTTCCCCCGCAGGGGAAGGCTGGGATGGGGGCTGACCACCTTTGATAAATCCACCGTGGTT
>JAUNTQ010000169.1 GCA_030538605.1 Pseudomonadota bacterium
ACGTTGGGCTGCTATCTGCCGTGGACTGGAGCGAAGGTATTTCAGCAGCCTGCTAGAGGACGAAAAATCAGCAACCACGCCTGACTGACCACACGTTTAACGGATCCATCACACGGTCCACTATACGGCCAAGGATAGCCATGGGCGGATCGCTTTTTTCTTTTGGTTTTTCTCACTCCTTGCCGATAGTGGCAACACCATGTTCATTGCCATCATTCCCCACATTACGGGCTGGCGGCGGGCTTGACCATTGCGCCCGTGCCGGGCGAGTCGGGCGAGCGCCCGTTCGAGATTGCCATGCACTGCTGCAAGAACGGTTTTTACGTGCGCTATGGGGCGACACGATTCAGCTCGCACCGCCGTTCGTGGGCGAGAAAGCAGAGATTGAACGCCTGGTGAGTGCGCTGGCGGCGGTGGCCTAAGGCGGTGCCTGTGGCGCGCAGCGAAAATTCGCTCCCCACGCCCCTCAGCTGATGGACGCACATCACCGCCCCGCCACGCGTATGCCCCCTTCCCCCTCCACCCTCGACAGCGGCCTCGTCTGGCTGCGGCGCGACTTGCGCCTGCACGACCACGCCGCGCTTGCCCTTGCGCTGGCGTGCTGCCGCCAGGTGCACCTGGCCTTCGTCTTCGACACCGCGATCCTCGCCCCCTTGCCGCGCGCTGACCGGCGCGTGGCCTTCATCCGCGACACGCTGGCGCAGCTGGACGATGCGCTGCGCGCGCTTACCAAGCGCGCCGCTTGCGGCCTCATCGTGCGTCCGTCATGCTTTGGCGGCAGACGAAATCCCGCGGCTGGCCGCGCAGCTGGGCGTGCAAGCCGTGTTCGCCAGCCACGACGACGAGCCCGCCAGCACCGCGCGCGACAGCGCCGTGCGCCACGCACTGGCCATGCAGCGGCGCGAGTTTCACACCGTGAAAGACCACGTGGTGTTCGAGCGCGGCGAGCTGCTCACCCAGGGCGGCACGCCCTACACCGTCTACACCCCCTACGCCCGCGCCTGGCGCGCGCGCCTGGGGCCCGAGCACATCGCCCCGCACGACACGCAAGCCCTGCCCGCGCAGCTGGCCGACCGCCCCGCCGCGCTGATGCAGCCCGTGCCCCCGCTGGCCGACATCGGCTTTGCCGCACCCCCCACCGAAGCGCCCCACGGCGCGCCGCTGCCCGCGCCAGGGCCCGAAGGCGCGCGCCGCGCTCGCCGCCTTCTGGCCGCGCGTGGCGCGCTACCACGCCACGCGCGATGTGCCCGCGCAAGACAGCACCAGCCGTCTGGGCGTGCACCTGCGCTTTGGCACCCTGTCCATCCGCGAATTGGTGGCGCACGCCCTGCAAGAGCAGCCACCCGCGCAAGCCGCCAGCCTCACCGGCGGGCGCGCCAGCTGGCTGGGCGAGCTCATCTGGCGCGACTTCTTCGCGCAAATCATGGCCCACCACCCCCACGCCATGACCGCCGCCTTCCGCCCCGAATACAACGCGCTGCAATGGCAAACCGGCCCCACCGCCAGCGCCCACCTGGCCGCCTGGCGCGAAGGCCGCACGGGCTACCCCATCGTTGACGCCGCCATGCGCCAGCTCAGCCGCACCGGCTTCATGCACAACCGCCTGCGCATGGTGGCCGCCAGCTTTCTGGTGAAAGACCTGGGAGTTGACTGGCGGCTGGGCGAAGCATGGATGGCCGAAAAGCTCGACGACTTCGACCTGGCCAGCAACAACGGCAACTGGCAATGGGCCGCCAGCACCGGCTGCGACGCACAGCCCTGGTTCCGCATCTTCAACCCCGTGCTGCAAGCCAGGAAGTTCGATCCCCAAGCGCGCTTCATCCGCCAGTGGTGTCCTGAGCTGGCCCACCTGCCCACGGCGGTGCTGCACGACTTCAGCCTTCGCCACCCCCGCACCAAGCTGCCCGCCGACTACCCCCCGCAGCCCATCGTGAACCACGCCCAAGCGCGCGAGCGCACCCTGGCGCGCTACGCCCAGGCCAGAGGTGCAACGGTTGCTGATGCACAAAAATATCTTTTTTAGTAGCTGTTTGCGTATGTTTTAAAACGATTTCAAATAATATATAACCTGAAAATGCTTCATAACATACGCAAGCAGCTATCATAAAAAACACTCTGTACAGGGCACAATGCCCCCCAGACACCGTTTACCCACCCCCCTGAATCGACGAAAGGCCACCCCCATGTCGCTTTGCACACCCCGTCGCACCACCCTCGCGGCCGCCCTTGCCGCCGCCTTGCTGGTGGTCGGTTGCGCCAGCACCACCACCGGCAGCGTCACCACCGGCGAACAAGGCCGCCAGCAGCTGCTGCTCGTGTCGTCCGAGCAGGTCATGCAGCAGTCATTGCAGTACTACGCCAAGCAAAACAACGAGGCCCGCTCCGAAGGCACGCTCGTCACCAGCGGCCCCGAGTTCCAGCGCGTGCAAAACATCATGCGCCGCATCGTGCCGCACGTGGCCGCGTTCCGGCCCGACGCGGCCAACTGGCCCTGGCAGCTGGTGCTGATCAACGAAGACACCATCAACGCCCACGTCATGGCGGGCGGCAAGATCACCTTCTACACCGGCATCATTCGCCAACTGCAGCTGACCGACGACGAGATCGCCGCCATCATGGGCCACGAAATGGCGCACGCCCTGCGCGAGCACACGCGCGAGAAGATGTCGCAAAGCGCCGCAGGCGGCCTGGCCATTGCCGTGGGCGGCGCGCTGCTGGGCGCGGGGCAAGGCACCATGCAAATGGCCAGCATGGGCAAGCAGCTCGCGCTCGATCTGCCCTTCTCACGCCACATGGAAAGCGAAGCCGACCTCTACGGCCTGGAGCTGGCCGCCCGCGCAGGCTACGACCCGCGCGCAGCCGTCAGCCTGTGGCAAAAAATGGCCAAGGCTGGCGGCGGCAGCGGCCCCAGCTTTCTGTCCACCCACCCTGCCCCCGCCGACCGCATGACCGCGCTGCAAGCGGCCATTCCGCGCGTGATGCCGCTTTACGAGCAGGCGCGGGCGCGGCGCTGAAGTTTTTACAACCAAATCAGACAATAGCGCGCGCACATAAAACGCAGCAAGCTATCCAATCAAGAGCGGTCAACCGGCCGCGCCGCGTTCAACGCATCGCGCGTGGCCAGCGCCGCAGCGCGTGCGGCGTCGGCAAAATCGCTGCCGCTGCTGGCGTACAAAATGGCGCGCGAGCTGTTGACGGCGATCGGCCCGCTCGTGTGCCCACCTGCACCGCGCCAGCCCGCCTGCACCGTGGCTGCCGCATCACCGCCCTGCGCGCCCACACCGGGAATCAGCAGCGGCAGCGTAGGTGCCAGCGCGCGCACGCGCTCGATCTCCTGCGGGTAGGTCGCGCCCACCACCAGGCCCAGCTGCCCGTTCACGTTCCACGGCCCCGCCGCCAGCCGCGCGATGTGCTCATACAGCAGCGGCTGGCCGTCCACTGAAGCCAGCCGCTGGCTTTGCAAATCGTCACCGCCGGGGTTGGAAGTGCGGCACAGCAAGAAAGCGCCCTTGCCTTCGTACTTCAAATACGGCAGCACCGAATCAAAGCCCATGAAGGGTGAGAGCGTGACCGCATCCGCGCCATAGCGCTCGAACGCCTCGCGCGCGTATTGCTCGGCCGTGCTGCCAATGTCGCCGCGCTTGGCGTCCAGGATGACGGGCACGTGCGGGGCCACGGCTTTCATGTGGGCGATGAGGCGCTCCAGTTGGCTTTCAGCCCGGTGCGCGGCAAAGTAGGCGATCTGCGGCTTGAAGGCCATCGCCACATCGGCCGTGGCCTGGACGATGGCGGCGCAGAAGGTGTAGATGCCCTCGGCGTCGCGTGCGATGCCGGCGGGAAAGCGCGACGGCTCGGGGTCAAGCCCCACGCACAGCATCGACTGGTTCTGGGTTTCGGCGGTGCGCAGCTGGTCGATGAAAGTCATGGCGGCGATTCTAGAATCGGCGGCTGCGCGCGCCCTTGTCTTGCAGCGCCGCCCACACCCATCATGCAAAAACCCACCGTTCGCCCCCGCAGCCCCCATTTTTCGTCTGGCCCTTGCGCCAAACGGCCCGGCTATGACGTGGCCGCGCTGGACTTGCGCGCGCTGGGCCGCTCGCACCGCTCGGCGCTGG
>JAUNTQ010000170.1 GCA_030538605.1 Pseudomonadota bacterium
GGGGCAGTCGGCGCCCAGGCAGTTTTCGCGCGTGCTGGTGACCAGGGGGATGACGGGCGAGCGCTCATCCAGCCCGGGCAGCTCGGCCAGGTCGCCGGTGCGCGTGGCTTGCGCCCACTTCACTATCTTGGTGAGCGACTGGCGCAGGCCGCGCAAGTCGGGGTCGGTGTTCTGGCCGGCCATCTCCAGCCGGTGCAGGCACACATAGCTGCCGCGCCCCTTGAGCAGCGCCATGCGCACGGGCATGCCCAGCGCCTGCGCCAGGCGCGGCAAATCGCGCCCGAAGAGCTGGTCTTGCAGCGTCTTGGTGGCGGTGGACAGCAGCACGCGCTCGCCCGAGAGCAGCGCGGGCACCAGATACGCAAAGGTCTTGCCCACCCCGGTGGCGGCTTCGGCCACCAGCTGGCCGCCTTGCGCGATGACGCCGGCGACGGCCTGCGCCAGCGCGGTCTGCCCGGCGCGCGGCACAAAGCCTTCGGCCGTGCGCGCCAGCGGGCCATCGGGGGCGAAGGCAGCAGTGACGGATGGCTCAAGCGGGGTCATGGTGGGGATTCATCGCGCGGACACGCCGCCTGCAGCACATGGAAAAAAGCCGGAAATATTTCACTTGATAATACGGCTTTGCGTAACCTACCCGCGAGGCTCCAGACCATGCAAAAAGGCTATCGACTCAGCGCCGCCACCGGCCTGCACAAAGGCGACCGGCAATACCAGCAAGACCAGGTGGCGCTGTTCTCCCACCCGCGCGAGCAAGGCTGCGTGATGGGTGTGGTGGCCGATGGCATGGGTGGGCGCACCGGCGGGCGCAAGGCGTCTGACCAGGTGTTGCTGACGTCGCGCCAGCTGTTTGAACGCTACGCGTCCGACGGCGACGACGGCGGCAGGGTGCTGCGCCAGATCGGCGAGGAGGCGCATCTGGTCATCAAGCTGACAGCCATCGCCGCCGAGGAGGAGCCGCACAGCACCATGGCGGCCTTTCTCATCAACCCCGGCGGCGAATGCCACTGGGTGCACACGGGCGATTCGCGCCTGTACCACTTTCGCGGCAGCCAGCTGGTGCGCCGCACCAAGGACCATTCCTACGTGCAGGCGCTGGTGGACCAGGGCGGCATGACCGAAGAGGAAGCGGCGGTGCACCCCAAGTCCAACGTGCTGCTGAGCTGCCTGGGCACCGAGGACGAGCCCAAGCTGGAGTCGCACTACGTGCCGCAGCTGCAAATCGGCGACGTGCTGCTGGCCTGCTCCGACGGGCTGTGGCACTACTTCACGACGGAAGAGCTGGGCTCGGTGCTGAGCTCGCTGCCGCCGCGCGAGGCCAGCGAGTTTCTGGTGGAAAAAGCCCGCTCGCGCGCCATGGGCGGCGGTGACAACCTGTCGCTGGCCATCGTCAAGATGGAGGCGCTGGCCAGCAACAAGCCGGCGGTTGGCTCGGCGTTCGCGCAGTTGAAGTAGCCTGCCTGAGCCGCCTTCGGCGTCTTCCCCCCTCAGGGGGCAGCGCCAGAGGCCGATGCAAGCTCGGCCTCGGCGCGCCCTGGCATGGCCTGCCCTGCGGCCTTCCTCCCGTGTTCATGCGCAGCGCTGCGGGTGGACGGCAAGAGGCCATGGTTTTGCTGCGCGGGGTGACTGATTCCAAATCCAGGTCAAAGCATCGATATTTGTCATTGCCGCGCAGGCGGCAATCCAGTGCCGTCGCCAGCGTCGTTGCTGGATTCCCGCCTGCGCGGGAATGACGTAAATGCTTGTCGCCTTGAAGTGGAAATGGAATGACGCCTGTGCGCCATGACACATGGCAAAGGCGCTGCGCAGGGGCCGATGCCGGAGGTCATTCGTCATGCGCTCGCCAGAGCGCGGGCATTCGTCGTGCGTTGCATGCCGCGCGGCTGGCGCACACACCGCAATGAACAACCGAAATGAGCCTTGGAGCCGCCGAGGGCGGATCAGGGAAGCGCTTGCTTCTTGTCGGCACCGGCAGCAGGTGCCAGCCCCAGGCCGCGCAGGCGCTCGTCGGTGCGGCGCTGGCGCTCGTGGGCGTTCAGGGCCAGGTCCTGCTGGCGCAGGGCGTCGGTCGTGGCGCGGCGTTCGGCACGGGCGCGCTTCACGCAGTCGTTCACGGCAAAGCGGCGCCAGCAGGCCTTTTCGGCGGTGTCAAAGCGCTGCTCGGCAGCGCTGCGCTCGCGCGCGATGCGGGCGCGCTCGGTGGCGAGCCACGGGGCGAAGACGCTGTCGGGCAGGTCAGGCGGCAGGGCGAGGGCTTGCGCACGGGCGGCAGCAGCAGCCGGTGTGGCCACGGTGGACGGGTCGGCCGGAGCAGGCCCGTGCGTGCCGCAGGCGGCGAGCGCGGCAAGAAGGGCGGCGGCAATGAGAAGGCGCGAGGTCATGTGAGCCGAGTATCCACCGTGCGGTGCGCCAGCGCCAGGTATTCAGCCGATTGCATCTCGGTCAGGCGGCTGACGGTGCGCGGAAATTCGTGCGCGAGCGGGCCTTCGGTGTAAAGCTGCTCGGGCGGCACGGCGGCGCTCAGCATGAATTTGCAGCGCCGGTCGTAGAGCACGTCCACCAGCCAGGTGAAGCGGCGTGCCTCGCTTGCGTGGCGCACGAACATCTGCGGCACGTCGGACAGCAGCACGGTGTGGAACTGGCTGGCGATTTCAAGGTAGTCGTTCTGCGAGCGCGGGCCACCGCACAGCTCGCGGAAGTCGAACCACACCACGCCGCCTGCGCGGCGACGCGCGGTGATTTCGCGTGCCTCGATATGCAGCACGGGGTCTTCGTCATGCGAGCTGGGCGCGAGCTGGGTGAAGGCGTGGTTCATCGCCGCGTCGGCCTCGGGCCCCAGCGGGCAGTGGTAAAGCGCCACCTGCTCCAGCGTGCGGCGACGGTAGTCGGTGCCGTTGTCGACGTTCACCACTTCCATGCGCGCGTTCAGCAGGGCGATGGCGGGCAGGATGCGGTCTCGGTGCAGGCCGCCGGGGTACAGGTCGTCGGGCCTGAAGTTGCTGGTGGTGACGAAGCCCACGCCGTTGCCCTCCAGCGCCACCAGCAGGCGGTGCAGGATCATGGCATCGGTGATGTCGGCCACGTGGAATTCGTCGAAGCAGATGAGCTTGAACCTGGCCGCCATGCGCTTGCCCAGCGCATCGAGCGGGTTCACCGTGCCTTGCAGCGCGGCCAGCTCGCGGTGCACCTCGCGCATGAACTCGTGAAAGTGCAGGCGCGTCTTGCGGCGAATGGGCACGGCGTTGAAAAAGCAATCCATCAGAAAGCTCTTGCCGCGCCCCACGCCGCCGTACATGTACACGCCCTTCGGAATCTCGGGCTTGTGGAACAGCTTCTTGAGGCGGCTGGAGCGCTTGTCCTTGTACGCCGCCCAGTCATCGGCGCAGCGCTGCAGGGCTTCGACGGCGCGCAGCTGTGCCGGGTCGCTTTGGTAACCCCGCGCGGCCAGCTCGGCCTGGTAGTTGTCTAGGACGCTGCCCATGTACAATCAAAAAATAGCTGCTTGCGCAGTCTACACAAGGATTTCAGATGTTTTTGCACCTGAAATGCTTGTGTACCGTGCGCAAGCAGCTCATTTAAAAACAGCGGCCACGTGGGCCGCCCAGCTCAGAAGTTGAGCGTGCGCTTGTCCACCGCCAGCGCGGCTTCCTTGGTCGATTCAGACAGCGACGGGTGGGCGTGGCAGATGCGGGCGATGTCTTCGCTGCTGGCGCGGAAGGCCATGGCCACGCAGGCTTCGGCGATCAGCTCGCTGGCCATGGGGCCGACGATGTGCACGCCCAGGATTTCGTCGGTGGCGGCGTCGGCCAGAAACTTGACCATGCCGGTGGTGTCGCCCAGCGCGCGCGCGCGGCCATTGGCCATGAAGGGGAAGGTGCCGACCTTGTACTTGACGCCTGCGGCTTTCAACTGCTGCTCGGTCTGGCCGACCCAGGCGATTTCGGGGCTGGTGTAGATGACCCAGGGCACCAGGTTGAAATCGACGTGCCCGTGCTGGCCCGCGATGCGCTCGGCCACGGCCACGCCTTCTTCTTCGGCCTTGTGCGCCAGCATGGGGCCGCGCACCACGTC
>JAUNTQ010000171.1 GCA_030538605.1 Pseudomonadota bacterium
GCGCCCAACGCCGCCGCGCGCCGCGCCGAGCGCCTGGCCGTGGCGCAGGCGTTGGGTGACGGGCCTGCCCTCACCTGGGCGCAGCTCGGTGCGTGCCCCCCGTGGCTGACCCTGCCTGCCGATGCGCGCGAGCTGCTTTGCGCCCACGCCGGTGCCTGGTGGCTGGCCGCCTCGCTGCGTGCCTGCATCGACGGCAAGCGCCTGGCCCGCGTGCGCGAGCTGCTGGGCGAACAAAGCCTCACGGCGCTGCTCGCCTCGCCCCGCGCGCAGCGCGCCAATGCGCTGGGCGTCGCACCGCGCCCGCTGCTGCCCCCGCCCGAAGCCACGCCCGCGCACCTCATGGCCTGTGGCCGCGCCCTGCTGGCCTGGCACCTGCCGCCCGCACTGCGCCCGCCCCTGCTTGCCCACCTCGGCTGGCAAGTGGACGAAGGCCACACCGCCGCCTTCGATCAGCACCGCGACTGGGCCAGGCAAGCCCTGCAAGCCGCCCTCTCGCCCACGCCGGAAGACCCCGCACCCGAGGTGGGCGAGCCCTTCGGCGCCGTCCTTCCCGCAGGCGATGCCGACGCCCTTGTGGCCCTGCCCACCCCATGAGCTACCTGCTGACCCTGCACCACGACACCGCGCTGACACTGGCCACCACTCGCGCCGTCGTGCCCGCCGCCGAGCTGCCCGCGCTGCAGGGCGCGCTGGCCCTGACCGAACACCTTTCCACCCTCATCGCCGGGCAGCAGCAGGCGCTGGCCAAGGCCGAAGCCGACGCCCGCACGCGTGGCGAGCAAGCCGGCCACCAGGCCGCCACCGCCCGCGCCCTGCAAGACAACGCCCAGGCCATCGCTGCCACCCTGGCCGACCTCGCCGCGCAGCAAGCCGCCCAGCGCGACGAGCTGCGCGAAGCCCTGCTCGCCCTGGCCACCGCCATGGTGCGCCGCATGGCGCTTGACCTCGCGCCCGAGCAAGTGCTGGCCGCCCTTGCCGCGCGCGCCTTCGAGCAAGTCGTGCCCCCGCAGCCCGTGCGCCTGCGTCTGCCGCCGCTGCTGGTCGAGCCCGTGCGCGCGCAACTCGCCCAGCGCGAGCTGCCCCTGCCCGTGCAGTGCGTGGCCGACGAGCAGCTCGGCGGCCTGGCCTGCCGCATCGACTCCGCCGCCGGCACCCTGCTCGCCGGGCTGGACGACATGCTCGACCGCACCGCCCAGCGCCTGGCCCTCAGCCGCCGCGAACAGGCCAGCGCCCCCGCAGCCCCGGCCCCGCAGGAAACCGCCTCGCCATGACGCCCCGCCCCCTGCTCGACCCCGGCCTGCTCGACACCTTGCAGACCGTGCAACCCGTGCTCGCGCGCGGGCGCGTGGTGCAGGCCTTCGGCACCACCTTGCGCGTGAGCGGCCTGCGCACCCACATCGGCCAGCAGTGCCTGATCCGCGACCCCGCCCAGCCCCAGGCCGCGCCCCTGCGCGCCGAAGTCGTGGGCCTGCGCGAGCACGAAGCCATCCTCGTGCCCCTGGGCCACCTGCAAGGCGTGTCCATGGGGGCCGAGGTGGAAGTCATCGAACGCGGCGCCCTCATCCCCGTGGGCGACGCCCTGCTGGGCCGCGTGCTCGACGCCTTCGGCGAGCCGCTCGACGGCCAGCCCCTGCCCGCCCACACCCCCCTGCGCCCCTTCCAGACCGAGCCGCCCAACCCGCTCACGCGCCGCCCCGTCGATCGCCCCTTCATTACCGGCGTGCGTGCCATCGACGGCCTGCTCACCGTCGGCGAAGGCCAGCGCCTGGGCGTGTTCGCCATGGCCGGCGGCGGCAAATCCACCCTGCTCGGCATGCTCGCGCGCCAGGCCCGCAGCGACGTCAACGTCATCGCGCTGATTGGCGAGCGTGGCCGCGAAGTGGGCGAATTCCTTGAAGACAGCCTGGGCGAAGAAGGCATGGCCCGCAGCGTGCTCGTCGTCTCCACCAGCGACCGCCCCGCCATGGAGCGCCTGCGCGCCGCGCAAACCGCCACCGCCATTGCCGAGCACTTTCGCGGCCAGGGCCGGCGCGTGCTGCTGATGATGGATTCCGTCACTCGCTACGCCCGCGCCCTGCGCGAAATCGGCCTGTCGGTGGGCGAGCCTGCCGTGCGCCGCGGCTTTCCGCCCAGCGTCTTCGCCGAGCTGCCGCGCCTGTTCGAGCGCGCCGGCAACGACGCCCACGGCAGCATCACCGCCTTCTACACCGTGCTGGCCGAAGACGAAGACGGCTCCGACCCCGTAGCCGAAGAAACCCGCTCCATCCTCGACGGCCACATCGTCCTCTCGCGCCAGCTTGGCCAGGCCGGGCACTACCCCGCCATCGACGTGCTCGCCAGCGCCAGCCGCGTCTTCAACCGCGTCACAGACCGCGCCCAGCAAGACGCCGCCCAGCGCGTGCGCGCCCTCATGGCCAAGCACGACGAAATCCGCTTTCTGCTGCAAGTGGGCGAATACAGCGCAGGCAGCGACCCCCTGGCCGACGACGCCATCGCCGCGCAGCCCGCCCTCATGGACCTGCTGCGCCAGCGCCCCGACGAAGCCAGCACGCTGGACGACACGCTGGACCGCATGCAGCAATTTCTGTAAATCCTCATGACCGACCCCGCCCGCCAGCTCCACGACGCACGCCAGATGAAGCGCCTGCGCGAGCTGCGCGAGCGCAGCGCCCTGCAAGCGCTGCACGCTGCCGAAGCCGCCGTGCGCGACGCCGAAGCCGCCATGCGCGAGCGCGAAGCCGTCATGCGCCGCCTGCAGGCCGAGCGCGAGCAGCTCAGCCAGCGCATCGTCGGCGACTGCGCCCCGCGCATGGGCCGCTTGGCCGTGTACGCCAGCGCCGCGCAGGAAGTGCTCGACGATCAGCTCGAACGCACCGAATACGCCCTGCTCGACGACGAAGAAGCCCTGCACGACGCCCGCCAGAAAGCCGCCCAAACCCGCGCCGTCTGGCTGCGCGCCGTCGGCCAGCACAGCGCCGCAGGCACCCTCGTGGGCGACGCGCGCAAAGCCCTGCGCCGCGACCGCGAAGCGCGCCTCGACCGCGAAGACGCTCCCGCCTGGCGCCCCTCGCACTGAGCCCCCATTCGTTCCCACCGGAGCCGCCCATGAGCCACGTCCCCCAGGCCCGCCCCCCCCGCCCCCCCCGCGCCGACGCCACCGCGCAGCCCGGCAGCCACCGCACCATCGCGACCCCCACCGCCAAGCACATCCAGCAAGCGCCCCCGCAAGCCCGGCGCGACTTCGACGCCGCCCTGCGCCGCGCCGGCACCGACGACAAGCCCAGCCGCTCCACCCGCCGCGAAACAGAATCCGAAACCCCCGCCCGCGAAGAACCCAAAGGCCTGGCCACCCTTGCCCCGCTGGGAGCGCTGCCCGGCGGCATGGCCGCTGCCCTCGCAGGCGGCGAAGCCCTGGCCGGTAGCGCCGCCATGCCCCAGCCCCAGCAGGCCGCCACCGGCCCCCTGCCCACCGCCGTGCCCGCCACGCTGGCTGCACAAACCCAGGGCGTCAATGGCACCGCCATCGGCCAGCAATGGCGCATGAGCGTGCCCTTGGACAGCGCCACCACCCCCGCCGCCCTGGCCATGCGCCTGACCCAGTCCGGCGCGGGCCACTGGCAAGTGCGCCTGGGCACCGACACACAGACCCGCCAGCAGCTGCTGCCCCACATGGACCGCCTGCGCGAGCGCCTGCGCGAACGCGGCCAAGGCCGCTTCGACGACCTCGGCTTTGACGACGACACCACGGCTTGAGGGGTGTATACCCCCTCATCAAAATCCGTTTATCGCCCGGCTGGTGAGCGATTTTGGCATATACCCCAAATGATTCATGACAAATGACTGCGCCTGACGGCGCATGACAAATGACACATGCCGGGAGGCAGAGGCATACAGTCCATCCACGAAACCATCAGACTTCTTGCTCCCTCTCCCGCTGGCGGGGACATGTGGAGATGGGGCAGGGGTGAGGGTGGCACGGCGCATCGCCATGAAGCTGGCGCGGTCACGATGCCTGCGGCATCGCCCCCCTCACCCTAACCCTCTCCCCCCTACGGGT
>JAUNTQ010000172.1 GCA_030538605.1 Pseudomonadota bacterium
AAGGGGACACTTCTATCTGGGGCTATGGGGACATTACGACTTGGGGCTCACAGCCATTTCAACAGCGCCAGCGGTTGTTCGATGGCGGCGTCGGCTGGCCAGTGACCGATGTCGGCGTCCTCGCCCAGGTAACCATAGCGCGCGGCCACCGTGGGCAGGCCGGCGGCGCGGCCTGCTTGCATGTCGCGCTCGTCGTCGCCCACGTAGATGGCTTCGTCTGCGCGCACGCCCGCCTGGCGCAGGGCTTCGAGCAGGGGCGCGGGGTGCGGCTTGGGGTGGGGCGTGGTGTCGCCGCTGACGATGGTGGCGGCGGTTTGAAACAAGGGCATGGCGGCGGTGAGGGGCTCGGTGAAGCGTCGCGCCTTGTTGGTGACGACGCCCCAGGTCAGGCCCTGCTGCCGCAGGCGGGCGATGAGCGCAGGCACGCCGTCGAAAGGCGCCGTGGCGCGCAGCATGCCGGCCTGGTAGCGGGTGAAGAATTCGTCACGCAGCGTGGCAAAGGCGGGGGCTTCGGGCGTGATGCCGAAGGCCACGCCGAGCATGCCACGCGCGCCCGAACCAGCGTGCGCGCGGTAGCAGGTCAGGGGCAGCGAGGGCATGCCGCGGGCCACGCGCATGTCGTCGGCGGCGCGGGCGAGGTCGGGGGCGCTGTCGATGAGGGTGCCATCCAGATCGAACAGCACGCAGCGGATGCCGTGGAACATGGACTCTTCGTTCGTCCTGCGTCCGTCCGCGTCAGGCGGGTCTGCGTGCAGCCAGCATGTAGTTGACGCTGGTGTCGGCGGTGAGGCGGTAGCGTTGGCTCAAGGGGTTGTAGGCGAGGCCGCGCGCGTGCTCGGGGGTGAGGCCTGCGGCGCGGCAGTGGGTGGCGAGTTCGTGCGGGCGGATGAAGCGCGCGTATTCGTGCGTGCCGCGCGGCACCATGCCCATGAGGTATTCGGCACCGACGATGGCGAGCAGAAAGGACTTGGGGTTGCGACTGAGCGTGGAAAAACAGACCCAGCCACCGGGTTTGACGAGCGCGGCGCAGGCGCGGACGATGGCGGCGGGGTCGGGCACGTGTTCCAGCATTTCCATGCAGGTGACGGTGTCGAAGTGGCCCGGCATTTCCTCGGCCAGGGTTTCGGCGGCCACATGGCGGTAGGTGATGCCGGGGGTTTGCGCCTCAAGTGCGTGCAGCTGGGCGACCTTGAGGGATTTGTCGGCCAGGTCTATGCCCAGCACTTGCGCGCCCTTGCGGGCCATGGCGTCGGCGAGGATGCCGCCGCCGCAGCCCACGTCGAGCACGCGCGTACCTTGCAGCGGGCTGATCTGGTCGATCCAGTCGAGCCGCAGGGGGTTGATGTCGTGCAATGAGGCGAATTCGCCCTCGGTGTCCCACCACTGGTGGGCCAGGGCGGAGAACTTGGCCAGTTCGGCCTGATCGACGTTGTCGGCAGTCATGGGCGGGATTGTCCCATGCGGTGCGGGCGCGCTGGTCACGGCACAAGACCGTGCATGCGGGCAAAGCGCGCACGCTCGGCGCGCACTTCGACTTCGGTGATGCAGGCCTTGGGCGGGGGCTTGCCCTGCGCCTGCCAGTAGGCGCGGTAGGCGTGTGACTGGTAGGGGTCGGCCACGACGTAACCGGCCTGCTCAGGGCAGCGGGTGCCGTCTGCGCAGTCGCGCCAGGTGGCGCCGTAGATGACGCGGCCATCGCGCGTCAAGCCCGGAAAAGCGCTGGCGAGCACGCGGTGCCTGGCGTGGTCGAGCCGGAAGGTCTGGCCCAGCGCGCGGTCGAAGACGTAGACCGACCCGATGTCGCTGTAGGTCAGCCAGGCAGGCGACGAAGCTGCGGCCTGCGCAAAACCGAAGACGGCCTTGCCGGGTGAAAAGCCCAGGTCAGCGCGCAGGTCGCAGGGGTGGTCGGTGGCGCGCGCATCGGGCGACAGGCCGTAGACGCGCATGGTCGGGCGTCCGCTGCGGGGCACCTGGGGAATGGCGGAGAGTTCGCCGCCGTCCACCGACAGCATGGGCAGCGCGTACACGTTGCCATCGGCGGTTGCACGCCCGGCGCAGATGAAGCGCGGGCCGGTGGCGCTCAGCACGCGCGCGGTGCGGCCATCGTCGCGGATGTGCACCGTGTCGATCTGCAGCGGGCCCACGCCCTGGCCGTCGGCAGCGTTGCCTTGGGGCCAGCTCAGCGAGCGGATGAAAACCGAGGCCTGCTGGCCGGGCGCAGCGGGCGTGTCGGCCTTTTCCTCCAGCTCCGACGCCGCCGCGTAAAAGCCCGTCATGCCCGCCCGGAACAAAGGCTTCGCCGCGCCTTGCTGCCGCAGCACGTCGGCGAAGCGGTAATGCTCGCCATTCACGTCCACCAGATAACGCCAGGTGCGCTGCACCGGAAATGCTTCGTTGGAAAACGGCGTGCGATAGGCCTTCACGCCAATCGCCCCGCTGGCAGGCAGCTCCATCAAGCTCACGCGGCCCAGCCGAGCGCCCGAATAGGAGCGCAGGATGAAGCGCCCGTCAGGGCTGATGCGCTCGTAAGTGCCCAGGGCCGCCACGCCGTGGTCGTCGGCACCCACCTCGCGCGCGTCCAGCGGCAGATAAGCCACGGGCGCAATGCAGCGCGGCGCGTCGGCTTGCGCCAGCGCTGCGGTTGGTGCCCATCCCACAAGCGCGCAGGTCCAGGCAAAAACCGCCACACCGGCAGCGCTGACAGCTCTGGCTCGCCCAGGCGGGTTCAAGCAACATATCGAACGTGAAAAGGACGCGGACTTGCGCTCAAAGGCATTTGACCAAGCGCCACGAAAAGCATCAGCGAGTGAAATCAAGTGGAAAGGCGTCGGCTTCATAAAAGCAGGCGGCAAGTCTGGAAGATAATAAAATTATAGCTGCTTGCGCCTGATATTAATCATTTATATAATGTTTATTACTTAAAATCAATATAGAACGTGCGCGAACAGCTATCTTCTTTGTAAAACAACTTTGCCTGGCCAGCAGCGATGCAGCATTTTTCTTGCGACATACCCCACACACGGATGTCACCCACAAACGCGTGGCGCGTCAGGGTTCAGGCAGCGCGCCGCCTTCAAGCAGCGCCTGATGCCGCGCCCTCAGCACCGCCAGCCAGGCGGCATCCGGCATCACCCCCTGAATCGGCCAAGGGTGCACCCGCCCCTGCCAACTGACCACCGCCGCTGGCGCGTGGTTGAGCAAACCGCAAGCCGTCGCCAACGGCGCCGGCATGGGCGGTGCCGCCAGCATCTCCGCTTGCCCCGACGCATGCACAGCCTCTTGCCATTCGGCATCCGGCACACGCGGGTCGCGCCACACCTTCACGGCAAACCCCGCCTCCTGCGCCACGCGCTGCATGCGCGGCCACTCCAGCAGCGCATACACCATGCGGGGCGAAAGCAGCACCATCACCATGGCCCGCTTCTCATGCGACGCATCGGTCGTCAGCACGCGGCACGAACCCTGCGCATTTGCCTGCGTGCCGGCCGCTGACCACATACACATCAGGCAAACCACGCATCGCAAGGCAAGCGCGCAGCTGCGTCCGAACACATGGCGCCTCATGAATCGGTTCAGGCCATTAAAAAAGGCCTTGGAAGCGCATGCTTCCAAGGCCTTTCGGAAAGTAACCGAAAGAAGATTACTGGTTGCGGGTGCCCACAACTTCCACTTCCACGCGACGGTTCTTGGCACGCCCAGCGGCGGTGCGGTTATCGGCGACCGGCTGGGACTTGCCCTTGCCTTCGGTATAGATGCGGTTACGCTCGATGCCCTTGGACACCAGATAAGCCTTCACGGCTTCGGCGCGGCGCACCGACAGGCGCTGGTTGTAAGCGACACTACCCACGGAGTCGGTGTGACCCACGGCAATGATGACTTCCAGGTTGATGCCCTGGATCTTGCCGACTAGGTCGTCCAGTGCAGCGCGGCCTTCGGGCTTCAGCACCGACTTGTCGAAGTCGAAGAAGGCGTCGGCAGCGTAGGTCACCTTGGAAGCCGTCACCACGGGTGCGGGCGCAG
>JAUNTQ010000173.1 GCA_030538605.1 Pseudomonadota bacterium
TCCTCGTTGTTGCGCACTTCATCCGGCGTGCCGTCGCCGATCTTCTTGCCGTAGTCGAGCACGACCACTCGGTCGCTGATGTCCATCACCACGCCCATGTCGTGCTCGATCAGCACGATGGTGGTGCCGAACTCGTCGTTCACGTCGAGGATGAAGCGGCTCATGTCCTGCTTTTCTTCCACGTTCATGCCCGCCATCGGCTCGTCGAGCAGCAGCACCTGCGGCTCCATCGCCAGCGCTCGTCCCAGATCCACCCGCTTTTGCAGGCCATAGGGCAACTGGCCCACGGGCGTCTTGCGGTGCGCCTGGATTTCGAGGAAGTCGATGATGTGTTCGACGAACTCGCGGTGCCTGATTTCTTCGCGCTCGGCGGGGCCAATGCGCAGCGCCTGCAAGAGAATGTTGCTCTTGATCTTGAGGTTGCGCCCCGACATGATGTTGTCGATCACGCTCATGCCCTTGAACAGCGCCAGGTTCTGGAAGGTGCGCGCCACACCCATCTCGGCCACTTGGCGGCTGTTCATGTGGCCGAAGGTCTTGCCGCGAAAGGTGATGCTGCCCTCGCTGGGCGTGTAAACGCCGTTGATGCAGTTGAGCATGGACGACTTGCCCGCGCCGTTGGGGCCGATGATGGCGCGGATCTCGTGCTCCTTGACGTTGAACGAGATGTCGGTCAGTGCCTTCACGCCGCCAAAGCGCAGGCTGATGTTCTGCACGTCCAGAATCACGTCGCCAATATTTTTGGAATCAAATTGGCCTTCAGCGCCCGACTGGCTTGCGCTGACAGCTATTGTTTCAGGAGTCATCACGTCGTTCATGCGGCGCTCCTCACGGGTGCGAAGGTTTTGGCGTCAAGAATCTTCAAGGTGGCGCTGACCTTGCCCGCGCGGCCATCCTCGAACTTCACGGCGGTTTCGATGAACTGCTCGGGCAGGCCCGCATACAGCGCGTCGATCAGCACGGCGTATTTCTCGGCCACGAAGTTGCGGCGCACCTTGCGCGTGCGGGTCAGCTCGTCGTCGTCGGGGTCCAGCTCCTTGTGCAGCACCAGAAAGCGCGCGACCTGCGTGTCGGCCATGCCGGCTTCGCTGGCCAGGTCGGCGTTCACCTTCTCGATGCACTCGGCCATCATCTTCAGCACCTCGGGCTTGCCTGCCAGATCGACGTAGCCGGCATAGGGCAGGTTCTGGCGCTCGGCCCAGTTGCCCACGGCCTCGAAGTCGATGTTGATGAAGGCGGTGACTTGCGCCTTGCCGTTGCCAAAGCACACGGCCTCTTTCACCTGCGGGAAGAACTTGAGCTTGTTCTCGATGTAGTTGGGCGCATACATCGCGCCGCTGGCCATCTTGCCCACGTCCTTGGCGCGGTCGATGATGCGCAGGTGGCCGTCGGCATCGAGCACGCCCGCGTCGCCCGTCTTGAAATAGCCGTTTTCGTCGAACACCTCTGCGGTGGCATCGGGCCGTTTGTAGTATTCCTTCAGCACCGACACGCCCTTGACCAGCACCTCGCCCGAGTCGCCAATCTTCAGCTCGATGCCAGGCGCGGCCTGCCCCACGCTGCTGAGCTTGACGTGGCCGTTTTGCTGAATGCACACGTAGGCGCAGGTTTCGGTCTGGCCGTAGAGCTGCTTCAGGTTGACGCCGATGGAGCGGAAGAACTTGAACAGCTCCGGCCCGATGGCCGCGCCCGCCGTGTAGGCCACGCGGATGCGCGACAGGCCCATGGCGTTTTTCAGCGGGCCGTACACCACGAAGTTGCCCAGCGCATACATGAGCTTGTCGCCCGCGCCCACCGGCTTGCCGTCGAGGATGTCGCTGCCCACGCGCTCGGCCACGGCCATGAACTTGCGGTGCATCCACTGCTTGAAGCGGCTGGCGTCTTCCATGCGGATGGAGACGGAGGTGAGCATGCCCTCGAACACGCGCGGCGGCGCGAAGTAATAGGTGGGGCCGATCTCGCGCATGTCGATGCCCACCGTCTCGGCACTCTCGGGGCAGTTGATGGTGAAGCCCGCCACCAGCCACTGGGCCATGGAAAACAGAAAGTCGCCCACCCACGCGGGCGGCAGATAAGACAGGATGTTGTCGCTGCTCGTCAGCCCATCGGTCTGCACGCCGCCTTGCGCCGCGCCGATGAAGCTCGCATGTGTCTGACACACGCCCTTGGGCCTGCCCGTGGTGCCCGAGGTGTAGAGGATCACGGCCACGTCATCGGGCTGGCCCTGCTGCACGGCCTGCGGGTATTGCTGCGGGTGCGCCTCGTCGTGCTTCTTGCCCAGGGCCATCAGTTCATCGACGCTGATGAGGCCCGCGTCGGTGTACTTGCGCATGCCGCGCGGGTCGTCGTAGATGATGTGCGCCAGGCCCGGCACGGCGGCCTCGCCCTCGGCGGCGCGCAGCTCCAGCAGCTTGTCGACCTGCTCCTGGTTTTCGGCAAAGACGAAGTGCACCTCGGCATCGCGCAGCACGAAGGCCATTTCGCCAGCCACCGCGTCCTGGTACATGGGCACAGGCACCCCGCGCAGCGACTGCACGGCCAGAAACATCAGGTACAGGTGCGGCCGGTTGTCGCCCACCAGCGCCAGGTTGTGGCCGGGCGCAAAGCCCAGCGCCGCCAGGCCCATGGCCATCCAGCGCACCTCGTCGGCGGCACGCTGCCAGCTCCAGGTCTGCCAGATGCCGTATTCCTTCTCGCGCAGGGCCGGGTCGGCGGGGCGGGCGCTGGCGTGTTGCAGCAGCAGCCGCGGAAAAGTGCTTGCCATGGGGGCTTATCTCCTGTCGGGGCGTTGCGCGCGGGGCCTGGCGCTCGCCATCTCTTTGTGAATGACGCGGATCGTAGGCTTGACTTTGACGCCATGTTGTCGTTTGGCCGACAATTCACCGGCTATTTGCTCAGGTCTTTCCCCAATGAACGCCGCCATCAGCCTGCATGAACGCCGCCGCCCGCTGACCGCAGAGGAATGCGCCAACGTGCCCTGGCTGCATCACCTGAGCGCCGACCACGCCGAGCGCGCGGCCTACGAATTGCGCATCAGCGAAGCCGCTGCGGGCGAGGTGATCTGCCGCATGGGCCGCCCCGCCACCTACTGGTTTGGCGTGGTCGACGGCCTGCTGAAGATGAGCACCGAAACCGCGCAGGGCCACAGCATCACCTACTCGGGCCTGACCGCGGGCGGCTGGTTTGGCGAGGGCACGGCCATGAAGCGCGAGGTCTACCGCTACAACGTGCAGGCGCTGCGCACCAGCCTGGTGGCCGGTCTGCCGGTGGACACCTTTCACTGGCTGCTCGACCACTCGCTGGGCTTCAACCGCTTCGTGATGAACCAGCTCAACGAGCGGCTGGCGCACTTCATCACCACCATCGAGGCCGACCGCACCCCCAGCCCCGAGCAGCGCGTGGCGCGCAACCTGGCGGCGCTGGTCAACCCGGTGCTGTTTCCCGGCGTGGGCGGGGTGCTGCGCATCACGCAGCAGGAGCTGGCCTATCTGGTGGGCCTGTCGCGCCAGCGCGTGAACGAGGCACTGCGCGAGCTGGCCGCACGCGGGCTGATCCGCATCGAATACGGCGGCCTGCGCATCCTCCACCTGGCGGCGTTGAGGCAGGCGGAGTTTTGACAAAAAAAGGAGCTGCTTGCGTATATTTTAAAGTATTTTCAATGTTGTTTGAATATGAAAATGTTTAATAACATACGCAAGCAGCTCCTCTTTTATTTGAACGACACTTGGCCCATCAAGCCCATCAGAAGCAACATAACAATAGCTGCTTGCGTATTCCATGTATTCATTTTTCATAGGATGAATACTGGAAATGCCATACAACCTACGCAAACAGCTATGTTTTTAAATCACTCCTCATGACCGACGCCCCCCGCTTCCACCGCGCCCCCCGGCCTGATGCGAATGCTCCTGCCGCAAGCGACACCGTTCGCCTGAACAAGCGTCTGGCCGACATGGGCCTGTGCTCGCGCCGCGAGGCCGACGAATGGATCGAGCGCG
>JAUNTQ010000038.1 GCA_030538605.1 Pseudomonadota bacterium
GGCCACGGTGATGGAGCGCCTGCTGGAAGAAGTCAGCTTCGAGGCCACCCGCCGCCAGGGCAGCACCGTCACCATCGACGCCACCTTCGTCGACCAGCGCCTGGCGGCCCTCAGCCGCGACGAAGACCTGTCGCGCTACATCCTCTGAACCAGACAAGCCGCGTGGCACCGGCGTGGTGCCACGCAGGCACGCCGCGTTCGAGCGCTCCGCATCAGCGGCGCCGGCGGCGGGCCAGCAACGGCAGCAAACCGCCCAACGCGATCAACCCCCATGTGCCCAGCGTGGGCACGGGGGCCACCTGGGCGGGCACGGTGACGGCAGCGTCGGCGGTGATGCCCAGCAGCGTGGTGTTGTTGGCCGTGGTCACCTCGCCGGTCACGCTGACGATGGTGGCGGTGATGTCCACTGGCGTGGCGATGGGCGCGCTGGCGGTGGCCCTGAAGCCGATGGTTGTGCTGTCGTCTGCGGCGATGGCGGGCAGCGCGGCGCAGGTGAAGCTTTGTTCGCCCGGCGCCGCCGTGCACCCGGCGGGCAGCGAGGCCGGATCGACCGTCACGCCTGCGGGCAGCGTCACCGTGACGCTGCCATCGGTGCTGCCGGCCGTGCCGGTGTTGCGCACGGTCAGGGTGTAGTCGACGGGTGTGCCCACCGTGAGCGTGGCGGGGCCGCTCAGGCTCGCATCCAGGTCGGGTGCGCCAGCCGCTGGCTGCGCGCATGCGCCGTTGGGGTCGAACGCGGCGTTGAAAAATGCCGTGGCCAGGTTGCGGTACTGCGATCCGTCGGCCGGGATCTGGTTGGCAGCCGTGCGGTTTTCGAAAGGGCTGGCGTCTGCGGTCAGGAACAGGCACGCGCCCGCCCCGCCGTTGGATGCGCGCTGCGGCACGAACATGCTGTAGGTGCCGCTGGGGCCCGGCGGGTTGCCGCGCGGCGCGGCGCTGTAGAGCGCGTAGGCGGGGGGCACGTTGGCCAGCGTGCCGTACCAGGCGCCGAACACGTTGGCGACCCCCGCATTGGCAAAGGATGCCTGGTAGGGCGAGGCGGTGTTCAGCTCTGCCGTGGTGTAGCGGGCGATCAGGCCCGAAGCCGCGATGCCGCCCCAATCGGGCACCAGGGTGTTGACGCCCGGCAGAAAGTGCTGAAAGTTGCTGGCACCACCGCAGCAGCCGTCAATGAAGGCCACCACCAGCAGGTCAGGGCGGTTCTGCATGGCGGCGGTCACTTCCTGCAGGCGCGTGGCGTTGGCGGCAACCACGCCGACCAGCACGACCAGTTTGGCATCGGCCAGGTCGGTCGTCAGCGAATCGGTGGCGCTGGAGAGTCGGCCCGCGCCGTCCACGAAGCTGTTCGCGGCAGGGGCGGGGTTGCGGCTTGTCCATTCGGCGTTGAACGCATTCTTCGCGTTGTTCACGGCGGCGAGGTTCCCGCCGTTCGTTTCTGCCGTGGACAGAAACAGCACGTTCTGCGCCAGTGCCGGCGCACAAGCCAAGCCCAGCACGGTAGCCGCAAGCGCGTGGCGGTATGCAGCGGCATGGTTTGAAACGTTCATTTTTTGGATCTCCCTGTGAAGTGTGTCGCCGCCCCAAAACGGCAGTGTGCTTCCATGTACCGACATGGATGCCCCAGTGGCGATTCTAGATTTCCCGCACCTGCGAAGCGGCGGGCTGTCTATGATGCTGGCCCTTTGTTTGCTTGATCGACACAAGCCATGATCCGTCTCAGTGAACTCCGCCTGCCGCTGGCGCAGGCCGACGCGCCCGAAGCTGCCCTGCTGGCCGCTGCCGCGCAAAAACTCCAGCTGCCCCCCGCCGCCCTTGCGCGCCTTACTGTCTTCAAGCGCAGCTTCGACGCACGCAAGGCCGACTTGCTGGCCGTCTACATCGTCGATGTCGAACTGGCCGAGCCTGCGCAGGCCGCTGCGTTGCTGGCGCGTTTCGAGGCCGATCCCCATGTGCAGCCCACGCCCGACATGGCCTGGCGTGCGCCCGTCACCGCGCCAGCGGATTGGGCGGGCGAGCGCCCGGTCGTCGTCGGCTTTGGCCCCTGCGGCATTTTGGCCGCGCTGGTGCTGGCGCAGATGGGCCTCAAACCCATCGTGCTGGAGCGCGGCAAGCCGGTGCGCGAGCGCACGCAGGACACCTGGGGCCTGTGGCGGCGCGGCGTGCTTGACCCCGAAAGCAACGTGCAGTTTGGCGAAGGCGGCGCGGGCCTCTTCAGCGACGGCAAGCTCTACAGCCAGGTGCGCGACCCGCGCTTTCTGGGCCGCAAGGTGATGGCTGAATTCGTCGCCGCTGGCGCGCCGGAAGAAATCCTCTACGTCGCCCATCCGCACGTCGGCACTTTCAAGCTGGTGAAGGTGGTGGAAAACCTGCGCGCGCAGATCACGGCGCTGGGCGGCGAGATCCGCTTTCAGCAGCGTGTGGTGGATGTGCTATTGAATAAAGAGCTGCTAGCGCCTGCCTTGCAAGCGTTGGTGGTCGAAGACCTTCAAAACGGCGAACGCTACGAGCTGCCCGCGCGCCACGTTGTGCTGGCGCTCGGCCATTCGTCACGCGACAGCTTCGCCATGCTGCACCGGCGCGGCCTGGACATGGTGGCCAAGCCGTTTTCGATTGGCGTGCGCATCGAGCACCCGCAGGGCGTGATCGACCGCGCGCGCTGGGGCCGCCACGCGGGCCACCCGCTGCTGGGCGCGGCCGACTACAAGCTGGTACACCACGCGGGCAACGGGCGCGCCATCTACAGCTTTTGCATGTGCCCCGGCGGCACCGTCGTGGCCGCCACCAGCGAGGCAGGCCGCGTGGTCACCAACGGCATGAGCCAGTACAGCCGCAACGAGCGCAACGCCAACGCCGGCCTGGTGGTGGGCATCGACCCGGCCGACTTTCCGCGCGACGCGGCGGCTTTCGTCGACGCGCTGGGCGAATCCTTCGGCGCCGAATCACTGCCCGCAGACCAGGCGCACCCGCTGGCCGGCATCGTGCTGCAACGGCAGTTGGAGTCGGGCGCTTACCAGCTGGGTGGCGAAAGCTACGCCGCGCCCGCGCAGCGCGTGGGCGACTTCCTGGCGCAGCAGCCCAGCAGCGGGCCGGGCGAGGTGCTGCCGTCTTACCAACCCGGCGTGCACTGGTGCGACCTGCATGCCGCGCTGCCCGCCTTTGCCACCGCCGCCATGCGCGAGGCGCTGCCGGTGTTTGGCCGCAAGGTCAAGGGCTACGACATGGCCGATGCGGTGATGACGGGCGTGGAAACGCGCACCTCCAGCCCCGTCCACATCCGCCGGGGCGACGATTTGCAAAGCCTGAACGTGCGCGGCCTGTACCCCGCAGGCGAAGGCGCGGGCTACGCGGGCGGCATTCTGTCGGCGGGTATCGACGGCATCAGGGTGGGCGAGGCGGTGGCGCGGGCGGTGCTGCGTGGTGCGGGATAAAACAGCCGGACGCGAAGGACGCAAAGGATTCGCGAAGGACGCGAAAAAGACAAAAAACGAAAAAGGTGTTCAGCTTGGATTGGCCGCAGGTGTCGCGCGGCAAGTGCCTTGATATATCGCTGAACGCAAAAAAACAATCAGACGTCTCTTGCTCCCTCCCCCGCTGGGGGGGGTTGGGGTGGGGGCTAGCCACGGTGGATTCATCGAAGGTGGTTGGCCCCATCCCAGCCTTCCCCCAACGGGGGAAGGGGCCAACAGCCAAAACGCCTATCGGCTTATGTATGGGATTGGCTATATGCATAAAAAATGAGCTGCTTGCGTACGATTTAAAAGGTTTTCACATACAAATGTATCTGAAAATGTTTTAAAACATACGCAAGAAGCTCACTTTTTTGACTTTCTTTCGCCTCCTTCGCGAATCCTTTGCGTCCTTGGCATGAGGCAGTTCGGCGGTCCCGGTTCCACTCACCCCAGCACCGCCACCGACTCCACCAGCTCGCGCCGTGCCAGCCGCTGGCGCTGGCCGTTGTGGAGCTGGCTGATGTCGTAGCCGTTGGTGATGACGGGCGTGTCGCCCGCGCCCAGGTCGAAGCTGGCGACGTGGGTGGCCAGCACGCGGGGCTGGCGCTCTCCGGGCGGGATGACGACGAGCTGCCACGAGCCGGGCACCAGCCCGCCGTCGTGGTCGGGCGCGGAGCGCACGCGGCGCAGCTCGATCAGGCGGCCGTGCAGCCAGATCTGGCCCAGGTCCTGGTCGAGCTCGGGCGTGCGGGGGCCGCCGGCCGAGCGCAGCGGCTCCTTGCCATACACCTGCGAGAAGAAGTTGAGGTAGCCGAACACGGCCTTGCCCAGGCGCAGCGGCATCATCACCGTGTCTTTCAGCGCCGTGCCGGCCTGCTCGTGCGCGGGTTTTTCCACCGGGCGGCGGATGGCGTAGAGCGCGCCGTCGCGCCCGGCGCGCGGGGCCACGTAGTCGTGCGCGGGGTCTTCCAGCACGGTGTCGATGTGGCCGGTGGCGAAGTTCAGGCGGTTGACCACGCTGTGGCCCAGCGCCACCACGTGCCCGCCCTGCGGGTGGCGCGCCACGCCGGTGCTCTGGTAGACCACGGCGTTGGGCAGGCCCCAGATGCGCGAGGGCGCGGTGTCGATGCAGTCGCCGCCGGTCACGCTGCCTTTGTGGTTGCCGTCCTCGTCGTACACGTCGAGGTGCGCCGTGCCATCCATGTGCGCGGTGGCCAGGATGAGGCGGCGCGCGTCGGCGTCGAAGGTCATGCCCAGCAGGGGCGCGTTGCTGCGGTGAAACAGGCGCACTTCGCGCTGTTCATCGACGTGGTAGCGAAACAGGCCCACGCTGCGCGCCACGGCCAGCAGGTAGTAGATGACGCCCGGCTCGCCCCCGGCGCAGGCGTGCAGAAAGCGCGGCGGGGGCAGCGCGTCGGGCGCGGCGCTGCGTCGGCCCCACAGCTGCGCGCCGCTGAGCATGCCGCCGCCGCCGTCTTCGCGCTCGGCGTGCTTCCAGCCCGTGGTGCGGCGGCTGGCGGCGTCGCGCTCGATCAGCTCGCGCGCAAAGCGCGATTCGATGTCCAGTGGCGCAGCGCCTTCGCGGTGCAGCGTGAGCGCGCCGTTTGCAATGGAAAGCAGTTCCATGCCTGTCGTCCTGTCGTCCTGTCGGGTGGGGTTGCGATGGTGGCAGTGTAGCGGCGGGGCACAAAAAAACCGCGGCCCCCTCGTCGGGTGGCCACGGTGTGCGGGGCTGGCTGGCGGCGGTGCGTCAGACGGGCTGGGCCTTGAGCGCGGCGATGCGCTCTTCCATCGGCGGGTGGCTGGCGAACAGCTTGCCGATGTTGCCCACGATGCCCATGGCGGCCATGTTCTTGGGCATGTCCTGGCCTTGGGCGTGCATGTTGCCCAGGCGCGCCAGCGCGTTGATCATGGACTGCGGCTGGCCCATGAGCTGGGCGGCACCCCGGTCGGCGCGGAATTCGCGCTGGCGCGAGAACCAGGCCACCACGATGCCGGCCAGAAAGCCGAACAGGATGTCGAGCACGATGGTGCTGACGTAGTAGCCGATGCCCGGGCCGCTGCTGGTGTCGCCCTTGCGCAAAAAGCCGTCGATCAGCGAGCCGATGAAGCGGCTGGCAAAAACCACGAAGGTGTTCATCACGCCCTGGATCAGCGCCATGGTCACCATGTCGCCGTTGGCCACGTGGGCCACTTCGTGGCCGATCACGGCCTCGACCTCTTCGCGCGTCATGCCGCGCAACAGGCCCGTGGACACGGCCACCAGGGCCGAGTTCTTGAACGCGCCGGTGGCGAAGGCGTTGGCCTCGCCCTCGTAAATGCCCACTTCGGGCATGCCGATGCCGGACTTGTCGGCAAACTTGCGCACGGTCTCGACGATCCAGGCCTCGTCGGCGTTTTGCGGCTGGTTGATGATCTTCACGCCCATGCTCATCTTGGCCATGGTCTTGCTCATCAGCAGCGAGATCGTGGCGCCGGCAAAGCCGACGATGAGCGAAAAAGCCATCAATTCGCCCGTATTGGTGCCGGTGTAGCGGCCAATGCCGAACAGGCTGGTGACAATGCCCACCACCACCATCACGGCGATGTTGGTCATCACGAAAAGCAGAATGCGTGTCATCGGGGGTTCCCTCAAGAAAAGACGGCTGCTTGAGCGCAGCAGACGCCATGTTGGCTGAATTTAGGGGCTATTGGAGCAGATTCAACCGCGCGTGTTCCCGCTGCGGGCTTTTGGGGGGTGCATGCGCTACAGCCGCCGCGCTGGGCGGAACACCGTGTCGTCGTCGTAGAAAGCGGCTTCTTCATTGGCCGCCCACCAGCCGGGCACGCCCAGCAGCGGCAGCGGCGCGAAGGGCTTGGGCACCAGCTTGTCGGCGCTGAGCCAGTCGGCCAGCCAATGGTCGGCATTTTTTATGGTTTTGATAGCTTCTGGCGTAGGAAGGACGTGCGCTGTGATGGATTTATAAGGTGAAACCAGTTTTTCCAGCGCCGCATGCCCAAAGACCCACAGCCGCGCCTGGCCCCACAGCGGGCGCAACGGGCCAAACAGGTCGGCCCAGCGGCGCGCGGCCAGCGCCTGCCACAGCGCATCGGGCGCGGCCAGCAAGGCGCCGTTTTCGTCGAACACGGTGAGCGCATCGCGCACCGGCCCGCGCGTGGCGCGCACGCCGTCGCGCGCGATCTCGGCGTGTTGCAGCGCGTTCATGCGCTGCTTGGCGAGCGGAAACGCGCACCAGACCAGGCCGTTCAGAAAGTCGTGCAGGTTGTCGCGCGTGGGCACGGCGCGCCGGGTGTAGATGAACTGCTCGTACGCCACGCCGCCTGGCAGCGCGTGCTGCGGCACGAAGCGCACAGGCACGTTGGCGGTGGCGTTCAGCGCATCGGCCACCGCCGCACCCGCCTGCCAGCGCGCCAGCGCGGGCGGCCCCGGCGTGCGCAGCGGCGCCCACCAGGGCGCTTGCCAGTCGATGGAGGGAACGGTGTCGCGGCACATGGCGGGCCGATGCTGCCACAGAAGGGTTGAGTGTTGAGCGTTGAGCGTGTGGAAGACCAAGCGCCCGCTCCGGTATCCACGCCAACGCCCAACGCCGAACCTTCCCACCCGTCGCGCCCACAATAGGCCCATGACCAGCCTGACCGACCTGCTCGCCCTCCTGCACATCGGTGTGGTGGCCGTCTTTGGCGCGCGCATTCTGCTGCGCGACAACCTGGCCGCCGACGCACGCATGGCCTGGCTGATGGTGCTGGTGCTGCTGCCTTACGTGGGCGCGGCGATGTATTACCTGCTGGGCGAGGCGCACATTGGCCGGCGTATTGCGCAAGGCCACAAGCGCGTGCTCGACAGCATCCGCGAGCACCTGGCGAGCGACGACGAGCTGACCCGCGTGCTGGGCGCGCCCGGCCATGTGGAGCAGCTGATCGCGCCGCGCTGGCAGGGCATCTTCCGCTACGGTGCGTCCATCAACGGCTTCGAGCCGGTGCCCGGCAACCACGCCGAGCTGATGGCCGATGGCACGGCCGCCCGCGCCCGCATGCTGGCCGACATGGACGCGGCGCAAGCGCAGATCCACGTGCTTTACTACATCTGGCTGGCCGACGGCACCGGCACCGCCGTGGCCCAGGCATTGATGCGCGCCGCGCGCCGGGGCGTGGCCTGCCGCGTGATGGTCGATGGCCTCGGCTCGCGCGCGCTCACCCGCTCGCCGCTGTGGCGGCAGATGCGCGAGGCGGGCGTGCAGCTGGCCGTGGCGCTGCCCATCAACAACCCGCTGAAAGTCATCCTCACCAGCCGCATCGACCTGCGCAACCACCGCAAGATCACCGTCATCGACGGCCGCATCGCCTACTGCGGCAGCCAGAACTGCGCCGACGAGGCCTTCGCCGTCAAGGCCCGCTTCGCGCCCTGGGTGGACATCATGCTGCGCCTGCAAGGCCCCGTCGTCACGCAAACGCAGATGCTGTTCGCCAGCGACTGGATGGCGGCCACGGGCGAGGGCATTGCGCCCTTCATCGAGCGGCTGCAAGCGCCCACCGAAGGCGGTTTTGCCGCGCAGGTGGTGGGCGACGGCCCCACCGAGCGCAGCCGCTCCACGCCGCAGCTGGTGGTGACGCTGATCGCTGCCGCGCGCCAGCGGCTGACCATCACCACGCCTTATTTCGTGCCCGACGCCACCGTGCTGCAGGCGCTGTGCGCCGCCGCCTGGCGCGGCGTGCAGGTGGACATGGTGCTGCCCCGGCGCAACGACTCGTGGGTGGTGGCCGCCGCCAGCCGCAGCACCTACGCCACGCTGCTGATGGCGGGCGTGCGCATCCACGAATTCAAGGGCGGCCTGCTGCACGCCAAGACGCTGACCGTGGACGGCGAGATCACCCTCATCGGCTCCACCAACCTCGACCTGCGCAGCTTCGACCTGAACTACGAAAACAACGTGCTGCTGCAAGACGCCACCACCACCGACGCCGTGGCCGCGCGCCAGCGCCACTACATGGCGCAATCGGTGCCCGTGACGCTGGACGACGTGCGCGGCTGGCCCTGGTGGCGGCGGATGTGGAACAACGCGCTGGCGGCGGTGGGGCCGGTGTTGTAAGGCGTGCCTTGCGCCTGCCGCAGGGCATGACGAATGACGGCGCTCTGGCGAGCGCATGACAAATGACGAAGCACAGCAGCCCGCATGGCTGTTTTGTCATTTGTCATGGCGCGCCAGCGCCAGTCATTGAGCGCAGCGGAGTCATCCGACATGACGAATGACCGCGCTCTGGCGAGCGCATGACAAATGACCAACCGCATCAGACCGCATGGCGGTTTCGTCATTTGTCATGGCGCGCCAGCGCCGGTCATTGAGCGCAGCGGAGTCATCCGACATGACGAATGACGGCGCTCTGGCGAGCGCATGACAAATGACGAAGCACAGCAGCCCGCATGGCTGTCTTGTCATTTGTCATGGCGCGCCAGCGCCGGTCATTGAGCGAAGCGAAGTCATTTCACTTCAGGCGCACGCCATCCAGGCTGGGCGCGGCCAGAGGCGCGGCTTCGCTGCCAGGGCGCACGGTGCCGAAGCGCCCGCCCTGGTTGGGGCTGGCGTTCCAGTCGGCCAGCGCCTGTTCCATCTCCTGCTGCGTGCGAGCGACGAAGTTCCACCACAGCAGCACAGGCTCTTCAAAAGGCACGCCGCCCAGCAGCAGCAGCTGGGCCGGGCCGTCGCAGGCGATTTCCAGCGCGGTGTGGCCGGGGGCAAAGGTCAGCAGCTCGCCCGGTGCCAGCGCCTCGCCGTTCACGCGCGCCTGCCCGCGCAGCACCAGCACGCCGTGCTCGAAGGCCGCGTCCAGCGCCAGCGTGGTGCTGGCTGCGCCTTCGGCGCTGAAGTCGATGCCCACCAGCGGGCTGTAGACCTGCGTGGGCGCGGTGTGGCCCAGTGAGGTGCCTGCGAGCACGGTGGCCTGCCAGCCACCCACCTGCGCCGTGGGCAGGCGGGCGTAGTTGCAGAAGTCGGGTGCGCGGTGGCGCTCGGCATCGGGCAGGGCGATCCACAGCTGGGCGGCATGCAGGCGCTCGCCGCCGCGCACCGAGTCTTCGGTGTGGGTGACGCCGCGCCCGGCGGTCATCAGGTTGACCTGGCCGGGGCGGATCACCTGCTCATGGCCCAGGCTGTCGCGGTGCAGCACTTCGCCTTCGATCATCCAGGTGAAGGTTTGCAGGCCGATGTGCGGGTGCGCGCCCACGTGCATGCCCTGGCCGGGCGCAAACTGCACCGGCCCGGCGTGGTCGAGAAAGCACCACGCGCCGACCATGCGGCGCGCGCGGTGGGGCAGGGCGCGGGCGATGGGCGTGTCTTCGCCCACGATGGCCTGGCGCGCCGGGGTGCGTTCGGGGCGGGGCAGGGGCGCGCTCATGGTGCCACCTGCGCGCCATGCGCCAGCGAGATGGCCTGGTATTCGGGGTGCTTGTCGATGTACGCCTTCACGAACGGGCAATCGGGGCGCACTTTCAGGCCGTTTTGCGCGGCGTAGTCGAGCACGTGGTGCACCAGGCGGCTGCCCACGCCCCGGCCTTCCAGCGCCTTGGGCACGATGGTGTGCAGGTAGGCGATGCCGCCGTCAAAACGCTCGAACACTTCGACGGCGGTGTGGTCGCCCAGGTGCAGCTCGAAGCGGTGCGCGGCTTCGTTGAGGGTGACGTCGGGCAGGTCGCTGGCGGTCATGCAAGGTCTCCTTGGGGTTTCAGGTGGCTTGGGGTGGGGGCTCGGCCGGCGCACCCTTGTGCGGCGGCGGCTCGATCTGGTCGATGTTGCCCAGCACCAGCGCACGGCCGGCAAAGGGCTTGCCGGCGATTTCAAGCGAAAAGCGCTCGGCGTCGCGGCGGCGCACTTCGTCGGTGATCTCCTGTGCCTCCAGATCAGTGGCACCCATGGCGCGCACGGCCTCTTCGCCCATGTGCAGGGCAGCGTCGAAGGTTTCGCGCACCACGGTGTCCACGTCCATCTTGACCAGCGCCAGCGCGTGCTGGCGGTCGAAGGCGCGCACCACCAGACGCGCGTTGGGGCACTGGCTGCGCACGTTTTCGGCGATGCGGGTGGCGGCTTCGGGCTTGTCCACGCACACCAGGATGACGTCGGCGTGGTGCGCGCCGGCGGCGTGCAGCACATCGGGGCGGGCGCCGTCGCCGTAATAGACCTTGAAGTTGAGGTAGCGCGCGGCGGTCTGGATGACTTCGGTGTCGATGTCGATCACCGTCAGCTGCGCGCCGCGCGCCAGCGGTGCCTGGCTGGCGATCTGGCCCACACGGCCAAAGCCGATGATGAGCACGTTGCCGCGCAGCTCGCCGGTGGGCGCGTCCACGTCTTGCAGGTCGTCGATGGCGGTGGGGGCCTGCTCGCGCACGAAGCGCTTGTGCACGGCCACCACCAGCGGGGTGAGGGCCATCGACAGCACGATGATGGCGGTCATGTTGGCGTTGACCTCGGGGCTGATGACGCGCAGCTTCAGCGCCTCGGCAAACAGCACGAAGGCAAACTCACCGCCCTGCGCCATGATGATGGCGCGGTCGATGGCGTCGCGGTGGCTGCTCTTGGTGGCGCGCGCCACCACGTAGATGCAGGCGGCCTTGGCCACCATCAGCGCCAGCACGCCGCTGACGATGAGCACCCAGTTGCGCGCCACCACGTCCAGGTCCAGCGCCATGCCCACGGCCAGGAAGAACAGGCCCAGCAGCAGGCCGCGAAAGGGCTCGACGTCGGCCTCCAGCTGGTGGCGAAAGGTCGATTCGGACAGCAGTACGCCAGCGACAAAAGCGCCCATGGCCATGGAGAGACCGCCCAGCTCCATCAGCAGCGCCGCGCCCAGCACCACCAGCAGCGCGGCGGCGGTCATCACCTCGCGCGCGCCCGAGCGCGCCAGTACGCGAAACAGCGGGTTCAGCAGCCAGCGCCCGGCCACCACCAGCGCGCCCAGCGACAGCATCGCCACGCCCACGCGGTGCCACGGCGTCTCGGAGGGCACCAGTGCCGCGTCGGACGGCGCCAGAAAGGCCACCGCGGCCAAGAGCGGCACGATCAGCAAGTCCTCGAACAGCAGGATGGAGACGATGCGCTGGCCGCGCGGCTGCAAAATGTCCCCGCGCTCGGCCAGCACCTGCATGACGATGGCGGTGGAGGTGAGCACGAAGCCCGCGCCGCACACGAACGCCACCTGCCAGCTCAGGCCGAACCCCATGCCGACGATGGTCAGCAGCAGCGAACACGCCAGGATCTGCAAGCTGCCCAGCCCGAAGATCTGCCCGCGCAGCTCCCACAGATGCGAGGGCTTCATCTCCAGCCCGATGATGAACAGGAACATCACCACGCCCAGCTCGGCCACGTGCAGGATGGTCTGCGGATCGCTCACCAGCGCCAGCCCGAACGGCCCGATCGCCAGCCCCGCGGCCAGATAGCCCAGCACCGAGCCCAGCCCGATGCGCCTGAAAACCGGCACCGCCACCACCGCCGCGCCCAGCAGGGTGACGATGCCAACGAGCTGGCTGGTGTTGCCTTCTGCGGCCATGTTGCGCTTTCTTTAGGAATGTGAGCGGGCACGGTGCCGCGCACGCGCACGCTACCACAGGGCCGGGCCGCCATGACAGCCTGGTTTGACCGGCATGGGCCCGCCCATGCAGCCAAGGCAGCCGCGCCTGAAGCCGCCGATGGCCCGGTGGGGTTCGGCCTGCGCATTCGTCATGCGCAGGCTGTCAACCCCTGCAGGCGGGCCGGCCAGCGCGGGCGGGTGCTCAAATCACGTTCCACTCGCGCAGCGGTTCGCCGCGCAGCACGCGCTGCCAGCCCAGCGGCGACAGATCCAGCGTTTGATACGCGCCCGTCGTCACCCATTCGGCCACGCCGCGCCCCACGGCAGGCGACTGCTGCAGGCCGTGGCCCGAAAAGCCGTTGGCAAAGATCAGGTTGTCGCAGGCCGGGTGCGGGCCGATGATGGCGTTGTGGTCGAAGCTGTTCATCTCGTAGTAACCCGCCCACGCGCCATGCAGGCGCAACGCCTCGAACGCCGGAATGCGCGCGGCCAGCGTGGGCCACACGAAGTCCTCGAAGGCTTCATGCTCAGGCGCATCCAGCGGCAGGTCGTCGGCATCATCGCCCTGCGGCGCAAAGCCGGTGATGAAGCCCGTGCCCTCGGGGCGCAGCCAGATGCCCGAGGGGTCGATCAGCAGCGGGCAGCCCGGCAGCGGTGTGGGGCAGCTCACGCACAGCACCGTGCGCCGCCGCGCATGCACCGGCAAGTCGATGCCCGCCCACGCCGCCACCGCGCGCGCCCAGGGGCCAGCGGCGTTGATGAACACGTCACCACTCAGGTGCTCATTGTTTGATAGCTTGACGCGCTTGATGTGAAAAAGCGCATCGGCTTTTTCACCCTCAAACCCCAGTGCCTCGGCCTGTACGAAGCGCGCGCCCTGCGCCCGCGCCTGCCCGCGAAAGGCTTGCAGCAGGCTGTAGCCGTCAAACCAGCCCTCGCCCGACAAGCCCAGCGCGCCCAGGGCCAGCCCATCGGTGCTCAGCCAGTCAAAGCGCGCGCGCAACTGTGTGGGATCCAGCAGCGCCACATCCGCGCCATGCGCGCTTTGCACCGTGTGCTTGTCGCGCAGCACATGCTCGCCGGCAGGCGTGGCCAAGTACAAATAACCGCCTTCGTGCAGCCCGATGTCAGGCATGCGGCGCAGCACCTCGATGCCGTATTGCGACACGGCAATGTTCACCGGCGTGGAAAACTGCTGCCGGATGGAGCTGGCCGACAGCGCCGACGAAGCGCGCGCGTAGCTGCCATCGCGCTCGACCACCGTCACCGCACAAGGATGCGCCCGCTGGCGCTCAGGCTCGGTCAGCGCGCAGGCAATGCTGTTGCCGATGGCGCCGCCGCCGATGATGACGATGTGTTGCATGCCGCCATTGTGCGGCGGCGGGGCGTCGGTAGCGCCGCAGGCACGACGCATCTGGGCGGCATCAGCGTCTCAGTCTGACGCACGCAAGCGCAGCTCCGCCGCCCGCGCATGCGCCTGCAAGCCTTCGCCGTGGGCCAGCACGCTGGCGATGTGGCCGAGTTTTTGTGCGCCGGTTTCGCTGACTTCGATGAGGCTGCTGCGCTTTTGGAAGTCGTACACCGACAGGGGCGATGAAAAGCGCGCGGTGCCGCTGGTGGGCAGCACGTGGTTGGGGCCGGCGCAGTAGTCGCCCAGGCTTTCGCTGGTGAAGGCACCCAGGAAGATCGCGCCGGCGTGTTTCAGCAGCGGCTCCCAGCGGTGCGGCTCGTGGCTGCTCACTTCAAGGTGCTCGGGCGCGATGCGGTTGGAGATGTCGCACGCCTCTTGCATGCTGCGCGTGTGGATCAGCGCGCCGCGGCCATTGAGGCTTTTGGCGATGATCTCGGCGCGCGGCAGGGTGGGCAGCAGGCGGTCGATGGCGGCCTGCACGGCGTCGATGTAGGCGGCGTCGGGGCACAGCAGGATGGATTGGGCCAGCTCGTCGTGCTCGGCCTGGCTGAACAAGTCCATCGCCACCCAATCGGGCGGCGTGCTGCCGTCGGCCAGCACCAGAATCTCTGACGGCCCGGCGATCATGTCGATGCCCACGGTGCCAAACACGTGCTTCTTGGCGCTGGCGACGTAGGCGTTGCCGGGGCCGGTGATCTTGTCCACCTTCGGGATGGTGGCCGTGCCATAGGCCAGCGCGGCCACGGCTTGTGCGCCGCCGATGGTGAAGGCGCGCGTGACGCCCGCCACGTGCGCGGCGGCCAGCACCAGCGGGTTACGCTCGTTTTTTGCTTCTGAATTGATAGCTGTTTGCGCTGGTTTATCAATCGCTGCAGTCTCTTTTGACCCACCAGTGGCAATGCTGCCGCGCACTGGCGTGGGCACGACCATGATGATTTCCTGCACGCCGGCCACGTGGGCGGGGATGGCGTTCATGATCAGGCTGCTGGGGTAGGCCGCCTTGCCGCCGGGCACGTAGATGCCCACGCGGTCAAGCGGCGTGACCTTCTGGCCCAGCAGGGTGCCGTCTTCGTCGCGGTAGGTGGCGGTTTCGCCGCCCTGTTTTTTCTGCCACTCGTGGTAGCGGCGCACGCGCGCAGCGGCTTCTTGCAGGGCGTGCTGCTGCGCGGGCGGCAGGCTGTCGAAGGCGGCCTTGAAGTCGCTTGGCTTCAGCTCCAGCTCGGTCATGCTCTCTGCCTGCAAGCCGTCAAAGCGCGCGGTGCAGTCGAGCACCGCCGCGTCGCCACGCGTGCGCACGTCGGCCAGGATGGCCTTGACGCGCTGCTCGATGGCGTCGTCCTGCTCGGCGCTCCAGTGCAGGCGGGCGTTGAAAAGGACCTCGAAATCGGCTTGTGTGGTGGACAGGCGAAGGGGGGCAGCGGTCGGGGGCATGAGGCAGGCGTGGCACCACAAAGGGCGGGTAAAGTCAGGTGCGCCCGGCCAGTAGAAGGCGGGCAATTGGTCATTGTCTCACCCGGCAACTTTTACCAGCCCACCACCATGACACACCAGCAATACGCCACAGCCGACTGGCGCGTGAGCCTGCCCGCCGACTGGCGGCACCTGCGCACATCGCCCGACGGCGTGGCGTATTTCGAATCGGCCGACGGGCACTACGGCCTGTACATCGCCGTGTGGGATGTGGGCGATGCGCAGCGCGCGGCCAATGACGTGGTGGACGAATTCGTGCAAGCCGAATGCCGAAACCTCGACGCCATGCCGGAACACGCCTGGGCGCACGCACCGCACGCCACCGGCCCCGGCGAGGCTTTGGTGGACAGCCTGGAGCAGGCGCGCCACTACCGCGTCATCTGCCGCCTGATCGCCCAGCCCCCGCTGGTGCTGCGCGCCAGCTTTCACGACTACGACTGCCGCGACACTGCGCAATCCAACCGCGTGCTTGGCCCCTTGCTGGAAAGCGTGGCGCTGACTGGGTGACGCTGGCGCTGCGACATAGGTAGTCCCCCAGGGGGTGCGCGATGGCCCGCTGGTAACGATACGGATGGCGGTTTCGCGGCTTTTTCTGCACGATGTGCGCATGGCTTTGCTCCAGGGGAACCTGTCATGCGCATCGATTCCGTTCACGCCAGCGGGGGTGCCCGCCAGCCCACCGCCTCCGAAGACCTCATGTCGCGCCCCGCGCCCGCGCATGTGGACACACTGCGCTGGCGGCTGGCCGATGCAGGTGAACGCCAGCGCCTGCTGAGCGATGCGCCACGCCCGCAGCACGCCTTGATCCCGGGCCGCGAAGGGCAAACTCCCGACGCTGCCAGCAGCAGGCGACAGAACGATCTCCCCTCTGCTGGGGGCATCATCTGGGGCACCGGACAAGGACTGGTGGGGCAAGGCAGCACGCTGACCCAACGCGGTGCCGAAAGCCTGGCGCGCGGGCGCACGCTGCTGTCGGAGAGCGCGAATATCTTCACGCGGTATCCGGCGCAGTTTTCGCAGCATTGGGAGTTTTCAAAATCGGCGGTCACCGGCAAAGGCGTGCCCAGCAAGCCTTTGATTGACTACCTGAACAGCAAAGGCATTCAACACAACAGCGACGGGGTAAAACCAAGGCATGCTGGCTCGATTGCCAACGCGGGTGAAGCAAGGCAGGCCGGCGTTGACCCCAACAAGATCAACAACCACAACGGCAAGGTCGCTGAAAACGCTTTGGCCGATGAGCTGCGCGCCAAGGGCTACACCGTGCGGCAGAACGTCATGGTGGACACCCCATTGGGCAAACGCGAGGTGGACATTCTGGCTACCAAGAACGTGGGCCATCCCACGCTGTCGGAAGAAATTCGCATCGAATCCAAGGTAGGCAAAAATGGCCTGCCTGGCACGGCGCAAGGCTCCAACGTCCGCATGCAGGTGGACAAGGACGCCGCCGTGCTCGCTCAGCATCGCACCGAGGCACCCGCCGCGCAGACGCGCGGCCACCAGCTACATGCACAGGGCACTGCGACACTCGATCAAGGCGGCAAATGGGTGCAGGCGGGCCGGGCGGCGCAGGTAGTGGGCAAGATTGCGCGCCCCGTGGGTGCCGTCATCAGCGCCTTCGAGATCGGCAGCGCTTACCAGGCCGATGGCAACAAGGTCGGCGTCAACACCGTGGGCAAGGTCGCGGGCTTGGCCGGTGGCGCTGGCGGTGCTTGGGCCGGAGCAGCTGCGGGTGCGGCACTGGGCTCAGTGGTGCCGGGCGTGGGCACCGTGATTGGCGGTGTGGTAGGCGGCATCGTGGGCGGTTTGGCTGGCGAAGCCGTGGTGTCGGGCGTGTTCAACGCGGTTAAAAGCTGGTTCTGACGCCCTATCCGCTGCAAACAAGGTTCCATGCTCGATTGGCTGAAAAAACAGTTCACCCTAAAACCAGCTCCCACAGTGGCCAAGCCAGACCTCAAGGCTAGGTTTCGACAGGCGCTGGCGCACTACCCCGCGCATGTGCCACCGCATCGCGGCTGGGGTCGGCAGTTGACGCCAGAGCAGGCGCAGCAGAACCTGGATTGGTTCAAACAAACTCTGCCCGAGCGGCTGGCCGCGTTGCGCGCGCTGGCGGGCGAAACGGGACTGACATTGAGCGGCGCGCCCGTGCAATCGCTGGACGAGGCCGAAGACTTGGTGGCACGCTTGATCTACTGGACACGCGCCTGCTGGCCCGACGAGCCTTACCGCCGCGAACACCTGCACGACTACGACTACTGGGCCATGAGCGATCGCACGGGTGACGATGCCATCTTCAGCATGGTGCTGGATGTGGCCACGCTGCTGGGCGAGACCATCCGGACGGGCCGCAGCGAATGGCGGTGGGGGCTGGACATGGATCCTTCCAGCCTGGGAAGTCAACCCACGTTCAGCGCACGGCGCGTGGTGCTCATCAGCCCCCTGTTGGGCGAGCGGCGCATCTCGACTTTGATGGATATGGAGTCACTGGTGGTGTCTCGTTACCGCAACCCGCGTAGCTTCCACTATCAGGGATCAATGGAGTACGACAGTTGGATGGTGCACGTCCGCGATGGCTACACAGGGCGAGAAATCGACCTGATCGACGGCAAGCGGGCTTGACGCTCCCAGCGCATCACCATGCTCGACTGGCTGAAAAAACATCTCTCCCTTCGACCCGTGCCGCAGGTGCCCGCACCCGACCGCCAGGCCGCCTTCCGCCAGGTGCTGGCCCGCTACCCCGCCCATGTGCCGCCGCATCGCGGGCCGGGATGGCACCTGACGCCCGAGCAGGCGCAGCAGAACCTGGACTGGTTCAAGCAGACCCTGCCTGAACGGCTGGCCGCCTTGCGCCTGGTCGCCGAAACCGGGCTGACGTTGAGCGAAGCGCCCGTGCAGTCGCTGGACGAGGCCAAGGATCTGGTGGCGCAGCTGATCGACTGGACGCGCGACTGCTGGCCGGGCGAGCCTTATCGACCAGAGCACACACAGGACAGTTGCTGGGTAGTGAGCGAGCGCACGGGCGACGATGCCATCTTCAGCGTGGTGCTGGACGTGGCCACGCTGCTGGGGCAGATCATCATGGCCGGGCGCAGCGAGTGGCGCGGGGGGCTGGACATGGATCCTGCCAGCCTGGGGAGTCAACCCATGTTCAGCGCACGGCGCGTGGTGCTCATCAGCCCGCTGTTGGGCGAGCAGCGCGTACCCGCCTTGATGGATATGGAGGCTTTGGTTCTGGATCGGTACTGCAAGCCCCACAACCTTGATTTCACCGGGCCATTGGAGCATGACGCTTGGATGAAATACGTCCGCGACGGCTACACCGGCAGGGTCATCGACATGATGAGAGGCAACGGCAGATAAGCCCGGCGGCGGCCACACCAGAGGCCGCCTGCCCTCAAGCCGGCGCGCCAATGGCGGCCGAAAACGCATCAATGATCCGCCGGATCGGCGCCGTCTTGAGTTTGAGCGCGGCCTGGTTGACGACCAGGCGCGCGCTGATGTCCATGATGTGCTCGACCTCGGCCAGGTGGTTGGCCTTGAGGGTTTTGCCGGTGCTGACCAGGTCGACGATGGCGTCGGCCATGCCGGTGAGCGGGGCCAGCTCCATGCTGCCGTAGAGCTTGATGAGGTCGACGTGCACGCCTTTTTCGGCGAAGAAGTCGCGCGCGATGGCGGTGTATTTGGTGGCGACGGTGATGCGGCTGCCCTGGCGCACGGCTTTCGCGTAGTCAAAGCCCTCGCGCGCGGCCACGGCCATGTGGCACTTGGCGATTTGCAAGTCCAGCGGTTGATAGAGGCCCGCGCCACCGTGTTCGATCAGCGTGTCGAACCCCGTCACGCCCAGGTCGGCACCGCCGTATTCGACGTAGGTGGGCACGTCGGTGGCGCGCACCAGCACCACGCGCACGTCGGCGCGGTTGGTGGGCAGGATGAGCTTGCGCGAGGTTTCGGGGTCTTCCAGCACCTCGATGCCGGCAGCGTCCAGCAGGGGCAGGGTTTCGTCGAAGATGCGGCCTTTGGAGAGGGCGAGGGTGATCATGCTGCGCTCTTTAATAGATGTCAGTCCTGCTGGAAACTGCCCCAGCCATCATTTCGGCCACCCAGGAGTTCGGCGTGACTTTGCAATTCGGCTTCATAGGCGGTGATAGCCGCATGGGTGGGCGGCAAAACGACGTGCACCAAGACTTCCCACGGCATTTCGGGATAGCCCTCGTAGCAATCGACCGAAACCTTGTCCGCATTCTGCTGCACCTGATTAGCAAACTTCCGAGCACTGGACTCGTCGGCGAATATGACTGCGAAGTCGACCTCTCGGTGCTTACCCAGGTTGTCGCCGTCTTGCGCCATGCGCCAAAGGACATCCCCGTTATCGTCGTCTGGGAATGTGGCGTAGTCGCGATTCATTTTGATTGTGCTCAACTGAGCCGCTCGATGTCCGCCCCGATGCCGCGCAGCTTTTCTTCCATCTGGTCGTAGCCGCGGTCGAGGTGGTAGATGCGGTCGACGAGCGTTTCGCCGTCGGCCACCAGGCCGGCGATGACGAGCGATGCCGAGGCGCGCAGGTCGGTGGCCATGACGGTGGCACCGCTCAATTGCTGCACGCCGTCGATCATGGCGGTGCGGCCATCGACGTGGATTTGCGCGCCCAGGCGCACGAGTTCGTTGACGTGCATGAAGCGGTTTTCGAAGATGGTTTCGGTGACCATGCTCGAGCCTGTGGCCACGCAGTTGAGGGCCATGAACTGCGCCTGCATGTCGGTGGGAAAGCCGGGGTATTCGGTGGTGCGAAAGCTTTGCGCTTTCATGGCGCGGCCGCCTAAGCTGCGGATGCGGATGGCGTGTGCCTTTGGGGTGCCTTCACATTCGCCGGGGCCGATGGCTTCGATTTCGGCACCGGCTTCGCGCAGTTTTTCGACCACGGCGTCGAGGTGGTGGGCGCAGGCGTGGTGCAGGGTGACGTCGCCACCGGCGGCGGCCACGGCGCAGAGGAAGGTGCCGGCTTCGATGCGGTCGGCCACCACTTCGTGTTCGCAGCCGTGCAGTTGATCGACGCCCTGGATGCGGATGCGGCTGGTGCCAGCGCCTTCGATGCGCGCGCCCATCTGGGTGAGCATGTGGGCGAGGTCGACGATTTCAGGCTCTTGCGCGGCGTTTTCGAGCACGGTTTCGCCTTCGGCCAGGCACGCGGCCATGAGGAAGTTTTCGGTGCCGGTGACGGTGACCATGTCGGTGGTGATGCGCGCGCCTTGGAGGCGGGTCTGCCCCTCAGGCAGGCGCGCGAGCATGTAGCCGTGTTCCACGTCGATGAGCGCGCCCATGGCTTGCAAACCCTTGATGTGCTGGTCGACTGGGCGCGAGCCGATGGCGCAGCCGCCGGGCAGGCTGACCTTGGCGTGGCCAAAGCGCGCGAGCAGCGGGCCGAGCACGAGCACCGCCGCGCGCATGGTCTTGACCAGCTCGTAGGGCGCTTCGGGCGTGAGGCCGTCGGGCGCGTGAAAGGACATGCCGCCGCGGTCGCCGTGGGTTTCGGTGGTCACGCCCATGTTGTCGAGCAGGCGGCGCATGGTGCGCACGTCTTGCAGGCGCGGCACGTTGATGAGCTTGACGGGCTTGGCGGTGAGCAGGGCCGCGCACATCTCGGGCAGGGCGGCGTTCTTGGCACCGGAGATGGTGACGTCGCCTTTCAGCTGGCGGCCGCCGCGGATCAGGATCTTGTCCATGGGCTTGTGAAGGGAACGGGGGCGAAATGCTTTTGAACGCAAAAAGCGCAAAGGGCTTCGCAAAAGTCGCAGAGTTTCACGGGGTTTCCTTGGCGTGATTCCGGCGACTTGGGTGTTAAAAGATAACAGAAAATAGTAGCTGCTTGCGCACGTATTTAAACGTTTTCAGATATAAAACGTCCTAAAAATGAATTTAAGCGTGCGCAAGCAGCTATATTTTTCATGAGGCCTGTTGCCTCTGCCATTCGGCGGGGGTGAGGGTTTTCATGGACAGGGCGTGTACCTCGTCGGTTTTCATGCGCTCGCCCAGCGTGGCATACACCTGCTGGTGGCGGGCGATGGGGCGTTTGCCTTCGAAGGCGGGCGAGACGATGGTGGCAAACCAGTGGCGGCCATCGCCTTCGACGTGCAGGTGCTCGCAGGGCAGGCCGGCGGCGATGAGGGTTTGGAGTTGGTCGGCGGTCATTTCTTTGGTTGGGCGTTGAGCGTTGGGCCTTGAGCGGGGAGGGCTTCACGCCCGGCGCTCAACGCCGAACGCTCAACCTCTGAGTTTGTATCCGGTGCGCAGCAGGTGCAGCGTGAGGGCCGAGACGGCGACGAGGGCGCTGCCGGCCACGGCCAGGCTGAGCCAGGGCGAGACGTCGCTCACGCCGAAGAAGCCGTGGCGCAGGCCGTCGATCAGGTAGAAGAAGGGGTTGAGGTGGCTCAAGGTCTGCCACACGGTGGGCAGCGAGTGGATGGAATAGAACACGCCGGCCAGAAAGGTCATGGGCATGACGAGAAAGTTCTGGAACATGGCCATCTGGTCGAACTTGTCGGCCCACAGCCCGGCCAGCAGGCCCAGCACGCCCATGAGGGCCGCGCCCAGCAGCGCGAAGACCACGATCCACAGCGGCGCGGCGGCCTGGGGCGGGGCATAGAGCAAAGTGATGGCGTACACGCCCAGCCCCACCAGCAGGCCGCGCGCGATGGCCGCGCCCACGTAGGCGATGAACCAGTGCCAGGCCGACAGGGGCGTGAGCAGCACGAACACCAGGCTGCCCATGATCTTGCTTTGCACCAGGCTGGACGCGCTGTTGGCAAAGGCGTTCTGCAGCACGCTCATCATCACCAGGCCGGGCACGAGAAAGGCGACGTAGCCCACGCCGGGGTAGACCTCCACGCGGCCTTCGAGCACGTGGCCGAAGATCATCAGGTAGAGCACGGCGGTGAGCACGGGCGCGGCCACGGTCTGGAAGGCCACGCGCCAAAAGCGCAGCACTTCCTTTTTCAGCAGCATCTTCCAGCCGTCGGCGGTGGCGGGCACGGCGGCGAGATGCGGGGGGTGCGGGGGGCGGGGCGTGTTCATGGCACGGACTCCACCGCGTCGGCGCGGCCTGCGGGGGCGGGGGCTTCGGCGGTGCCGCTCATCATGGTGATGAACACGTCTTCCAGGTCGGCCTTGCGGATTTCGAGGTCTTCCACGCGCACGCCGGCTTCGCGCAGCGTGATGAGGTGGCGCTCGACGTCGTCGGCGGCGTAGGCGGGCAGCTCGACGATGCGGCCTGTGACGCGCGCCTGCGCGGCCAGCGCGGGGGGCAGGGCGCTGTCGGTCTTGAAGTGCAGCATGCTGGCGGTGGCGTTGGCCAGCAGGGTGCTGGTTTTTTCCAGCGCGATCACCTGGCCTTTTTTCAGCATGGCGATGCGCTGGCACAGCGCTTCGGCTTCTTCCAGATAGTGCGTGGTCAGCAGCACGGTGTGGCCCTGGCGGTTGAGGCCGGCGACGAACTGCCACAGCGTCTGGCGCAGCTCCACGTCCACACCCGCCGTGGGCTCGTCCAGCACGATGACGGGCGGCTTGTGCACCAGCGCCTGCGCCACCAGCACGCGGCGCTTCATGCCGCCGGAGAGCTGGCGCATGTTGGCCTTGGCCTTGTCGGCCAGCCCTAAGCCGGTGAGCAGCTCGTCGATCCAGTCGTCGTTGTGGTGCAGACCAAAGTAGCCGGACTGAAAGCGCAGCGCCTCGCGCACGGTGAAGAAGGGGTCGAACACCAGCTCTTGCGGCACGATGCCCAGATGCCTGCGCGCGGCGGCGTAGTCGGCCTGCACGTCGAAGCCGTGCACCTTGACGCTGCCCGCGCTGGCGCGCGCCAGGCCTGCGAGGATGGAGATCAGCGTGGTCTTGCCCGCGCCGTTGGGGCCGAGCAGGCCGAAGAATTCGCCTTCTTCGATGTCGAAGCTGACGTTGTCAAGGGCTTTGAAGGGGGGGGAGCCGGGTTTGCCAGCGGCGGGATACGCCTTGCTGACCGACTGAAAGGAGATGGCGGGCATGAGGCGCCGGATTTTACGGCGCTGCCGCCTGCGTGGATGTCAGGCCGCAGCACCCGCCGCGTGATCGGGCAGCAGCTCGGCCACGCCGTAGAGCGTGGCCAGCTCGCGCAGGCGGGGCGGCAGCCCATGCACGGCAAACTGCCTGCTGTCGTGCAGGCACTCACGGCGACAGGCCAGCAGCACGGCCAGGGCCGATGAGTCAAAGCGCGCCAGCGCGCTGGCGTCTACCAGCGCCAGCGGGTCTTTCTCGGCGCGGGCGGTCTCCAGCAGCATGTTCAGGCAGGTCCGGGCCTGCACATGGGTGAGTTCGGCGGGCAGCACGAGCATGGGGCGGTCGGTCAGCTGGTGGCGTTGGCAGCGTTGCGCTCGGCAAGCGACTTGATGAGCGCGTCGATGCCGCCGGCGTTGATCTGCTGGGCAAACTGCGGGCGGTAGTTGTCGACCAGCCAGACGCCCATCACGTTCAGGTCGTAGATTTTCCAGCCGTTGCCCTGGCCGGGGGTGCGCTCCATGCGGTAGTCGACCTGCACCGGGTCGCCCTGGCCGCGCACCAGGGTGCGCACCACCACTTCGGGGTCGGTGGGCTGGCCGCGCATGGGCAGCACCTCGATGGACTGGTTGTTGACCTGCCTGAGCGCGCCGGCGTAGGTGCGCACCAGCAGGGTCTTGAACTGCTGCTGCAGCTGCTGGCGCTGCTCGGGCGTGGCGCGGCGCCAGGCCGGGCCGGTGGCCGAGGCGGTCATGCGGGTGAAGTTGACGTTGGGCATGATCTGCGCGTCCACCACCGACATGATGCGGTTGATGTCGCCCTCGCGCATGGTCTTGTCGGCCTTGACGGTGTTCAGCAGCTCGGTGGACAGACGCGTGACCATCGCGTTGGGCGTTTCGTCGGCGGCGTGCGCCCAGGGGGCGGCGGCGACGACCAGCGCGGTGGCGGCAAGGCGCAAGAGGGTGCGGCGTTGGGGGGTGTGCATGCGGGAAAGCCCTTCTGTGTGCGCGCCGGCGGGCGGCGCGGAGTGTGTCCGTGGGGATGGGACGCTGCAAGCGCCGCCGGGGTGTAGCTTGGAGCGTCGGGGCGCGGCCCCGGTTTCGCCGCGCCTGTTACAGGTTGTGCGCCGGGGCCTGGCCCGGCGCTGGTGTCTCGTCTGGCGGGGCGGTGGCGGTGTCTTCGGCGGCGGCGGGTGCTTCGGCGCTTTCGGGCGTGAGGGATGAGACAGGGGCGGGGTCGGCCGGGGGCGGGTCTTCCTCGTCCAGGTCGTAGCGCTCGTCGTCTTGCGGCGGGTTGCCGTCGTAGACCTCGTTGCGGCGTTTTTGCAGGAAGGCGTCGCGCTGGAAGCTGTATTCGTCCAGCGCCGCCGCTTGCAGGAAGTCGGTGGTGCTCAGCAGGCTGGCGCGAGTCTGGATGACGTTCAGGCCGACGAGCGTGTTGCGCACGCGGATGTGGTCGTAATAGCCCAGCGGGTTGCCGTAGACGTCCACCGGCAGCGCGGCGGTGTCGCGCAGGGTGGAGGGGCCCAGCAGCGGCAGCACGAGGTAGGGGCCGGGGGGCACGCCCCAGTGGCCCAGGGTCTGGCCGAAGTCTTCGCGGTGGCGCTGCAGGCGCATCTCGGTGGCGGGGTCGAGCACGCCGCCCAGGCCGAAGGTGGTGTTGATGACCACGCGCCAGAACGAGCTGAGCGCGCCTTCGGGCTTGGCCTGCAGCACGTTGTTGACCATGGACCAGACGTCGCCCAGGTTGCCGAAGAAGTTGCCCACGCCGGTGCGCACGGGCTGGGGCACGGCGTCGCGGTAGGCGGTGGCCACGGGGCGCAGCACGGCGGTGTCGACGGCGTCGTTGAAGCGCATCATGCGGCGGTTGTAGGGCTCCAGCGGGTCGCGCGGGTCGGCATGGGGGCCGCTGGCGCAGCCGGTGAGCAGGGCCAGCGCGGCGGTGGCGGCGGCGATGTGAAGGCGCTGGCTGGCACCTGGCGAAGACGGTTTCATGGCTTGGGTCGCTTGGCTTCTTGTTGTTTGGCTGGTCATTTTGCGCCGCTGCCCGAAGCACCGCCGGCCGCGCTGTTGTAGAGGAACTGGCTGATGAGGTTTTCCAGCACCACGGCGGACTGGGTGGTGGTGACGTGCGCGCCGGCGGCCAGGTTCTGATCGGACGCGCCGGCCTCGATGCCGATGTATTGCTCGCCCAGCAGGCCGCTGGTGAGGATTTTCAGGCTGCTGTCGCTGGGGAACTGGTAGCGCGGGTCCAGCTCCAGCGCCACGCTGGCCTGAAAGCGCTCGTCGTCGAAGCCGATGCTGGTCACGCGCCCCACCAGCACCCCGGCGCTGCGCACGGCAGCCCTGGGTTTCAGGCCGCCGATGTTGTCGAAGCTGGCCGTGACGCGGTAGCCGCGTTGCAGGTTCAGGTTCAGCAGATTGGCCGATTGCAGCGCCAGAAACACCAGCGCCGCCAGCCCGATCATCACGAACAGGCCTACCCAGAGGTCATTTTTGGATCGTTGCATGGTTTCTCAAGTTCTTGTCAGATGGCCGCGGAGCAGGCCATGCCAGCGGCCGCCCGAGCCGGGGTTCCCCCGGCGACCAGCGGCGTCCCCCCTCAGGGGGGAAGGTGCCGAAGGCGACTCAGGGGGGAGGTCATTCCGGGGGAGTGTCATATCGTGAACATCAGCGCCGTGAGGATGAAGTCCAGCCCCAGCACCATCAGCGAGGCCATGACCACGGTGCGCGTGGTGGCGCGCGCCACGCCGTCGGCGGTGGGCCGGGCCATGTAGCCCTGCAGCAGCGCGACGAAGGTGACGGCGGTGCCGAACACCATGCTCTTGAGCACGCCGTTGCCCAGGTCTGCCCACACGTCCACGCCGCCTTGCATCTGGCTCCAGAACGCGCCAGGGTCGACGCCGATCATCGGCACGCTGACGACCCAGCCGCCCAGAATGCCCACGGCGTTGAACACCGCCGTGAGCAGCGGCACCACGATGACGCCGGCCCAAAAGCGCGGCGCAACGATGCGGCGCACCGGGTCGATGGCCATCATCTCCATGGCGCTGAGCTGCTCGCCCGCCTTCATCAGCCCGATCTCGGCCGTGAGCGAGGTGCCCGCACGCCCGGCAAACAAAAGCGCCGTGACCACCGGCCCCAGCTCGCGCAGCAGGCTCAGCGCCACCATCAGGCCCACGGCTTCGGACGAGCCGTAGCGCTGCAGGATGTTGTAGCCCTGCAGGGCCAGCACGAAGCCCACGAACAGGCCCGAGACGGCGATGATGGCCAGCGAGTAATTGCCCAGAAAGTGAATCTGCTCGCGCACCAGCGCAAAGCGCTTGAACGTGGGGCCGGCCAGCGTCACCAGGCGCCAGAAAAAGCGCGCGGCGTAGCCCATGTCGGCCAGCTTGGCGCGCACGGCAAAGCCCACGTCGGCGGGGCGCCACCAGCTCATCGCGCCGCCTCCTCGATGCCGAAATCCTGCTCCACCGTGGGGCCGGGGTAGTGAAAGCGCACGGGGCCGTCGGCGTCTGCGCCCACGAACTGGCGCACCAGCGGGTTGTCGCTGGCGCGCACCTCGTCCGGCGTGCCCTGCGCGGCCACCTGGCCGTCGGCCAGCACGATCACCTGGTCGGCGATCTGGAAGGTTTCTTCCACGTCGTGCGAGACCACGATGCTGGTGATGCCCAGCGCGTCGTTGAGCTTGCGGATCAGCGCGGCTGCCGTGTGCAGCGAGATGGGGTCAAGCCCGGCGAACGGCTCGTCGTACATCACCAGCTCGGGGTCGAGCGCGATGGCGCGCGCCAGCGCCACGCGCCGCGCCATGCCGCCGGAGATTTGCGCGGGCATCAGATCGCGCGCGCCGCGCAGGCCCACGGCAGCGAGCTTCATCAGCACGATGTCGCGGATCAGCGCCTCGGGCAGGCGGGTGTGCTCGCGCAGGGGAAAGGCCACGTTCTCGAACACGCTCAGGTCGGTGAACAGCGCGCCGAACTGAAACAGCATGCCCATGCGCCGACGCGCGGCGTATAGCTGCGCCTCGTCCATCGCGCCCACGTCCTTGCCGCCCAGCAGCACCTGCCCGGCCTGCGCGCGCTGCTGTCCGCCGATCAGGCGCAGCACGGTGGTCTTGCCGCCGCCAGACGCGCCCATCAGCGCCGTGACCTTGCCGCGCGGCACGGTGAGCGACAGGTGGCTGAGCACCACGCGCTGCCCGTCGTAGCCAAAGGTCACGTCGCGCAGCTCAACGAGAGGATCGCCCGCAGGGGCGGCAATGGCAGTCACCAGGGGAAGAGGGCGTGGGGGTAAAAAAAAGCCGACGGGCCTTGGCGCTCGGCGGCTGGATGGGGGTTGGCACGCATTCTAGCGGCTTCGCCTGCGCCGCGCTGGGCTTGGCGCAGCGGGTGAGGGCAATCAAAAACAGAGCTGTTTGCGCATGTATTTGGCTATTTCCATATACTTTTTATATAAAAATGGCTTTTACAGGGCGCAAGCAGCTCCTGTTATGTGGGGCTGCCAATGGTTGTGGCTCAGCCCCTGCCGCTTTAGCCCATGCGGCCGAAGCGGCCGCTGTTGAAGTCCTCCATCGCCTGGGCGATTTCCTGCTGACTGTTCATCACGAACGGGCCGTAGCCGACCACCGGCTCGTCGATCGGCTCGCCGGCCAGCAGCAGCACCTTGGCCTCGCCGTTGGCCTCGATGCGCAAGCCGGTGCCCGCCGTGGACAGCGTGGCCATCTCGCTGGCGCGCAGCACCGTGCCGCCATTGAGCATCACCGTGCCGTTCAGCACCACGACGAGGGTGCTCCAGCCCTCGGGCTGGGGCAGATCGGCCGTTTTGCCTGCGGCCAGGCGCAGGTCCCACACGTTCATGGGGGTGTAGGTCTCGGCCGGGCCGTTCCGGCCCGCGAACGCACCGGCGATGACGCGCACGCGGCCCGCCTCGCCCGCCAGCGGCACCGACGGGATGCTGGCGTCGGTGATGCCCTGGTAGTGCGCGGGGGCCATCTTGTCCTTCGCAGGCAGGTTGACCCACAGCTGCACCATCTCGAACGGCCCGCCCGTGCGGCTGAACGCCTCGGAGTGGAACTCCTCATGGATGATGCCGCCGCCGGCGGTCATCCACTGCACGT
>JAUNTQ010000174.1 GCA_030538605.1 Pseudomonadota bacterium
CGCTGGCGTTTCATGCCATGCGGGTAGTGCGCAGCGCTATGGATAACTGACATGGCACACACTTCGCGCCGCCACATCCTCGCCAGCGCCTTGCTGGCCACGCTGCCCGCCGCCTCGCGCGCCGCGCCCCACACCCGCCGCGCGCCGTTGGCCGCCACCTGGGCGGCGGCCAATGGCAGCCACCACGCCGGCATCCTGTTGCTACAAAACAATGAGCTTCTTGCGCAGTATGGTCAAGCGCTGGAGGATCGAAACACCCTTGAACTGCCCACCCGCGCCCACGCCCTGCTGGCCGCGCCCGGCGGCGCGCTCATCGTCGTCGCCCGGCGCCCCGGCGACTGGCTGCTGCGCTGGCGTCCCGCCAGCGCAGCCGAGCCCGAATGGGTCTGGGCCGAACCCGAACGCGCCTTCAACGGCCACGCCATCTTCAGCGCCGACGGCGCGCGCCTGTTCACCACCGAAACCGACCTGGCCAGCGGCACCGGCCTGATCGGCGTGCGCGACGCGCGCACGCTGCGCCTGCTGGCCGAATGGCCCACGCACGGCATCGATCCGCACGAATTGCTGCTGGACGCGGGCGGCCAGCTCGTCGTCGCCAACGGCGGCGTGCCCACGCAGCCCGAAACCGGCCGCGCCAAGCGCGATCTGGCGCGCATGGATTCATCGCTGGTGCGCCTGCACGCCGACACTGGCCGCCTGCTGGGCCAATGGCGGCTGCACGATGCGCGCCTGAGCCTGCGCCACCTGGCGCGCCTGCCCGGCGGCCCGCTGGGCATTGCCCTGCAAGCCGAGCACGACGACCCGGCCGAACGCGCCGCCGCGCCCGTGCTGGCCTTGTTTGACGGCCAGCGGCTGCGCCCCTGCCACGCACCCCAGGCGCTGGCGGGCTATGGCGGCTCCATCGCCGCGTGGGGCGGTGCGCTGTGGGTCAGCTGCCCGCGCGTGAACGGCGTGGCGCGCTTTGACGCGCAAGGCCGTTGGCAAGACATCACCCCCCTGCCCGAAGCCTGCGCGCTGGCGCCCGACGCCAGCGGCCAGCACCTGTGGATCGGCGGGCGCGAATGCGCCACGCGCCAGAACGGCACCGCCCCCGCGCCGCAGGCCGCGCCCGGCCTGCGGTTTGACAACCACTGGATCGCCTGGCCGCACGCGGCGGCGCTGGCAGGCTGATGGGGTGCCTTGTGCGAAGGGCTACTTTTGCCTCATCGTTTTCCCCGTCATTCGGGCGAAAGCTCATAGGCGCTAACTCAAGAAGCTCGTCGCCCCATTCACCACCGTCATTCCCGCGCAGGCGGGAATCCAGGGGGCCTTTAAACAGCACGGTAGCCTGCACAGGCCGCCTGGATTCCCGCCTGCGCGGGAATGACGGGGGAAATTTTTGGTCGTGCTTTTCTTAAGTTAGCGCCTATGCGTGCAGGCGGGAATCCAGGTGCATTGAAACTGCGCAGCAGCCCGCACAGGCCATCTGGATTCCCGCCTGCGCGGGAATGACGGGGGAGTTTTGGGCCCTGTTTCCGTCTGGATTCTGGCTTTCGCCGGAATAACGGGGCCTGGTGTCCCAACCCAACTTGCCACTGATCTCCCCCCTGCCATCCCCCCCCTTCACCCCACCATGCGCACCACCCACACCCCTCTTGCCGAATTCCGCCGCCTCTGGGCCTGGCCCATCGCGCTGGGCGCGCTCAGTCTGTCGGGCCTGATCTCGGCCCTGGTGTCCGACCATTGGGGCGACCGGTGGTCGTGGCTGGCGCTGGGCCTGCCGGTGGCGGTGATGGCCTGGCACGCCCTGCGGCGGCCGGCCAATGACACCCATTAGCTACAAACGACAAATTGTTATTGCGAATCAATCTCATTTGCTTTACATTCTCTTCACGGTTCTTGACTTGCCCAACGCATTTCAGGAGCCCCTGCTTTCATCGTGGGAGACATCGACAGGAAAAGCTCGTTTTCCGGATGTCCTTTAGCCAGCCAGCGGTTTGCACCGGGTAGCCAGGCGTTTTTTTGGGTGTGCACCTTCGCCACCCGCTTAGCCAACCCCAACCGCATGTTCCGACCCAACCCCGCTGCACGCGCAGCGCCCGCGCCATGACGGCGCGCCAGCTCAAGACCTGGACCTGGCTGCACAAGTGGAGCAGCCTGGTGTGCACGGTGTTCATGCTGCTGCTGTGCCTGACGGGGCTGCCGCTGATCTTTCATCACGAAATCGGCCACCTGCTGGGCACCGAGGTGGAGCCCGCGCCCATGCCGGCGGGCACGCCGCACGTCAGCCTGGATCAGATGCTGCAAGCCGCCCAGGCACTGCACCCGGACCGCGTGGTGCTGTTCAGCTCGCCGCACGAAGACAGCCCCGAGCTGTGGTTCGTCACCCTCACGCCCACGCCGGCACCCACCGACGACTTCCGCTCGGTCGCCGTCGATGCGCGCACCGGCGCCGTGGTGGCCGAGCCGCGCTTCAACCAGGGCTTCATGTGGGTCATGCTCAAGCTGCACGTCGACCTGTTCGCCGGGCTGGCGGGCAAGCTGTTTCTGGGCTTGATGGGGCTGCTGCTGTGCGTGGCCATCGTCTCGGGCGTGGTGCTGTACGCACCCTTCATGCGCAAGCTGGATTTCGGCGACGTGCGGCGCGGCAAATCGCCGCGCGTGAAGTGGCTTGATCTGCACAACCTGCTGGGCATCGTCACGCTGACCTGGCTGCTGGTGGTGGGCTTCACCGGCGTCATCAACACCTGGGCCGACTTGCTCATCAAGTACTGGCAGCACAGCGAGATCAGCCACATCGTTGCCCCCTACCAGAACCAGCCCATCGTTCCCCCCGCCGAGCGCGCGCCGGTGCAAAACGCCCTGCAGGCCGCGCTGGCGCACACGCCGGACATGAAGGTGGCCTTCGTGGCCTATCCGGGCACGGCGTTTTCCAGCCCGCACCACGTCACCTTCTTCATGAAGGGCGACGCGCCGCTCACCTCGCGCCTTTTTCAGCCGGTGATGGTGGACGCACGCACAGCACAAGTCACCGCCGCGCCGCGCCTGCCCTGGTACCTGACGGCGCTGCTGATATCGCAGCCGCTGCACTTTGGCGACTACGGCGGCATGCCCATGAAAGTCATCTGGGCGCTGCTGGACATCGCCACGCTGATCGTGCTGGGCAGCGGCCTTTACCTGTGGCTCAAGCGCCGCGCCCCGCGCAGCCTGCGCGACGAAGCGGGCGTCGAAACCCCCGCCAAGCCGCAGCCCGCCTAGGCCGCGCCCCAAGCCCATTGCCCCGCGCCGCCTGCGCGCGCAGGGCGCCGTTTTGTCCATCCACCCAAGGAGTCTTGCCATGAAAACCCTCGTTGCCGCCATTGCCCTGGCCACCACCGCCCTGGCCGCCCAGGCCCACCACCTCTGGCTGGAGCAAAACGCCCAGGGCGCCACGCTCTACTTTGGCGAATTCGGCGACAACCTGCGCGAAGCCTCGCCCGGCCTGCTCGACAAATTCCCCGGCCCCGTGGCGCGGCGCGTGGGCACGCAGGGCGAGCGGCCCGCTGCCGTGCGCAAGACGGCGGGCGGCTTTGCCATCGACACCCGCGCCGCTGCGGGCGAATCGCTGCTGGCCGAAGAGCGCGCCTGGCCCACGTCCGAGCGCAAGGTGGGCGAGCAGACCCAGCGCAGCATCTACGTGCCCGCCGCGCGCCTGGCGGGCGATTTGTCGGCACAAACGCCGGTGCTGACGCTCGACCTGGTGCCCACCGGCGCCAAGACGGGCGACGCCATTGAGTTCCAGGCCTTCTACAAGGGCCAGCCGCTGCCCAAGGCCAAGGTTGAAGTCATCACCCCCTCGGGCTGGGCGCAAAGCCACCACACCGACGCCAGCGGCAAGTTCAGCACCGCCCTGCCCTGGAGCGGCCCCTACGTGCTGGAGCTGGCCCACCAGGACGCCACGCCCGGTGAGCGCAGC
>JAUNTQ010000039.1 GCA_030538605.1 Pseudomonadota bacterium
TCGGCAACAAGGCCGAGGCAACTGCTTCGGCTCCACGGCGTTGGGTGGCTCGCCATGTAAGCGGACACTTGGTTTGCTTGATTGCGACACATGATTTGCGCAGTGTTGCCTTCGCTGCGTAATCACGCAAATTGCGTTCCGCTTTTAAGCCACTTTGAGGCCGTCTAAAACGGCAGTTATTGACCGTTGAAACCGGCTATTAAACAGCAGCAGGCAACTCTTCTAATGTCAGAGCCGCGCCATACCAATCACCAGAGATGTGGCTAATCGGTGTCATGCGGCCTTGACCATATATCGCAGTGCGTTGACGGTCATTCTCTGGCGTCTGCCGGACGATCCCGGCGATACGCTGACCACCTGCCATTGCAGCTGCAAGCGCGTCCCAGTCCATGTCACCACCAAGCCCACCACGTCGCACTTGGTCGACTTGCTCCGGGACGAGCCGCACTTGCAGCACACGATAGCCACGGCAGCGTGTGATGGCGGCTCCGCCGCTGCGGGTACGCAGTAGCTCTGTCGGGTCGATAGTCTCCAGCGACCAGTCCGCCTCGTGCGGCACATCGACTGCAGGCATGGCCACAAGTTCGCCCACATCGACAGTTCCGGCTGGGAGGGTGAAAGCCACGCTAGCAGCGGCAACAGCATCCATCACAATCCAGCAGCCTAGCGAGCCGTCGGGGAAGCGCTGCACGGTGCCGTTGGCACTCTGCCCGCCTGCCGTGATGCTGACTGCTGCACCTACTGCGACGCCGCGCAGGCCTAGGATGGCGGCGATGCGCACGGCGATGCTGCTGGCCAGTGACAGTGTGACCGTGACTGCACCGGCGGCCTGATAGCGAGCCACACGGGTCGGCGAGCCATCGACACAGGCGCTCCCGCCGTCTGCTGTGAGCCATGTGCCGCCCGTGATCGCGACGGTGGCGGCGGGCATTCGGTATCCGATCAGCATTGGACTATCCCCAGAGGGTTAGGATGGTGCGGCCGGTGACCGCGTTGCGTTGCACGGCACGGATCAGCACACGCTTGCCTGTGCGCAGGGCGGCGTAGCGATCGCAGCGGATGCTGCCGGTCATACCTGGGCGCAGGCTGTTGCCGGTGTCGTGCATCTCCCAGCGCCATGTCGCGCGCGCGAGGCCGTACATAGACAGCACGCGCTCCAGCTCAGCTTGTGCGTCTTGCTCGCGCCAGTGCAGTGAGGGGCGTGGCGCGGCGCTGTCGGCGTGGCGATAAAGCGGTGACAGAGGCGCATCGCTGTAGACCTCGCCCCAGTGTGGCCGGGTCAGCCGCTGGCGCAGTTCGGGCGGCACGTCGACGATGTCGGTGACTAGGTCGGAGGCTTGGTGCACGTAGCCTTGCGGGCGGTAGCCCATGCGGCGGGACAGTGCCGGGGCGCGGTCATCGACGCGCACCACATCGCGCAGTAGGTCGGCGTCATCTAGATAGAAGTCAAGCGGTGCGGTTTCCGGGGCGACGGCGCGGGCAAAACGCAGGATGCCGTTGCCGTCGCGCCAAGGCCACGCGCCGTAGCTTGCCAGCGCGGCGGTGATGGCGTGCCACACGTCCACCAGCTCTGCGGCGTGGAAGCCAATGCCTGCGTAACCCGTGGCGGTGTCGATGGCAGCCGCATCGCTGACAGACCATGAGGACGTACCTGCGCGGCGAAAGCACTCTGCTAGGAACTGCTCAAGCGTGGCCGGGATCAAGCCCTGCACGTTGCTGCCGATGGTGGAGCCGTCAGCAACCACCGGCCCCATACTTGGTGAGGCCATCAGAATCTGCTGCCCATCCGGCGATTGCTGCCATGTACCCAGCTCCATCGCGTCGCCGCGATCGCGCACCAGGCTGACCGCTTGCAGCGGCGAGTCGGCTGCGAAAAGCACGGTGTTGTCGCTGTTGGCGGACGACGCGGGGATCGATGCGACGGCACCGATCACCACCGGCTGCGGCCGCCATGCCAGCGCGGGGATGTTTGGCAGGAAAACACCGCGGTTGAGCGGCTGGCGCACGTCGTCGGAAGCGTCGGACAGGTAGAGCGTCTTGCGGCTGTCGGATTCTGCCTCGACTGCGGTGGCCACATACCGACCCACGCTGGCTGCGTTGGCCAGCGCGCCGAAAGCCACCCGCACACTCACGGGCAGGCCGGTGATGTCGGTATCCAGCAGCGGATCGACGCGGCCCTCTGCATCCAGCAGACGCACCGTGGCGGCACCTGCCGAGCGCGGCTCGTCGCCCCACGGCCAGAAGTGCAGTTGATCCAGCGTCTCGAAGCCGCCGTCGTCGATGACAGCCTCGTAGCGCGTGTTCGCTGGCGTGTCGCTTGACGCGGTGAGGTAATCGGCATCGGCCAGACGCACGTCGAGCATCGCGGGCGGCGCGGCCTGCCACGTGCCCGCTGGGGTGGCGCGCTGCCACTGGCCGCTGTTGAGAGCGACGGACAGGCCGCCCATCCTCTCGCTGCCAAGGCCAACGGCGGCGAACCACTGACCAGCCGGAAGCGCCCGCTCGTGTACGAGGTTTGCGCCGCGGTAAAAGCGGATTCGAGCAGCGTTGAAATCGACCTGCAGGCCGACGATCTCTCCCTTTCCGATGATCGGCAGACCGCTGGCCATGATGCTGTTGCCGACGAATATCTGGCCGGTGTCGAGCCGCCAACCGATGCCCTGGGCGTCGCCGCCCGGAAAAGTGCTGAGCGATGCCGACTGCGTGACCACGCCAATGACCGCCTTCAGCGGGTCGTCGCCCCATGCGACGCACTCGAGGCCATGCACGCCCGAAGCGTGGCCGATGTCCACCCGTGCGGCACGCTGGATGTTGAGCGCATCGGCGATTGTGGTCAGCAGTAAGCCGCCGGCATGGATGCCGAGCTGCGGGCCGATGGGTGGGCTGGTGAAGCGGGCGTAGGTCATTGCTTGTCCCAGCCTGCCGGATGCTGGATGGGTGACCAGACATTTTCGTCGATCAGGCTGATATAGCGGTCAGCCTCAAATGTCACCCGGTCACCTTGTTTGTAAGCATCATGACTGCCGATGGGCTGCACCCAGTGCGGCCATTGATCATCCACCGGCAATGGCTCGCCGCCATCATCAGTCACGATCTCACGCCAACCACTCACGCCGGGTTCCCAAACATTATTTGGGACTAAAGACTCCCACGATCCACCGCCATGACTGCAGACAAAATACTGCTTATAGGCATCGTGCGCCCCGGTGGGTTGCACCCAAGCATCACCGTCTTTACGGCCTATAGCATTAGCGTAGCGCACTTGGATAGCCTCGGCTTGGCGCTGGGCGTCCTCAATGGTGGCGCGTCGGTGAAGTTCGTGATTAGCGTGGTACGCAATGCTCTGCAACTCTTCCAGCGGCAGGGTCTTGTAATCAATCATTGAGCTCATGGGATGACTCCATCGGGGTAGCGTGGGTATGGATATCTGCCGTCATCCCACGGGTCGGGCTCTTGGTAGTCTGGTGGTGGTGGAGCGCCCCCGCCCCCGCCCCCGCCAGTGTTCTGACCAGACCACGAATGTGGCGGGTTGCCGGATTCGTTGTAATTCAGGACTTCCGCTTTAAGGGTCAAAATATGCGTATGACCACTGGTAGTACGGGCTCGGAATGCCAGTGTTGACCATGCATCCGGCGACGTGTAACGCGCTTCGAGGAACATGGCGTTTCGATAATTGCAGTCCAGCGAGACAGTACCAATTTGCTGCCACGCCCCGCTGTCAATTTGCACTTCAAGAATGATGGTTTCCCACCCACCATCGGCGTTAATTTTGGCCTCAAGGAAACAGTCCATACGCTGCGCGGCGAACCGCTTGGCGTTGTAGCCGCTACCCATTCCTGGGGCGGTAAACCCGGCCAACGTCACAGTGCTGTTGCGCGAGCTGGCGTTATGCACCTGCCCGCTATCGCGGATGGTAAACGGCGCACGCCTGTCAGCGCCGCAGTGAATGCGCAGCGCATCGCGGGTCAGTGCAGAGCCGCCAATTACCGCCCCGACAATCAGGCCGCTAAAGCCGATATTGCCGCTGACATCCTCCCACATCCGCGCATTAGCCTTTTTAGCATTGGCTGCGCCGACGTTGGGGCCGTAATAGCTTGTGAGGTCATCGGAGCCGAATGGGACTGCGCTAGTGATGCGCTGATAACCGCTGCCGTACTGACGCAATAGCCCGCCATCACCCGGACGCAACTCCATTCCACTCGTTGCGTTTGTTGGCGGCACAAACCTCGCGACATCGCCGACAAAATCAATGTGGCTATGCCGTCCATCGCTGCCTAGCCGCATGGCACTCACACGCCCGCCTGCATCTGCTACCAACGCGGCGGTAGCCTTTTGCACGCCGTCCACGGCATCTACATCTGCCTGCAATTGCAGCATGGCATCAGCAGTTTGTCGCTGTACGCCATCAAGCCGAATGACTTCAACGTCATCAATAAAAATCGTCCCTTGGGTGTGGTTGCCGATGTAAATGAACGGAATGATTTGGTAGCAATCGGCGGGAACCTCGAACGAAAAGTCTAGATTCCCGGTGGTTCCACCCATCATCCAGTTGGTGTCAGGCGTGGTGAAAAAGCTAGGATAGCGATTAGTGATGAACGCACCATCTTTGCCCATGCAGCGCAGTCCGAGACGAACGGTGGCGCCAGCATTGGGCGTTGAAAACCCGCCGCTGTGCAGGCGGCAGTGCAAGCGATCACCGGGGGTGACATAAATCACGCGCCGCAAATACAGCGCAAGGTTGCCGCCGTTGGCGTTGATGCGTAGTGCACCGCGCCCACTGCGGATATACGCGCTGGTGGGGCTGGTGAAGTGGCTGACATGCACCGCAGTCCACGCAGGGGCACCACTGACATTGGTTTGCAGATAATCGGCGATATTGGGCAACTCAAAATCGCCGTTGATCCACAAATTTGCGCCGCCATCGCCATCAATCCGCGCCTGCACTGCCATCACCGCATCAGCACGGGCAGTACGTTCACTGGCCAACGCTGTGTTTGTTTGGGCAATGCCTGCATGGGCTGCGGGTAGGCCTGTCGTCGGGTGATTGACCTGTGCAGTCAGCGTGCTGGCCTGCTGCGCAATGGACTCAATGCCGCCGTTCGCATCCACGCGGGATTTAAGCGTAGAAACGTCGGTTTGGGAGGCGCGTGTGGAGAGGCCGGTGTTCGGATGCCTCACCTCACTTTCCATTGTGGCAATGCGATCCGCCGCAGCCCTTACCTCCGGCGCAGTGACGCTGAAATGCGCGTCATCGACGTACACCGCGTGGTTGGCGTTCGGATTTTGGCATTGGATGGCTGGCTGAGCAAAGCGCACACCCTCAGGCACGATGTATTCGCCCGCGATCTCCTGCCATGCTGTTCCGAGGCCGGAGAGATTGAGTGATGACCCCGCCGCGACCTGGTAAGCGACGTAGCCGCGAGTCGGGCTAAAGGTGCGTACCGTCGCCCGAATCAATCCTGACGCGGCAACCGCTCCCGACATTCGCACCCAAAACCTTACCTCAATTCGGTCGCCGGGGTTAACGCGGAGCCATGTGTTCGCGTAGAGATTAACGGTGCCGCTGTTCGGCTCAAACCGGATGCTGCGAGAGCCTGATCTGAAAATATCTGTGCGGTAATTCGTTCCAGCTGGTAGCGTCGTGTTCGGCGTATCAACGACGTTCGCGCTACCCCATCCAGTCCCCAGCTCGAAGCCAGGGTCGAGTAGACCTCCGGCATTACTTTCGACCACTGTGTTGCGCACATCGGTGATCGCAGAGTTGGCTCTGCCCACGCTACCCGTAGGCGCTTCCATCGCAGCCTTTAGGGCATCTGTAGCGCCTGCGGCTGCGGCGCTTGCTACGCCATCTGTTTGCGTCTTGGTGTAGTAGTTATTGATGGCGCTGGCATCAAGCTTGCTGCCAAGCGCCAAGTTCGCCGCATTCGCCGCTGCCAGCGCATCGGTGGCGGCTTTGTCGGACACAGCCTGCCACGTCGTGCCGGATACCCAACGCTTGGGGGTGTTGGCGTTGTTAGTGGTGTCGATCCACAACGTCTGGGCATTGCGATCAGCCGCGCCCGGTGCAGCGGATTGCACCAGCACTTTGCCCTTACCACCGGCTAGTGTGTTAGCCGCGTTGGCTGCATCTTGTGCTGCTCTGATGCTGCCACCCGCGCCCTCAAGGCTGGACTTGAGTGCAGTCGTCGCACCGCTGGCAGCGGACGCGGCAACCCCATCCGTCTGGGTCTTGGTGTAGTAGTTATTGATGGCGCTGGCATCAAGCTTGCTGCCAAGCGCCAAGTTCGCCGCATTCGCCGCTGCCAGCGCATCGGTGGCGGCTTTGTCGGACACAGCCTGCCACGTCGTGCCGGATACCCAACGCTTGGGGGTGTTGGCGTTGTTAGTGGTGTCGATCCACAACGTCTGGGCATTGCGATCAGCCGCGCCCGGTGCAGCGGATTGCACCAGTACCTTGCCCTTGCCACCGGCCAACGTGTTTGCTGCATTGGCTGCATCCTGCGCTGCTTTGATGCTGCCACCCGCGCCTTCAAGGCTGGACTTCAGAGCGGTGGTGGCTCCCGCAGCTGCGCTAGCTGCAACCCCATCCGTCTGGGTCTTGGTGTAGTAGTCGCTAATTGCGCTGGCAGCGAGTTTGCTTGCCAGACCTGTGCTTGGATGGTCAATATTGCTTTCGACCGCAGTCAAGCGCCCAGCCTGCACGTCAATATCTGTCGCATTGGCATAGCCAATGCTAAGTGACGCCGATACCGCCTCGCCCAGTGATGCGTAATCACCTACGTGATCCCAGTAGTCTGCGTTGCTGGTGGGCACACCGGCGGGCACCGCTTGCTTTGCCCTGTATAAGCCGCCTTGATGCTGCACTAAATCGCCAGCAGGGTAGGCGCGGCTGGCTTGCCAGTGGTCAGCTTCTAAAATATCGGCCACCTGCGCAGCCACCACGTCCACCTGTGCCTGCATTGCCTGTTTTGCCGCAGCAACACGCTGCTGCGCATCGATCATGGCAGCATCCACAGCCGCTAAACGCGCGGCATTCGCCTTGTTTTGCGCATCGGCAGCTGCGTCCAGCGCAGCCTGCATATCCCGCGTAATGGATTCGTGCTCAATGCGATCAATCTCGCTCTGCGCCTGCACCAAGTCCTGCCCTGTTTGAGCAGCAGCTGCGCTTGCCGCATCGGCGCTGGTTTGCGCGTTGCTGGCGGCGGCCTGTGCCGAGTCGGCGGTTTGCTTTGCTGTGGCGGCGGCTTGTTGGGCAGCATCCGCCGCCTGTTGCAGCCCCGCACCGCTGCGCACGATGGCACGCTGGGCGTCCGTCCAGTCGCTAGGGATACCCAGAGAGATAGCGCGCACTCGCCACCAGCGGGCAGTGGCGTCAGGTACGCTGGCAGCGTAGCGGGTGCTGTCGGTTTCGGCGATGCGGCTCCACGCGCCGGGTGAGCCGTCCGCATCTGAGGCGGCCTCGATCTGGTAGCGCACCAGCTGGCCCGGCACAGCGATCCACTGCAGCAGGACGGCGTCGGTCAGTGCGGTGACGGTGTAGCCGCCTGGTACGCCCAGCTGCGGCGCGGCATAGGGCACCGGGAACCAGCTGGCCAGCTCCGGCACGGGCGGCTCGGGCAACGGGGCTGCACCTGCGCCGATTTCGATCAGTAGAGTGCGCTGGGTCATAGCACGGCTCTCGCCAATTCAAGGCGCGTCAGGCGGTCATCGTTAGTGTGCTGTAAGTCGCGGATATCGCGCAGCAAGGCCACAACCTCTGCGCCGTGATCGGCAGTACCCACAACACCAGCAAGCGGTGCAGCCGTGCCGGGTGCGGTGACCGGCGGCAGGCTTCCCGACGGCAGCGGCGCTGGGCTGACCACGGCCCACAGTTCGCGCGCAAAGTCCCTAGGCAGATCCAGCAGGATCTGCGCTAACTCACCCATCGTTGTGCCGTCGTCCATATCAAGGGCAGGCATCGCGATGGATTGGATCAGACCGGTCACGTCGCCGTAAAGGGCGTTGTAGTCGGCACCGGACGCATACAGGTTGCGGCCTAGGCCAAGGGCTGTCTGGGCGAGCCGGTTGGCGGTGTTGATATCACCCGCGCCGACAGCGGTGCGCAGCTCATCCATCGCGTTGGAGAGCTTCTGCGCGTCGGTCAGCGGCGAATAGTCGGACAGGGCAAAGTCGCGCAACATAGCATCGCGCTGGGCTTCCATTTGGTGCTGCACGTCGGCCATGCGCTGTGCGCGCAGCAGTTCGATTTTTGCAAGGTCTTCGCTGCGCGCACCGGCCAAGCCCAGCGACTTGGCCAAGTCGTTGACATGACGCACCTGCTCGCGATACTGCGTCTCGATGTCGAGCGCGGCGCGCTGCCACTCATTCAGTCCGTGGGTGCGCAGCTCGCGATCGACACCGGCCATCAACTGGCCGTACGAGATCGCGGCTTCTGTGACGCGCTGGTACGTCTCGGCCAGTGCTTCGCCAGCGCGGCCTAGCTGCTCCATCAGATCCACCACGCGGGTGATGCTGCCGGGCCCCGTGTCGGTCCACAGCTGCTCGGCTTGCTTGATGTCGGACTGCACCGCAAGCATCAGAGTGGCGTACTCGGTCATGGCCTCGGGCGTAGTGCGGTAACGGTCGCCCAGCTGGTTGATTTCCATCGCGCTTCCCGCTTGCATCGCTACCCGAAGCAGGTTCTCGGCAACAAGACGCTGACTGAAAGCATCTTGCGCCTCGCGATACACGCGGCCAGCGATCGTGCCGAACTCCGATTTCAGGTTGCCGTCTTTATCGAACTCGCGGCGAAAGCTGGCGGCCAGAAGGTCGGGCATGTCCACGCCCAACGTCCCGGCGGCCTGTGCGGTCGCTTTCTGAAGTTCGTCGAAGTAACTGTCCAGTTGGCGCTGCGTCTGCTCATCGACATTGGTGTTGGTCGTGCGCCAGGCGCGACCACGGAACATCGATCGGTTGCGCACCTCGGTCACACTGTCAACACCGGTGGCACCATTGCTGGAAAAATCGAACTGCTGCGACGCGGATTCGGCTTTGAATTTGGTACCAAACAGCTTGCCGCCAGAGAGCTTGTCCACCGCGATGGCAGCCAAGGCAATCCAGCCGACCACCGGGATTGCACCCAACGCTGCCGTGCCTGCAGCAGCCATGCCACCGCCTGCAGCCATTGCCGCAGTACCCGCACCAGCGGCGGCCATGCCGGCATATGCGGCTGTTCCGTACGCAGCAGCTCCCAGCGCCTTACCTGCGGTGTCACCGCCTTGCTTCCAGCCATACACGGCTCCGGCAGCCGCAGCGAGCCACGGCGCACCCTTGCTCTGGACGAACTTGGACAGTGCAGACTGATTCATCAACAGTGCACCGCCTTGTGAGAGCTCGAAACCGCCACCTGCACTCTGCACCGTGGTGCCGATCGCCACACCCGCACCGGCCAAGCCTCCGGCGAGTTGAGTGCCCGCCTGCGCGCCGGCTTGCTGGCCACCGAAACCAAAAAACCGCGCCGCCGACTGGAACAGTCCCATCGCGGCTTGCGCAAAGCCACCCTGCTGCGACGCCGCTTGCACGAAACCATTGCCGCTGCCGCCGCCGAACACGCCCGAGCCGATGGCTACGCCCTGCGCCTGCGCCAATGCCTGGCGAGTGCTGCCCGTGATGGCCTCTGCAATGCGGCGCTGGATAGGTTGCACCAAGGACTGGTCAAATGCCGTGCGCACGACGTCGCGCCAGCCCTGACGGAACACGTCGCGCAGGCTGCGGAAGAAATCGCGGCTGGACTTGATGCCGCCACTGAAGGTGTCGGTCAGCAGATCGGCGAGATTGGAAGCACCGCGATTTGCAGCATCAATCCATTGTTGAAGTGCGCTGTAATGCTCCTCATACGCGGTGATGGTGCGCTCGGACTGGGTCACGAACGCACGCAGCGCAACGATCTGCGCTTCGGTCAGCCTGATGGAATCATCTTTTTGTCGATTGGCCTCGTCTTCCGCCTCCGCGATCGCGCGCAGTACCTGCTCCTCCACCCGGCGCTCTTCTGCCGAAAGGCTGGCCAAATAAATGACATCGCGGTAATCACGCTGAACACGGCCTACAACGTCGGCCTGCTCGCGCAGCGAGGCGATCGTTTCGTCGTACTGCTCCTTTAGCAGCCGCTCGCGCACCTGCACTTGTGCTGCGGTGGCTTCTTTTTTGGCCAATGCTATGCGGGCTTGCTGCACCGCATCTTCGTACTCAAACAAGGCGCTGGCGGCTGGACCTGCCAGTTGCGCGGTCATGCGGAGATTTTCGCGGGCAAACTCGGCTTGGGCTTCACGCAGACGGTTGATATCAGTAGCCGCACCTTTTGCGGCTTTGCCTTGCTCTTGCGCGGCGACCGCTGCGGTGCCTGCGCCTTTAGCAAAGTCTTCCGTGGCTTTAGTAGCGTGCTCATTGGCAATCTCCCAATCGGCCATGTCATCAAAGATTTGCCGATCTAGTGCACGGCTGGCCTGCGCCTCGCTATTCACCCGTGCTAGTGCATCGGCATATTCCTCCGCTGCTGTTCCGGTGACGCGCAGGCGTGATTCCAAGCCACGTAAGCTACCTTCGATGGCCTCCCCACCAAACCAATCAGGAATGATGCTGGAGACATTGGCCACTTGCGCAACAAAATCAGCCAGCTTGTTGCGCATCTTGTCTACGCAAGCAAAAAAGCTGTATTGGAGCGCTAGCCACGCGACTGTTGCGCCTTGCTTGATGTAACCCCAGCCCAACACTAAGTTGCGAACCAGCGCAATCCCCGCCAGCCTCACGACCAGAAACTGTTCACGCAGGTAGGTGCCAATGTTCCAGCCAATGACACCGGCCGCAAACAGGTTGTATGCAATGCCCAGCCCCCCGATGTTTTTCATCGCAGCCGCGAACGATGCTTTCGTCGTCGCTCCCCATTGCGCTTGAGCAACGATAAGGCGATTCGTCGCCGCCGTTTGTAGGTTGAGATTGGCAATCCATAGCAGGCCATTGCGAATCGCATTCGCCGCGTAGAGCGTGACCAGCGTCTTGCCCAGCAAGAGCGCCACACCAATAATGTGATCAAGGTTATCAGCGATGAACTCTAGGCCGCGCACGACTTTCTGCGTAATACCGTTGACCTTGTTCGTGTCGTTCGCCCACTGTTGCCAGGCATCGGCCAAGCGCACGCGGGCGTCTTCGACCGTGGTGGGCATCGCTTCCACGTCTTGGCGCAGCAAATCCAACTGACCGCTGACCTTGGTCAGCTTGGCGACGGTCAACTCACCGTCCTGTGCCATCTTGATCAGCTCAGCACGGGTCTTGCCCAGGGACTGCTCCAAAGCCGTGACAAAGCGGGGTGCATTCTGCAGCACGCTCTGAAACTCCTGCCCTTTAAGCACACCAGTCTGCATCGCTTTGCTGAACTGGTCGATCGTGGCCGCGCTACGCTGCTGGTTGGCCGCGCTGGCGACCAGCGACAAGCTCAGTGCTTCGGTCAGATCCAGCGTGTCGCGCACGGTGAAGCCGAGTTGGCGCATCGGTTCGGCTGCATTGATTGCGATCTCAGCCACTTGGTTGATGCTCTGGAAGCTGTTACGCGCCACTTCCTCACTACGCTCCATCGCATAGTTGTATTCCAGTTGACTGGCGGTGGCGTTGCGCATGCGCGCTTCGAGCTGGCCAGCGCGGTCAGCGGCTTCGATAAAGCCCGACACCAGCCGTGTAATGCCGTTCGCAGACAGCCACGCTGTGGCCAGACCCAGCATCTGCCGCTTAGTCGATTCAATTTGTTGGCTCAGCGATTGCAATGCGGTCTTAGGCTTGGACAGTCCGGCTTTCGCCCGCTCGCCTGCGTTCTCCGCGCCGTCAGCTAAGCCGTCTAAGGCGGCGCGGCCTACTTTGACCTCGCCAACCAAATGCCCACTGTCACCGACAAGGCGAAGGGTGACGGTTTGCTCGCTCATCGCTGCCGCTCCGATTCAAGCCTACGGCGGGTGTCCACCATCACATCGATAGCAGCGGTCATATCAGGGTACTCACTCGGCGCAATGCCACAAAGGCGTGCCGCTGATTCGATTTCGATGGCTGGGATGCCGACATAAAGTGGTGTGTGCATGCCGGTGATCCAGCTGTGCACGCACCGCTGGTACACGCGAACCGCAGTCCAGTTTTCGCTGAGCACTTCGACTTCGGTCGCGGCCTCGTCGGGCGAGCCGCCGTCACGCAGGAAATCCGCACCGGCCACCGCAACGACGCCGACCTCATCGGACGGCGTACGTTCGCGGTGGTGGTCGCGGGGCAGCTCACCAGTGGTCAGCGCCTGCGCGACGGCGCGGAGTTTTTTACGCGTGCCTCGCCATACTGGTCGAAGTAGGCCTGTAGGATTGCCGCCGTCAGGAAGTTACTCCACGCCCCCGACGTCACTTCAGCGATCGCTGCGTCGCCGGTCACCGGATTGCCCTCGGCATCACCTAGGCCATCCACCGCAGTGACCAGTTCGCGGATCACCTCTTCGTCCGACAACTCTCGCTCGGTCAGTTCACGCACTTGGTCTCTGCTGCGGATGCGTACATGCGCTGTGATCTTCCCAGTGTTGAACTCGCCGGGCTTCTCAGTTGGCAGGCGGATATCGACTGGGAGCGCGACGGTGTCGACCTTTTTCAGTTTTAACATGCTGTAAAGCCTCATTAAATTGTGTTGAAAACTGTCGTCCGCTGCGGCACCAGCGGGCGACGGGTGGGCTTGTGTGCCGAGCCGACAGAGCGGGCGAGCCCGCTGTGGATCGGTTACGCGCCGCCGAACTCTAGGTGCAACTCGTCGCCACCAACGTCGCTGGCAACACACGGCCCGGTCAGCTCCCAGCCGTAATCACCGTCGATATCGACTTCGTTGATCTGCTCTATCTGCCCGCGAATGCCCAGCTCGGTATAACGGCCATCGGCCTGTGTTAGGCGCAAGCGGGCGGCGATGTGCAGATTGCTATCGCGTGTAGACCACGGATTGAAGTCGGCCAGATCCGTTTTGGCGATGCGCAGGGTGAATGTCGGCTGGCGGTCGCTGATGCCGGTTTCTTTGTGCGACGTGTATTCCTTCGACGTGATCGTGTTGCCGATGTCCACGCTCAGCTGTTTAGCCCACACCAGCAACTCGGTGCCGCCAGCCACGCTGATATACGTCTTCGTGTTATCGGCTCTTGCCACAACCGGCTCAACGTCCGGCAGGGTGATGCTGGGAACTGCCTCGGCAGCGACCGTGTTGTAGTCACCCTGCAAACGTACGTTGAACTTGGGACGGTCACCGATGGTGATGGCCATTCCGGTGATGTCTGCCCGCGCCGCTTGCACATGCTTTACCGTCCCGGCGTGCCACCACTTCGCGTCAGCGACCGCAATGCCGCTGGACACGGGGTTGTAGCGCGTGGTGCCTGCGGTGCTGTCTTTCACCGAGGTCATGCCCGCCGGAAGCAGCAGCACGCCGCAATCGGCTTCGCCAGTGCCCGGTTGCGTCGGCGGGTACATTTCGGCCTCACCTTCAATCCAGGCGCGTTTGTCGCCTACTGCAAACGGTTGGCCAGTGAAGTGCGGTCGGTCGATGGGACGTTCGATCTTGTCGAACTCGGTGCCGCTGGTGCCATTGAACAGCAGCACGCCGTGGGTTGCAGGGTCAATGCTGGCAGGGTTTGCCGCGTTGGTGCGCAACGCGAGGGCAAGCCCGCGACGCTTGAAAGATTCCAGTTGGGGCTGTGCCATGTTTCAGTCCTCGGTGTAGGTGTTGGCCTTGCGTCGGCGAGCCTTGCCCGACACCGGCTCTCCGGTGTCGGGGTGGGCTTCTCCAACGGGGGCAGTGTTGGGTTCATCAATGGGCGGCTGTGCGGCGAGGTCGACCAGCTCGCCGTTGATGCGGTGCCAGTTGCCGTGGCGGGTTGGGTTGGTCATGGGCGCACCTCATTGCGCAGGCGGTAGTCGGTCTTAAAGATTTGCTGCCCGGCGTACCAGCCCGCGGCGTAGCGGTCATCCCGACCAGCGCTAAAGGTCAGCGCGTTAAACGCCTCGTCCGGCGTCCAGCCAACAAGCGCAGCACGCAGTTCGGCGATGAGCGCATCGGCCTCGCCGCGGGCGGCAGTGCCGTGGGTACCGGCAACGTTGCGCACCAACACAACCACGGTCACGTCAACGCTCACGTTCTGGATCGCGGTGGCACCCGAATACTTCTCTTGCCCGCCACGCTCCTGAGTCAGCAGGAACACCGCTGGTGATGTGTTGGGTGGCGTACGCAACGCGGTGTCTAGGTCGGCTGCACTGCCGACCAGACGTGCCTTGGGACACTGGGTCACGACACGGTCGATGAGCGGCTGCACGGGATACGGCCCAATCACGACGCGAAATCCTTCAAGTTCTCGCGCGACCACACCCGTTCATCGGCTTGGACGCGCGGCATGCCGCCACCGTGGACGGGGGATTCTGGGTCATTGATGCCAAGACTGAACTTGCCCTCCACTAGCAGTCGCAACAGGCGTTCGGCATCGCGGTAGGCACGCGCAACCGGGTCGGTGCGCTCATCGGTAATACGATCTTTGTGCAGGCGGTAACGGGCAATGTCACGCGACCAGCCGGTCACGATGCGTGGCACCGGCGAGAGTGGCACGCGATAACCGGCGCGCGATAGGAAACCATTGATGTAGCCGTCAGCGTCCTCGACTGCCTCGTCGATACGTGCAACTGCCGCCAGCGCGTGGTCAACGTCCTCAACCTCCCAGCCGCTGGCATCGGCACCGCGCAGCACCGCGTCAACAAGAGCGGCTTCTAGCACCGGTCGTGTCGGGTCGCTGGCCAGCTGCGCCAATTCCAGCGCGCCGGGGCTTTCAGCCAACTGCGTGCGTGAGACATACCGCATCAGTCAGCCTTCCTTCGACCAGTCTTGTTCGCAGTTTTGCGAACTGGCGCGGGCTTGGGGGCAGTTTCCGTCATGGGCCGGATGACGGCTTTGTCGACAATCCGCCCCACCGCGCCTGACAGCATCAGCGGCGCGGCCTGAGCCTCGCTTAGCGGTACGGTCTGGCCGGATACGAATAACCGGCCATCATGGCGCAAGCGCTCGCGGCGGACGATGTAGTTGTAGGTGGGCTGGTTCATATCAATCTCGCAGCAGCGCGGTGCGTTGGCTTAAACAGCGTTCTCGAAGAGGAAGCCCAGATCCGGTGCGGCGATGAACTCTTTGACAGACTCACCCACACGTACCATCCAGCCACCGCGCATGCCGATGTTCTTCTCAAAGGACTTGTTGGCGATGCGGCCACCCCACTGCGCGGTTGCACCGAAGGTGGTGCCGGTCGTTCCTGCGAGCGTGTCGCGGTAGGAGAACGACGCATGCGGCCCCCAAGCACGTTGCAGATTCACGTTCTGGCCGGGCGCGGCGACGTTGATGCGGCTCTCGCCGATCACAAGCTCTTCCAGCTCCAATTGCTCGGCCAGCCAAGCGAGCGGCACCATGCCTTCATCACCCAGACTGCCGTGAAAAGCCTTCACTACCTTGGGATGGGTGCGCAGTGCGGTAGCAACCGGACGACCCAGCACGCCGAAATTAGGACGCATCACCAGCGAATCCAACGCCTCGGTGATGGTGCGGATCGGGTTGGGCGCAGCAGGATCGCTCCACTGGTCGCTGCCGGACAGCGTGATCTTGTTGTTGGCTCCGTACAGACTCTCATCAAATACGGTGTTGGCCACGCGGACTTCACGACCCAGTTCGATGAGGTTGGTGGTCTGTTCGGTGGCATGACCCAGAGGGTCGAAGCCCGGCGGTGCGTTCTCGATGTCAGCAATCGGAACCGGGGCATCCAGAGCATGGTCTTCCGTGCTGTCGGTGCGCTCTTGACCAGTGAACTCGACTTGCTGCGGCTGACCACGACGACCGACTAGGGTCTGCGGCACGGTGAAGCCTTCGGACAGCGTGTGCTGGAAATACTTGAACTCCTGCCGACCCACGGGCGTGCGCGGCAGAACTCGGTCTGCAACCATGCGGCGGTTACGGAAGGCGATTGCGATCGCGGTCAGTGCCGGATCGGTCGGGAACGGGGCGACGGTATTGGTCATGATGGTTTCTCTCGATCAAGCGTGAGGTCAGGCGGCAAAGCCTGGGGCGATGTGGACGGCTCCGATGTCGCCAGCAACACCAGACACCTCGGCAAAGCCGACGATGCGCTGGCCTGCCGTTGCAGCGATGGCCTTGCCCTGCGCATCAGACGTGATTGGCTGACCTGCAGTGACAGTGTTGCCGTACACCACCGGCGCGATGCCGGAGCGAATGACATCGCAGGGGCGGCCGTCCGGGCTGTCAATGTCGGTGGACACGCCTGCGATAGCGTCGGTGGCAGCGGAGGCTTGCACAGCGAGTCCGGTGGCCGCGGCCAAGGCGACTAAGCGGCGCTTGGCCACTGCGCCTTGGGCGCGGAAGGTGGTGGTCAGGGTCGGGATGCTGTTCATGGGATCAGATGCCTTGCTGGTGAATGTGGGCGACCGCCTGAGAGACGGACACGGTGCGGCCGGCCTTGGCCTCGGATTCCTGAAATTCCAGCGCTGCCTTAGCTAGAGCAGCGGAGTCGTCACGGTTGACGCCGGTCACGGCATCGCCGGACTTCTCGGCGAAATCGAACACCTTAGGCAGGTGCGAAAGCGCGTTGCGCACAATGTCAACGGCGGGGGAGGTCTGGGCGTCTTCGCCCTCGCCGAACGCCAGTGGCGCTTCAATCCCTTGAGCAACTTGGTACAACGCAACGATGCCGGCCTTATTCTTCGGCAGCAGCTTGCCATCGCGCACCAGCGCATCGGCGAACTCGGCGGCTTCGGCCTGCTGCTCGATGGCACGCGCGGCGTCAGTGGCCTCCTTGACTAGGCGCTGGCGTTCGTTGAACTCCGCTTCGCGCTGCTCAAGTGCCTGGCGGTCTTGTTCCAGCTTGGCCTGAGCGTCCGCTAGATCTTGGGCTTGCTGCGACATAGCAGCGTCCTCCTCGGGGTCGGGTGTGGTGGATTGGTGTGCGGCGGCGATGTCTTCGCCGCTGTCTGCAAAACTGGATTCAAGCGCCGGTGGTATTAACCCAGCCTCGCGAATAGATTCGATGCGCCAGCGCGGCAGGATGCGGTCGGCCTGTTCCACGCCGAGACTGGCAATAAAGTGGTCGCGCATTCCGGCGAGCGTGTCGGCAATGTCGCGCAGTCCCCAGCGGGCGATGCCATCCGTGCCTCGGCCAATGGCCATATCGTTGAACTCAACGACGCCTTCGCCATCGTCTTGGAATGCGACGTTACCGGCCTTGAGCATGTCTGCCATGCCCTTGATGGCAGGCGGCATGCCGCCCAGCCACCCCACATGGCGCAGGTGCAGCTTGCCAGGCGTGGGGTTGCCTGGACTGTCCGGCAAATAGAAGCTGGCGCTGCGTTTCTTGTATGCGCCAGACTGGCGAGCTTCCTCGAAAGCAGGCGCGATGGCGCTTTCGCGTGCCAGCAGCACATCACCTTCGCGCTTGAGTGCGCCGATCCAGCCCAGCGCCGGATCATCGGTACGCGGGTGCCCTACGACCACCGGAGCCTCGTGGCGCTGTGGATCGTAAGCGGCGATCACCTCGTCGAGGTGATCCGTGCTAAAACTCATGCGCCGACCATTGGCATCGGTGTGATCGCCAGCACGGAAGATCTCGATCCACTGGGTTCGATCGTGCTGGGCAGCAGGGGTGGCGGGCTTGGACATGGCAGCCACTTTCAACCCGCGCGGGCGCTGCGTGGGTTTAGCACGCGCTAAAGAAACGCCCCGCGTGGTGGCGGGGCGATTCAAGAAGGATTTATTGCAAATCTAAGCGTGACACGCATCTTCGGCCTTCGCAATGCCTGCCAACCCCGTTTAAATACCCTTTAAATCGCCGCAGACGGCCAGCGTCGCCTAAAGTGGCACTCTGGGCGCGGCCAAGGGCTCGGCTCGGGCATACAGCGCGTTCTATGCGTTTGGCGACTCAGCCAGAGCCAACCATTGGGTGACGCGCTCCTCAATAGACCGCTCATCCTCTGCACTGATACCCATAAAGGGGCGAGCCTTTAAGCCAGGGTGGTTAACGCGCTTGCGTGGTCCGGGACCGCCTGGCCATGCCAAGGCCTGCTTCTGCTTTGGCTCGATGACATACGGGTCAGTGCCCTCTTGATGCCAACGCGCTTGCTTTGCGCTGGCCACCAATTCGATGCCATCCGGGATTGGATGTGGAGCGATCAGGCTGTGCAACGTGCCCGTGGCAAACAGCGGGCTGCGGCCACTACCGTCTGCCAGCGCTGCCCACGGTTGCCCGTCGGGCGCTATACCGCTACGGAATCGTTCTTGTGTCGATACCAGCAGCATCTCGCCGATGTCATCCATGACGGGGCGCAAGTCGCTGCCTCGGCGCAGCAGCTCGCCAAACCAGCGTTGGGCTTTTTCGTCATCGACGATGATTTGGAAGGGTTGGGTCATGGTATCCTCGGCTTGACCCTTGAAGGAGCGCCATCTCTGGTAATGGCGAGGCTGCTCAAGATGCTGTTGTGTGGTATATGCGGGATCGAAGCCCGCCCAAGGGTCATCATAATTTGCCAGTTAGCAGGATGTGGCCTTGTAGTTGATCTCTGCTTTGCCGCTCTAAGCCAATGAGCCTGTACCCACTCACCTGCGTACGGCTCATTTTTCTACGAACATCCCGGATAATCACCTTCCAATACAGGCCTGTTAGGTCAGGCCAAACGGCGATGAGTGCGTTGTTGTCGGTTTTGTCAATCAGCCAAGCCGTATCCTTAGATGCAAGCTTTTCTGGCACTTCAAGAAGAACTTTCAACTTCTCCGCACGCAGTTGGGTTTGCGACGTCGGCGGCAAATCCCGCACGTTATGCCCCAAGAAGGCATCGCCACCAACAATAAGGGCAGATTTTGGCGTTGCAGGAACGAATGATCGCTCTCGCGGCTGATATTGCAGAGAACTACCTTTCCCACTCTCCATCGCACGCACTACTTCCGACGGAATATAAGCAACGGGTGCACCACGTTGCTGCACGGCTCGCATATCTGCGCCTGTCAGATTTTGCTCCACGATTGCATCCACCCACCTAGGCCACTCGCCAGCAAACCAGTTCACGCTGCGCTGTTGTGCATCATCTAACACCCTATCCCGCCAAGCTGGCGGCAAGTTCATCACCTTCTCACCAAACCGCTGCGCGGCGGCCATGCTGCGCGACTCGCGCCCAACGTGGTACGCCCATTCTGGTGGTGGCTCTTGCTTAGGATCGCCCGGTGGCGGGGCATCAAATGTTGCGCCGTTGCGTTCGGCAATGCGCTTGCCTGCTTCAGATACGCCCGTCACCGAGCAGCGGCAGCCCCAGCCGTTAGGTGGGTAGTGTGTGTTCCACCACGGATCATTGCGGGCGATGATGCGACCGTCCCATTCCTGATGATCCTTGCGCGGGTGGCGGGTGGTATTGTGCTGATAGCGGAGGTACGGGAACTTCTGCAACTGCTCCCAGCGTCCGGCCATGTAGCTGGTGCGCAGGTTGGTTTGGTAGATGACCTTTGCCCGCCACGCGCGTCTTTCAGGCGTGTCGCTGCCTGTAAAGCCTTCCCAACGCCCCTTTACAGCGGCCTCAAAGCGTTCTTGAAAGTCTTTTAGCGTCAGCCCTTCGTCCATCACTGCTTGCATGGCCTGGCGAATGTCATCCAGCACATCCATGCGGGTGAGCCCGGCCACCATAAAACCGTGCGCGTGGTCGCCGTGCATCAGGTCTTGCCAGTGCATGGTGGGCACGTTGACTTTGCGCTGGAAGTACCGCGCTTGGGCATCAAACGGGGCGTAGGCGGTGCGGATATCAGCCATTTTGGTTGTCCTTGGCATCGTCCAACACATCGGCCATGCCTGCGCGGTGGGCCAGTCCAAAGGCATCGCTTAGCACATCGCCCAGTTGGTCTATCGGCAGGCTGGTTTGCAGATCAGCCAGCCGCATGAGCAAGTCGTCAAACGATTGCGCAGCGAGCACCTCGGCACGGATGGTGGCCACCCAGTCGTCGGTGATGCCGCCGGTTTTGTCCGCTACCTGTGCGGCCAGTGCGCTTAGGTAGTCGGTAGGCGGGACTCTTTCCGAAAATGTCGGCAGCGCGGCAGGCAGCTCGCGGCCATCCTCGGCTGCGGCTTGCACCTCTTCCCAATGCTCACCATAGGTTTCCTTCACATAAGCCAAGCCGGGCTTGAAACCCATCGCCTTGACGCGCTGGTCGCGCTCAGCAAGCTGATTGGCATCTTCGCCATCCTCAATCACGCGATACACACGTGGCGGTGCGGCACCGGCAAAGTTGTGTTCGGTCAACCAAACCGCCGGCCCCATGTTGAGCGATTCACAAATGAGGTCAGCGTCGGCCTTGATGATGTCCTGCCGGACGGCGCCTTGCAGATCCTCGCCGCCCAGCTTGCCGGGTGTGCCAGTGCTGCCCGCGGTCTGACCGATGATGATGCGCTCAATCTCGCCGTTCATCGTCTCGTGCAGGGTCTTGTAGTCGCCCGTGCCGTTGCGTGCCGCCTCAATCAGCTCGGCGCTCATCCCCTCGGGGATGGCGACGGCCGAGTCCGAGCGGATGGCGTATAGCGCCTGCAGCAGCCGGTTGATTTCGGCTTGACTAGCGCCGCCGGGGAATTTACCCAACGCAGTGGGGCTTGCGAACTTGTCTAGGTACGTCAGCCAGCTGCGCAGGCCCTGCCGCTTGAACAGCACGTACCAGTAGCACCAATGCGCCAAACCCATGCCGTACGGCTCGTCATCATTGTCCGCGCCAGTGGCTAGATGCCAAAAATACGGAGCCGGTGCTGGCGTGCCGTTGACTGGGCTGGCTGGATCAAACTTGCGTAATTCGCCATTAGCACCAAAGCGGAACTTACGGCGGTTGCGCACCTTCACCGCCTCCCACGCCAGCAGGCCATTGCGTTCAGTCCAGACGACTTCGGCCACCGAGTAGCCGTAGAACACGCCCCACAGCATGAGATCGGTCACGCGATCAAACCCCACCTTGATCAACTGCTCGCTGAAGTGGTCGGCCGCCTTCTGGTCGATACGTTTCGTACCGCCGGGTTCTACCCGCCATTCGCGTGCGATCACCGCATTGCGGCGCTGCTCCAGCGCTGCCTTAACTTTGCCGTCGCTCTTGAGCTCCTCGTAGATGCCAAGGTCACCGCCGCCGCGCATGGCCAATATGCGGTCGGACGGCATCGCCAGCCGTTCTGCGTAGGCGGTGGCCGAGCGGTTGGAATCACCGCTGGCCGCAGCACTCCCAACCTTGGGTCTTTCGGTTCCTGGGCGTGTTCTGCTCATGGGTAATCTCCGATGTCCGAATCACCAGCCACGGTGCCCCAGCCTGTGGACGTGACGCGCGGGCGCACAGTGCCCAGCAGTTGGCCGGACTCACGCGCGCCTGCACTGTGGAAGTCGATGGGCGCGACGGTGTTGAGGCTGGCGTACCAGCCCAGCGCTAGCGCAATGGCGAAGTCGCCGTGGCGCACTAGGTCAGCGTCTTTCAGATCCTTGCGCTCAATACCAGCAACCATCGGCACGCCTTCGATCTCTTCTACCGCACGCAGGTCGTCGGCGAGGTTATCGTCACGTGGAAGGTCAATTGAATGGTCTTCAAAGCCCTGTACAAGTTTGGGCATCCACATGCCGTACCAGCCACGGTTCAGCACGACTTGGTGGATGGCGCTGCCAAACTGATCGCCCGTGTATTCGGCCAATGTCTGGCCGGGGCCGGTGGCGTCCATCGCACCGCCGGAGAAGCGCGGCAGGGCGCGAATGATGGCCCACAACAATTGCTCTTGCTGGCGCGTGGGTACGCGGTTCATTTCCACTACAAACGGCACGGTGCGACGCAGTGTCGGCCCGATCTCGATCGGCGCAATGACGGAAAAGTGGCGATGCCGCGCAAAGTCCTGCCCGAACACATGCCGCAGCGTGGGGTTGAGTTGCTTTAGCAGTCCGGCCACATGCGTGTCGATCCATTCTTCCATCCACGCTTCGCGCTGGTGCGGCAGCATCTGGGTGAACTCCTCGCCCAACACTAGGCGCACCACCGGGCGCTCCTCGCGCATGGCCTCCTCGATCCACACGCTGGGGATCGACACGCCAGAGCCGTCGCGGGGGATGGCATCCAGCTCCTCACGCATCGCGGCCTTGCGTGGGCCATAGGCGTTGCGGATCTTCGCGTACCACGCTTCCTTGCCTTCGGGTGTGGGCGTCTCGCCCTTCATCATGCACACGCGCTCGTACAGGCCGTTGGCCACGGCATCGTCAAACGTGGCGCGGAAGGTCACGGCGGCATCGCCGAACTTCCCGGCCTCGATGTCGCGGATGAGCTGCGCGAACGGATTCCGCTTGCCGTTGTGCGAGGAGATGATGCGGATCTTGCCGCCCCAGATCAGCAGCGCAGTGACCGCATCCAGCATGCCCTGCACGTCCGGGTGGAAGGCGGCCTCGTCGATCACCACCTTACCCTGCAGGCCGCGCACGTTGGCCGGTCGGCTAGACAGTGCGACGATCTGAAACCCTGACGAAAAGCGAATGCGGTAGCTGGTGATCTGGCGGCTGTTGCCGTTCTCGTCCTGGTCATCAAACAGGAATTCTTCGATCTGCGAGACACCCTGCCGCTGCGCCTGGGCGATGACCCGCGCAAACTTGGCGCAGTAGCCAATGAACTCCAGACCCTTTTCCTTGGTGTCGCCGGTGTAGTAGATGTTGTCGCCACCGGCGCTGCGGCGCGTGGCCGCAATCAGAGTATCGCCGAGGGCCTCGGCAAAGGTGATGCCGGTGCGGCGGCCTTTCTCGCACGCGGCGATATCCGCGTGAATCTGCAGCCACTCCACTTGGTGCGCCATCAGAATCCCATCGGCCAGTGGGTTGAAGCCCTCCGGCACCTCGCGCACCTTGTCCGGCAGCTCGTCCCACTCGACGATGCGCACCGTGCTGGCCAGCGGCTTGACCACGGCCATCAGCGCACGCCCAAGAACTGTTCGCGCCAGAACTGCAACTGGTCAGCACTCATGCCCTGCTCGGCGGCGACATGCTCCAAACGCTCGGCCTGTTCGGCCAGCAGCTCGGCGCGAGCGGCCTTGCGCGCCTCGGCGGCGTAACGCTTCTGCGTGACCGAGGCACGGGCAAGGTCTGCGATGGATTTGGTCAGCTTCGACAGGTCGCCCTTGCTCGGTTCATCGCGCATGCCGATCAGCATCCGGGTCAACTGCTCCTGCGCCATGCGAATCAACGCATCGTTGACCTTGCCTTCATCGTCGGGCGCGGCCTCGGCCAGCGCACGCGCTTGGTGGGTGGCCAACTGTAGAGCCTTGACCCGATCTTCAAAGTCCGAACCCCAGCGATGCAGGGAGGATTTGGAGATTTCAAAGCCCTGTTCGGCCAGCCACTCGGCTAGCCCGACGTAATCCGAGAAGCCACCGGCAATGAGCCGTTGCTCCAGCGCTTGCCGCACCTCATCTGGCAGCTGTTGAACTTTTGAGCGGGCGGCCACGGTTCAGTACCACTTGGCTGGGCGTTTGATGCCCGGTGGGCAAGCGGCAGTGTATTCGGCCACGTCGGTGCCGTCCGAGGTCAGCGCTGCCAGCCACACAGCTTCTTCGCGCTGGTGAACCGTCAGCAAGCCCTTGCGCTCTAGGTAATCAAGTTCCTTGCGCAGCGCGGCCGGCGAGACGCGCAGCGCGGCATCGTCCAACGCGGCGTGCAACAGACCTTCGCCCACTGGCCACGGTGATCCGCCGTACAGCACCCGCAGAATGCGCCAGCGCATCACTTCGCGGGTGTTCTTTTCCATATCAACGCTGTTGGGCATCGTCTTGGCTCCTTTGCATCATGGACAGCCTGGTGACCAGTTCACCCAAGCGGTCGATCTTGTGGTCGATCTGGCTCGCGAACCGAATCCAGTCATCACGCTGGACAAACCGGATCGGCATCATTTGCGCCATCGAATTAAAGTCGGTGTGCAGTTGAGTGAGACGGCCGGTCTCTTGCCGCTGCAGATCTTCCAGCGATTTCAGGCGCTGGTCGCGCGAGGCGTCTTGATTGGACAGCCGGTTTTCCAGCCGCTCCTCTAATCCCTGCATTAGCTCACGCTGGCGCTGCGCACGCTCGTCCATATGCTTCTCAAACTGGTGCAGCAGCAAACGACCAAACCCGGCCACGGTACCCAGAAAGAAGACCGCCCCTGCCAGCATTTCCTTAAATCCAATCTCGATCATCGTGCCCCTCGCGAAGCAATCGTCCGTTCGTGCTGCTCGGCACATGCCAAGCAAAGCACCGTGATGGGCAGCGCCTTCAGCCGCGCCGGTGCAATGGCCTCTGCGCAGCCGAAGCAGACGCGCGCTTCGTTCGCTGTAGCCTGCGCTTCGGCCTGCGCGCGCAGCGCACGCGAACGCTCGAAGCGCGCCATCGCGCGCTCCTCCATCGCGGTGACGCGATCTAACGCATCGGTCATCGGGTGAGCCTCTTGCCTTGTCGATTCAGCGCACGGCGGGCGGCGTCGATACGCGCGTCCTCACGTTGCTCGCGCGCTTGCACCGCTTGAATCAGCGCGTCCTTACTGTCGCGGCACTCACGGTACATCGGAGCCACCTCCTCGACGTGGTTGCGAAGCAGGGTGGGCAGCTTGTCGTCCTTGGCCGGTGGAAGTTGCTGCGGACACGGCTGGCGCAGATCGTCCGGAATGCGCTCCAGCGGCTGCGTCAGCGCTAGCACTTCCGGAGGCACGGCCACGGTTCGCGTCGTTCCATGCCTGCAAGACGTCAAGGCCAACGCGCACGTCAGCAAGATCAGGACGCTTGGCCAGCGCCCGTTCCAGCTCCTGATTGATAAGCGCCTGCTGGCGGCGGTCTTGGTCTCGGTCACGGTTCCACTCCTCACGAATCTGGCGGAAGTCGGCCACCATCGCCTCGCGTTGTTCGCTGGCGGTGGCCATTGCTTGTTGGTAGTTGCCCAACTGCTCCACAGCCTGCGCGGTCGCCTCGCGCTGGTCTTTGAGCTGGTCTTGCGCAGCGGCACCAGAGGCCAACTTGCCGCCAACCCACCAACCACCGGCAATCCCCAAAAGCAGCAGAACCAGCACGACGAGTAGACCGGCCTGCACAAGGTTGGTGCCACCGGCCAGACCCCAGCGGGCGGCGATGCGGCGGGCGATGCTTTCTTCGCTCACGGGCACACCGCCCTGCCGTTCCATCCAGCGCGGATGTAGGCCGGTTCCAGCACCAGCAAGATGCGGCGCGGGTAATCGGTGTTCTCGCGATGCGCCCATCCGGCACGTACACGATAGGGTTCGATGGCACGCCAGTTGTTGGCATCCGCGCCGCCGCGCTGCGCAGCCAGCCGCTCACGCTGTAGCCAGCCCTCACCACCGTTGTAAGCGCGCAGGGCATACGCCCAGCGGGTGCAATCGCTCATCGAACCGGCGTACACGAACGGGCGCACCCGTCGCAGCAGCCATGCCATGTAGCAACTCTGCGCACGCAGGCTCCAGCCGGGATCCCACACATCTACCGGCCCAACGTCTGGGCACACAGTGGGCAACCATGCGGCGGTCGCGGGCGTGAATTGCGTCAAACCATGTGCGAACGGACTTGCAGCGCGTGGGTTCCAGGCACTTTCCTGGTGCACTTGGGCGGCCAGTCGCGCCACCTTAGCGTCACCCTTTAACCCGAACTGGCGGGCAGCCACCTGTTGCAGTTGGATGCGGTACAGCGCCGAGCGTTCCGGCACGCGTACCTGTGCGCTCACCGGTAGGCTGATCGCCACCAGCAGCAACACACAGGCCACTAGCCATGCCAGCCGCCAGAGGTGAGCCCGGAAGGTGCGAGCACTGGGCATGTCAGGGCACCAGCGCCATCGCGATGATGGCCGCACAGATGATCCAGCTACGGCGCTTCCACGCCGTACCGCGCTCAATGCCATCTAGCACATGCGGGCGCTCGTGCTCACGGAACGTGAAGCGATCCACGCCGTACCCAATGATGCCGCCCAGAGCGACCTTGCCGATGCCATACAGCGTCAGACCGGCCTTGGCCGGGTTGAGATACAGCACCACGGCAAAGCACAGGGCAAAGATAATCCACAGTGGCCACATGCGCCGCAGCGGCGTGCCAGTGTCGAGGATGCGCAGATTGAACATGGAAGAACTCCGAAAGGTGGTCGGTATGCCCTGCCAGCTTGTCCTCGCGCGTGCGTCGCTTGGGTTTAGCGCACGCTAAAGAAAAGCCCCGCACTGGGCGGGGCTCGATGCACGATGTTCGTCAAACGCTGTATTACTTAGATGCGTTGCGCCGCATCTTGCGTTCGGCCAAGTTCCTACTTAGCTCGGCCAGGATGTAATAGACGAAGCCCGCCCCGATGACCCACTTCGCCCAGCCGAACGAGCGTGCCATCGCTTGCGGGCCTTCCAGATAGGCCGTGAGTCCGAGCCAAATGATCGGCCCGAAGAACAGTAGCGCAGCCACTGAATTGTTATAAGAAACGCGTCCAGCGTGTTGCTTGATTTCGCTGGTCACCGGGCTACCACAACTCGGGCAGGTGGCTGCCAACTCGGACACTTGGTGCCCGCACTCATCACAAGCCTTCAAGGCCATTGTCTTGCCCTCCAAGAGGCAGCTCTCGCTGCGTGCGGCGCACGTGCAGTGCGCGTTGTTGCCGAATAATCCTGTAAATGTGCGTGATATTCAATCCAAACTCCGACACCAGCATATCGATGTTGCGGCCATTGAAGCGGCGGTAAATCTCTGCATGCTGCAACGCCACCTGCAGCGCGTGGCCAGTGGGTAGGTAGAAGACACGACCGCCGCGGTATTCAGCCAGCGCAATAACAGCCCTACGCGCCAGGCGAAACGCATCATCCTCCGATAGCCCAGCAGCCAGATGCGAGGCTTCAACCACCTCAATAAATTCCACTAACGCCTTTGGCCACTTGGCGTCAGGCACCTCTTCAATAGGCCCGCCCGGCGCTGCCAGCAACTCACCCTGCACGTCACATTTGCCCGCCTGCTGCGCCATCACTGGCCTCCATACCGCTGGCGCGCTTCAGCACGCGCCTTGGCGGCCTCTTCATCGTTCATGAAGTCGTACTGCACCTGCTGGGCAATCCACGCTAGCTGGCGCTGTAAAGGACTTTCGATGACGCTTGAATTGGACGTTTGCGACGATTTAACAAGGTGTCGCCCGGCGCGTGCGTTCGACTCTTTCTCACGCTCGGCAGCGGCATCGGCTTTATCGGCCAAGCCGAAAACCACGGCCCGCAGATAACCGTGCCCGTCCAGCGGTAGAGTCAAGCTGGCGCGCTGTGCGAGCATGATCTCAATGCCGCTAGCCCACATGGCCACCGTGGCCGGTCGACGCACGCCACTGCGCTCATCGCGGCAGACCTCGCCATCCGTAGCCAGCGCCGCTAGCTCGCAGACCAGACGGTTTGCGCGCTTCAGCTGCAGCGCGGACTTCGGCGGTTTGAATAGGCCGAGATAATCCAGCGCCGCGCGCTGCAGCTCGACCGGCAGTGCAATGACCGCAGTGATCATGCGCTTGGCATCGTCCTCGACCAAGAAGGCCGAGATATGCCCTTGCGCTGCGCAACTGGG
>JAUNTQ010000175.1:0-2045 GCA_030538605.1 Pseudomonadota bacterium
AAGGACTTCGCCATGACGACCCACACCATCCGCGCCTACGCCGCCAAGGCCCCGCACGCCGAGCTGGAGCGCCACGACTATGACGCTGGCCCGCTGCCAGCCGACGAGGTGGAAATCAAGGTGCACTACTGCGGCGTGTGCCACACCGATCTGGCCATGATCGACAACGAATGGGGCATCAGCAGCTACCCCGTGGTCGCCGGCCATGAAATCGTGGGCGAGATCACCGCCCTGGGCAGCGCGGCCCGGGGGCTGGCCGTGGGGCAGATGGTGGGGGTGGGCTACAACGCCGCGTCCTGCCTGCATTGCGACCCGTGCATGGGTGGGCAGCACAACGCCTGCTCCCAGGCCGTGCCCACCGTGGTGCGCATGGGCGGCTTTGCCGACCGGGTGCGCGTGCAGTGGCCGTGGGCCATTGCCCTGCCTGCGCAGCTGGATGCGGCCACGGCCGGCCCTCTGCTGTGTGGCGGCATCGCGGTGTTTCAGCCGCTCTTGCAACACCACGTTCGCGGCAGTGCCAGGGTGGGCGTGATCGGCGTGGGCGGGCTGGGGCACATGGCGCTCGGCTTCTTCAACGCCTGGGGCTGCGAGGTGTCGGCCTTCGTCAATGATCTTGGCCAACAGGACGAAATCATGGCGCTGGGCGCGCACCACGTGCGCAGCTCCGCCGACCCCGCTGCCCTGACGGACGAGCAAGGCAGCTTCGAGCTGATCGTGTCCACCGTGGGCGCGGCGCTTGACTGGAACGGTTTTCTGGGTCTGCTCAAGCCCGAGGGCAAGCTGCACGTGCTGGGCGGCTCGCTCAAGCCGCTGGAGATTCAGACGTTCTCGCTCATCACCGGCAACAAGGCCGTGGCCGGCTCGTCCGGCGGCTCGCCGCTGCAGATGCGCGAGATGGTGGCGTTCGCCGCGCGCAAGCGCGTCGCGCCCAAGGTGGAGATGTTCCCCATGTCGCGCATCAACGATGCCCTGCAACACCTGCGCGCGGGCAAGGCCCATTACCGCGTGGTGCTGCACAACGACTTCGCCTGAAGCGACATGCACACCGAAGCGCAACCGGCCGCACCCTTGCACTGCGACACCGTGATCGTCGGTGGCGGTGCCGGCGGGCTGGAACTGGCGGCAAGATTGGGGCGCAAGTTTGGGGCTGCAGCCGGGCCTGAGAAGCTCTTGCTGATCGACCGCTCCATCATCCACATCTGGAAGCCCAGCCTGCACGAAGTGGCCGTGGGCACGCTGAATCCGCAGCAGGAAGGCCTGCTGTACACCGCGCTGGCGCAGCGCAACCACTTTTCCTTTCGCCTGGGCGAGTTGTGCGGGCTTGATCCAGAGGCACGCACGCTGGATCTGGCCGAATGGCGCGATGACGAGGGCGTGGTGGTGGTACCCGCCATGCGCATCCATTTCGAGCGCTGCGTGCTGGCCATCGGCAGCGGCTCCAACTCGTTTGGCACGCCGGGCTTCGACAAGGCCTTCGTGCTGGAAAACGTGGAGCAGGCGCAGCGCTTTCACCGCCACCTGTTTGGCCGCTTTCTGCAGGCGGCCAATGCCGAGCACCGGCGCCTGGACGTGGCCATCGTGGGTGCCGGCGCCACCGGGGTGGAGCTGGCCGCCGAAATGACCGAGGCCCACCGCGAGTTCCAGACCATCGTTGGCCGCGCCAACCGGTTTGCGCTCAACATCAAGCTGATCGAGGCGGCGCCGCGCATCCTGTCGGCCTTGAGTGAAAAGATGTCGGCGCACGCGGTCAACATCCTGCAAGACAAGCAGGTCGAGATTTTCACGTCCACCCAGGTCGGGGCCATTGCCGATCACGGCATCGTCACCCGCAGCGGGCAGGAGATTGCTGCCGACATCGTGGTGTGGGCCGCCGGCATCAAGGCCGCCGAGGCCAACCGGCATTTCGGCCTGCAAACCAACGCCATTCACCAGTTCATCGTCAACGACCGGCTGCAGACATCGGCGCCTGCGGTGTATGCCATGGGCGATTGCGCCGCGCTGGAGGTGCAGGGCGTGCGCGTGCCCGCCACCGCGCAGGCCGCGCA
>JAUNTQ010000175.1:2145-3923 GCA_030538605.1 Pseudomonadota bacterium
CCCCCCAAAGCTGAAGGAGCTTTCATGAAAATCATCGACAAGGTCTATATCAACGGCGAATTCGTCACCCCGCATGGCACCGAGACGCAGGCGCTGTACAGCCCGGTCACCAATGAGCAGATCGCCACCGTCACCCTCGCCGACGAGGTGGATACACGCAACGCCATCGCCGCCGCCAAGGAGGCGCTCAAGACGTTTTCGCAGACCAGCAAGGCCGAGCGCATCGCCTATATGGAGAAGCTGCATGCCGCAATGACGGCGCGCAAGCAGGACCTGATCGACGTGATGGTCGATGAGTACGGCGGTGCATCGTCGTTCGTCAACATGTTCATCCCCTACAGCGTGGATGACTTCAAGGAAATGGCCGGCGTGCTCAAGGACTTTGATTTCGAGCCCAAGACCGGCGCGTCGAAGGTGCGCCTGCAGGCGGTGGGCGTGGTGGGCATCATCATCCCGTGGAATGCCAGCAATGGCTTCATCTGCACCAAGGTGGCCTCGGCATTGGGCGCGGGCTGTACGGTGGTCATCAAGCCGGCCGAACTCAGTGCGCAGCAGACGCAGGTGATGATGGAGTGCATCCACGCGGCGGGCATCCCGATGGGCGTGGTCAACATTCTCAACGGCAAGGGCAGCGTGGTCGGCCATGAGCTGACGGTGAACCCCGACGTGAACAAGATCAGCTTCACCGGCTCCACCGGCGTGGGCCGCACCATCGCCAAGGGTGCTGCCGACACCATGAAGCGCGTCACGCTGGAGCTGGGCGGCAAGTCGCCCAACATCATCCTTCAGGATGCCGACTTCGCCGACGCGATTCCCAAGGCCATCTTCGCCGCCTACCTCAACAGCGGCCAGGCCTGCGCCGCCGCCACGCGCCTGCTGGTGCCCGCCAAGCGGCTGGACGAAGTCAACGCCATCGCCAAGGCCACCATCGAAAACTCCATCAAGGTGGGCGACCCGAAAGACTCCAGCGTGAACATCGGCCCCATGGTCAGCCAGAAGCAGTGGGACAGCATCCAGGGCTACATCGCCAGCGGCATCGAGCAGGGCGCCACGCTGCTGACCGGCGGCCTGGGCAAGCCGCGAGGGCTGGAGGCGGGCAACTTCGTCAAGCCCACCATCTTCACCAACGTGGACAACAAGATGCGCATCGCGCAGGAAGAAATCTTCGGCCCGGTGCTGTGCATCATTCCGTACAAGGACGAAGCCGACGCCATCGCCATCGCCAACGACACGCCCTACGGCCTGTGCTCGTACATCACGGCGGGCGACAAGGCCCGCGCGTATGAGCTGGCCAAGCACATCGACGCCGGCCGCGTGTGCATCAACAACGAACTGCACGACCCGCTGGCACCCTTTGGCGGCTTCAAGCAATCGGGCGTGGGGCGCGAATACGGCATCTTCGGGCTGGAGGCGTTTCTGGAGCCGAAGGCCGTGATTGGCTGAGCTGAAAACAGCCGGAATGCCGGACGCGAAGGACGCGAAAAAGAGCACCCCAATTCCTTGGTTGTTCTTTCGCGTCCTTCACGAATCCTTTGCGTCCTTCGCGTCCGGATGTTTTTGACTTCTGAATACTTCAACGCGAAACGAAATCACACCATGACCCAAAGAATCACCACCCCCTACGGCATGCGCACCGACGCGGCCGAGATCGTCAAGGGCGTCGATCTGCGCGGCAAGCGCGCGCTCGTCACGGGCGCGGCTTCCGGCATCGGTATCGAGACGGCCCGTGTGCTGGCATCGGCGGGCGCCGAAGTCACGCTGGCCGTGCGCAATGTCGA
>JAUNTQ010000176.1 GCA_030538605.1 Pseudomonadota bacterium
TCGAAAGGCAGGTTGGTGAAGATGTGCCGGTTGTAGACCATGATGCCGTTGTCCACGGTCATCAGGTGCCTGCCGTCACCGGGCTGCTTAACCACCTCGGCCGTCGCCAGCGCCCCGCCCTTGCCGGGCAAGTTGTTGACTTCGATGGAAGTGCCGAGCACGGTCGCCAGGTTTTCCGCCACCGAGCGCGTCACCACGTCCACGCCTGCGCCCTTGGGATAGCCGACGGTCCAGGTGATGGGCGTCGCGCTCCCCTGCGCCCATGCATCCAGTGCCAGCGATGGAGACAGCGCCAGCAAAGCCCCTGATTGAATGATGTTGCGCCGGCGGCGGTCAGGCGCGGCTTGCCCAAGCGACTGCCCAGCCATGCGTTGCGTCAACGTCTTGTGTTCACTCATTGTCAGTACCTTGGTGACTTTCGATCTTGCCGAAGAGGAAAAAAAAAGGGGGTCAGCGCGGATGCACTTTCGCGATCTGTCCAGCCAGGCGAAAGGCCTGCCGCGCACAACCCCCTGAGTGAATCACATCAACCAGCCGCTTTCAATCCGCTGGTGCCTTGAATCCGCCAAATTAAACCGAAAACGCCGAGTAGGCACCAGGCATGGAGGCGCGCAAGAAAGGCGCAAAAGAAACCCGAAGGCGTGTCGCGCAGCCATGGCGCGGGTGACACGCCAGCCGCGTCACGCTTCAAAGTACTAGGCCTCGCCCGTGATGGCACCCAGCATGGCGGGCGAGCCTTGCAGGGCGGCGCGCTGCATCAGGTGCTTGACGGCGCGCAGGCCGCCCAGCTCTTCGCCGCCACCGGCGCGGCCCGGGCCGCCGTGCTTCAGATATGGCAGGGCCGAGCCGTGGCCGGTGGCTTCGGGCGCGGCGGCGCGGTCGAGCACTTGCAGGCGGCCATGCAGCGCGGCCAGCTGCGGGATCACCTCCGCGGCCACCTCGGCGCTCCTGGTCACCAGCGTGCCGGCCAGGCTGCCTTGGCCCTTGGCGGCCAGGGCGATGGCCTCCTGAATGTCGCCATAGGGCATGAGCGTGCTGACGGGGCCGAAGGCTTCCACGTCGTGCGCGGCATGGGTTTGCGGCTGGCGCGCGAGCAGCAGCGTGGGCTGGAAGAATGCGCCGTTTTCCACGCCCTCGCCCACGGGCGCAAAGCCGCCGCTGCCGCCTTTTTCACCGCCGAACACCACTTCGGCACCCTCGCGCAGCGTGGCCACGCGCTCGGCCACGTCGGCCTGTTGCGCCAGGCTGGCCAGCGCGCCCATGCGCACGCCCTCCAGGCGCGGATCGCCCACGGTGGTCTTGGCCAGGCGCTCTTTCAGCCTGGTGGCCACGGCGTCGATGTGCGCAGCGGGCACGAGGGCGCGGCGGATGGCGGTGCATTTCTGCCCGGCTTTCTGCGTCATCTCGCGCGCGATTTCCTTGACGAAGAGGTCGAACTCCTCGTCGTCGGGCGTCACGTCGGGCGCGAGGATGGCGCAGTTGAGCGAGTCGGCCTCGGCGTTGAAGGGGATGCTCTTGGCGATGAGGTTGGGCGTGACGCGCAGCTTGGCCGCCGTGTCGGCAGAGCCGGTGAAGGTGACGGCGTCCTGCACTTGCAGCTGGTCAAGCAGGTCGCCCGTGCCGCCCACGACGAGTTGCAGCGCGCCTGCGGGCAGGATGCCGGATTCGTCGATCAGGCGCACCAGCTTTTCGGTGAGAAAACTGGTGGCCGTGGCGGGCTTGCCGATGCAGGGCATGCCGGCCAAAAAGGTGGGCGCAAATTTTTCCAGCAGCCCCCACACGGGGAAATTGAAGGCGTTGATATGCACGACCACGCCGCCGCGCGGCACCAGCACGTGGGTGCCAGCGAAGGCACCGGTCTTGCCCAGCGGCATTTGCGGCCCTTCGTGCCACAGATTGCCCGCCGCAGGCAGCTCCCTGGCCATGCTGGCGTAGGCGAACAGGGTGCCGGTGCCGCCTTCGATGTCCACCCAGCCATCGGTGCGCGTAGCGCCGGTGTGCAGGCTGAGGGCGTACATCTCTTCCTTGCGCTCGCCCAGGTACTTGGCCAGGCTTTTGAGCATGGCCGCGCGCTCCTGAAAGCCGGTCTTCATCATCGCGGGCAGACCCACGCTGCGGGCGTAGTGCAGCGCCTCGGCAAAGTCCAGGCGGTCGGCGTGCGTGTGGGCCACCACCGTGCCGTCGATGGCGCTTTTGAGCGCCTGCGCAGGCTGCGTGCCAATCCAGCGACCGGCGATGTGGCTTTGAAGTAGGGTCATGCAAAAGCTCCGTGAAGACGATAAAAAGATAGCTGCTTGCGCACGCTATATAAAGATTTCAAATGAAAGAAACTTAAAAACGCCTTATTCCATACGCAAGCAGCTACATTTTTATAGTCAAACGCACAAACCATCAACCGCCTCTTGCTCCCTCCCCCGCTGGGGGAGGGTTGGGGTGGGGGCCAACCACGGTAGATTCATCCAAGGTGGTCAGCCCCCATCCCAGCCTTCCCCCAGCGGGGGAAGGGGCGGGCAGCCCAAGCGTTGGTCGATTTATTTTCGGGATTGACCACAGCGCAAAAGGCGCAAAAAAATCATCGGGAATTTCTGCGTTCTTTTGCGCTGCCTTTGCGCTCTTTGCGTTCAAGGGCATTGAAAGCCAAGCCTGCACCATCAGGCCGCAGGCGCATCCACGGTCGGCCTCTTGCCGCCCACGCCCAGATAGGTGTCGATCACGCGCTGGTCGTGCATCAGCTCGCCCGCATCGCCCTGCACGGCCACTTCGCCCATTTCGAGCACGTAGCCGCGGTCGGCCACGTTCAGCGCGGCGCGGGCGTTCTGCTCCACCAGCAGCACCGACACGCCGGTGCGGCGCAGGGCCGACACGGTGTTGAGCACCTCGCGCACGATCAGCGGGGCCAGGCCGAGCGACGGCTCGTCGAGCATCAGCAGCTTGGGGCGGCTCATCAGCGCGCGGCCAATGGCCAGCATCTGCCGCTCGCCGCCCGAGAGGGTGCTGGCCTTTTGCGCGCGGCGCTCTTCGAGACGCGGAAAGATGGCGAAGATTTCCTTCATGCGCTCTTTCTGGTCGCGCTGGCCGCGCCGCCACAGGGCAAAGCCGCCCAGGAGCAGGTTGTCTTCGACCGGCATGTCGCCAAACAGCTCGCGCTTTTCAGGCACCAGCGCCACGCCGTGCTGCACCATGGTCTCCACCGTGGGCCGCGCGATGGCGTGGCCGCCAAGGCTGAGGCCGCCCTGCGAGGGCAGCAGGCCCATGATGGCGTTCAGCAGCGTGGTTTTGCCCGCGCCGTTGGGGCCGATGACGGTGACGATTTCGCCCTCGTTCACGTGCAGCTCGATGCCCAGGATGGCCTGCACCGGGCCGTAGTAGACCGAGAACGCGGGCAGTTGCAAAAGAGGTGCGGCCATCACATGTCTCCCCCAAGGTAGGCGGCAATCACGCGCGGGTCGGCCTGCACTTCGGCCGGGCTGCCGTGGGCGATGACGGTGCCGAACTCCAGCACGGTGATGCGGTCGGCCAGGTTCATGACGAACTCCATGTCGTGCTCGACCACCAGAATGGCCAGGCCTTCGGCGCGCAGTTGCACCAGCAGCTTGGCGAGCGCCTGCTTTTCGAGGTGACGCAGGCCGGCGGCAGGCTCGTCCAGCAGCAGCACGGCGGGCTGCCCGGCCAGCGCGCGGGCGATCTCGACGATGCGCTGCTGCCCCAGCGGCAGCGAGGCGGCAGGTGTGTGCGCCAGCTTACCCAGCCCGCAGCGCTCTATCTGGCGCAGGGCCTCGCGCAGCACGGCTGCTTCTTCGGCGCGGTCGGCGCGCAGCATGCTGGCCACCCAGCCCTTGTGCCCGCGCCGGTGCGCGCCCAGCGCCACGTTGTCGAGCACGCTGCGCTCGCCCAGCAGGCGCACGTGCTG
>JAUNTQ010000040.1 GCA_030538605.1 Pseudomonadota bacterium
GCCAACCACGGTGGATTTATCAACGGTGGTCAGCCCCCATCCCAGCCTTCCCCCAACGGGGGAAGGAGTCAACAGCCAAAACGCCTGTCGACTTACTGATGGGATTTTGTATAAAAAAGTGAGCTTCTTGCGTATGGTATTAAACATTTTCACATAACTTCGATATGAAAATGGCTAATACCATACGCAAGCAGCTCACTTTATTTTTGTCTACCCGCCTTCAGAAGCCCGCACCGGGCTGCGCAAGGTAATCCTGTTCGGCAGCCGTGCTGGGGCGGCCCAGGATGGCGTTGCGGTGCGGAAAGCGGCCAAAGCGTGCGATCACGTCCTGGTGCTTGTGCGCGTAGTCGCGCGTGCCGTCGAAGAAGGCGCGGGGTTCGGCGCCGGGTGCGTCGCTCAGGGCTTCGAACAAGGCCACGCTGCGCGCTTGCATGGCCGCGTCTTCGGCATGCTCCAGCGGCAGATAGCAGAAGATGCGTGCCATGGGCGGCACGCGCTGGTCGTCGCCGCGCGCAATGCCTTCACGCGCCAGCGTCAGCGCCTGCGCATCGCCCGCAAAACTGTCTGGCTGGCCGCGAAAAACATTGCGTGTGAACTGGTCCAGCACGATCAGCAGCGCCAGCCAGCCTTGCGCCGTGTGCGCCCAGGCATGCAAGTCGCCACGCAGGGCAGCGGCGATGGTGGGACCAAAACGCGTGCGCAGCGTCTGGTCAAACGCTTCGTCTTTCTTGAACCACTGCGCCTGCACGCGCTGCATGGCGGCGGTGTCGAGGGGGTGCGCGCCAAGCCACAAGCGCAGCACGTCGGCGGGGGAGGTCAGGTCGGTGTTCATGTGCGCATTCTGACGGGCTGTGCCACCGGCGCGTCTTGCGGCTATCGCAGGATGTCCGGCTGCGCGTAGCTCACCGCGTGGCTTTCACCCAGGCTGGTGGGCGCGCCGCCGCCGACGGCGGCCTTGGTCAGCTTGAAGAGCGTGCTGATCTTGCCCTCGCCCTTCCAGTACTGGCCGCCCACGGGCGCAAAGCAGATGAGCTGAATGTCCGGGTCTTGCCGCCCCTGCGGGAAGAAGGTCTTGTACATGTCGCTCCACAGCGCGTCCACCTTGGCCTCGTCGTGCACCAGCAGCGCACGGCCGTTGAGCGAGACGAAGTCTTGCGAGCCGGGCTGCGAGAAGGAGACGTTCACGCGGTCGTCATGGCCGATGGCCTCGACCGTGTCGCTGCTCCTGCTGCCCAGAAACCAGATCGTGCCGTCATCGTCCTGCGCCTGCGTCGTCATGGGGCAGGCGTGCAGGTTTCCGCTCTGCGCGACGTAGGTCATCATGCAGAACCGGGTGCTTTTCACCATGTCGGCGATGGTCTGCTTGTATTCGTTGGGCATGGGTTGAGTCCTTTCGTTGACGCTCTGAAACATCCACCCATTGTTCGAACACCGCGCCGCTGTGTGCACCGCGCGAGAACGCACGGCGCTGTAGGACGAGGCCGCTGGCCAACGCACCTTGATGTAGTCCACCCAATGGACTAATATGAAACCAAAGGAGCCATGTATGTCCACCCCCCTCACTGTCAACGTCCACGATGCCAAGACCCATTTTTCGCGCCTGCTGGAGCAAGTGCATGCCGGTCAGGAGATCATCCTCGCCAAGGCCGGCAAGCCATACGCGCGCATGGTTCCGCTGGCGCAAAAAGCAGCCCTGCGCCAACCTGGCCGACTGGCGGGCAAACAGCTGGACGATGCGTTTTTCGACGACCTGCCGGGTGACGAACTGGCGGCCTGGTCCGGCACATGAAGCTGCTGCTGGACACGCACGCGCTGATCTGGTGGTGGACGGACGATCCGCAACTGCCTGCGTCGGCCCGCACGCTGATAGCCGACGAAACGTTGCCGGTGTTCGTCAGTGCCGCAAGTGCCTGGGAAATGGCGACCAAGCACCGTCTGGGCAAGCTGGGCAGCGTGAGCGCGGCGCTGCCGCGATTCAATGCCTTGGTGCAGGCCGACGGCTTCAGGCACCTGTCCATCACCTGGCAGCACGCGCTGAAAGCCGGCAGCCACGCCGCCGATCACCGCGACCCGTTTGACCGCATGCTGGCCGCACAGGCTGATCTGGAGGGGCTGACGCTGGTCACGCGCGATGCGGCGTTCGCGCAGTTCGGCGTGCCAACGATCTGGTGAGCAGTTCAGCCGCGCTTGCGCGGCGGCAAACCGGTGTGCTGCGTCAAGACCTTGCCGCGCGCAGGCTGAGCGCTCATGGGCCGCTTCTTTTTCTGCGTTGACGACTTGGGTGCTGACGTGTGGACGGTCTCGGTCGAGTTCTTGCGCCGCGCGCTTTGGTAGGTGCCATCGGTCACCGGCTGCCAGGTGGGGATGAGGTGCTGCCGGCCGTTGCCGATCAGCTCGCCGCGGCCCATTTTCTTGAGCGCCTCGCGCAGCAGGGGCCAGTTGTTGGGGTCGTGGTAGCGCAAGAAGGCCTTGTGCAGGCGGCGCCGGCGCTCGCCCTTGACGGTGTCCACCGCCTCGCCGCGCTCGTCGCGGTGCACGCCCACCAGCGGGTTCAGGCCGGTGTGGTACATGGTGGTGGCGGTGGCCATAGGGCTGGGGTAGAAGGCCTGCACCTGGTCGGCGCGAAAGCCGTTTTTCTTCAGCCACAGCGCGAGGTTGAGCATGTCTTCATCGGTGGTGCCGGGGTGCGCGGCGATGAAGTAGGGGATGAGGAACTGCTGCTTGCCTGCCTCGGCGCTGAACTTTTCGAACAGCTGCTTGAACTTGTCGTAGCTGCCGATGCCGGGCTTCATCATCTTGGACAGTGGGCCGTCCTCGGTGTGCTCGGGCGCGATTTTCAGGTAGCCGCCGACGTGGTGCTGCACCAGCTCTTTCACGTAGCTGGGCGATTTGACGGCCAGGTCGTAGCGCAGGCCGGAGCCGATGAGCACCTTCTTGACGCCCGGCAGCGCGCGCGTGCGCTGGTAGATGCGCGTGAGCGGCGCGTGGTCGGTGGTGAGGTTGGGGCAGATGCCGGGGTAGACGCAGCTGGGCTTGCGGCAGGCGGCCTCGATGGCGGGCGACTTGCAGCCCAGGCGGTACATGTTGGCGGTGGGGCCGCCCAGGTCGCTGACGACGCCGGTAAAGCCCTGCACCTTGTCGCGCATCTCCTCCACTTCGCGCAGGATGGATTTCTCGCTGCGGCTCTGGATGATGCGGCCTTCGTGCTCGGTGATGGAGCAAAAGGTGCAGCCGCCGAAGCAGCCGCGCATGATGTTGACGCTGAAGCGGATCATCTCCCACGCGGGGATCCTGGTGTCGCCATCGTGGCGGCCACGCGCGTCGGCGTAGCGTGGGTGCGGGCTGCGGGCGTAGGGCAGGTCGAAGATGGCGTCCATCTCGGCCGTGGTGAGCGGGATGGGCGGGGGGTTGAGCCACACGTCTCTGGCCGTGGCACCTTCGCCATGCGCCTGCACCAGCGCGCGGGCGTTGCCGGGGTTGGTCTCCAGGTGCAGCACGCGGTTGGCGTGGGCGTAGAGCACGGCGTCGCGCTTGACTTGTTCGTAGCTGGGCAGGCGGATGACGGTTTTGTCGCGTGGGGCGCGCGGGGGGATGGCAGGCGTGGGTGGCCCCCACCCCTGCCCTCCTCCAGAGGGGGAGGGAGAAAGACCTGATGCCATTTGCGAAAGTTGGGGCAAGTCCGCGCGGGTGTTGGCTCCCTCTCCCTCTGGGGGAGGGTTGGGGTGAGGGCTGCCCACGCTCGCAGCGCCCGCGGCGTTTCGCACAAAGCGCAAAGGCTGTTCGCCAGACTTCAAGCCCGATACGCCATCAGCGCTGGAAGCTATTGTTTTTGCAGCACCCGAATCACACGATGCGCCCTGCCCCGCCGCCTGTTCGCTGGTGGTCTGGTAGGGGTTGATGTGCGCTTCCACGCGCCCCGGCTGATCGACCTCGGTCGAGTCGATCTCGAACCAGCCTTCGGGCGCGCTGCGCATGACGAAGGCGGTACCGCGCACGTCGGTGATGCTTTCCACCGGCTCGCGCCGCGCCAGGCGGTGGGCGACTTCGACCAGCGCGCGCTCGGCGTTGCCATACAGCAGCAAATCACACTTGCTGTCCACCACGATGCTGCGGCGCACCTTGTCGCTCCAGTAGTCGTAGTGCGCGATGCGGCGCAGGCTGCCTTCGATGCCGCCCAGCACGATGGGCACATCCTTGTACGCCTCGCGGCAGCGCTGGCTGTAGACGATGGCGGCGCGGTCGGGCCGCTGGCCGCCGACGTCGCCGGGGGTGTAGGCGTCGTCACTGCGGATTTTTCGATCAGCCGTGTAGCGGTTGATCATCGAATCCATGTTGCCCGCCGTCACACCCCAGAACAGATTGGGCTTGCCCAGCGCCTTGAAGGCGTCGGCGCTTTGCCAGTCGGGCTGGGCGATGATGCCGACGCGAAAGCCCTGGGCCTCCAGCACGCGGCCGATCACGGCCATGCCGAAGCTGGGGTGGTCGACGTAGGCATCGCCCGTGACCAGGATCACGTCGCACGAATCCCAGCCGAGCGCCTCCATCTCGGCCCGGCTCATGGGCAGAAACGGGGCGGTGCCGAAGCGCTTGGCCCAGTACGGCTTGTAACTGGTGAGCGGCTTGGCGGCGCGCGGGAAGAAGGAGACGTCGAGGGGGGCGTTCATCGCGGTGCCGTAGGCAGCGGTGCAGAAAAAGGCAGGCCGCCCCGGCCGAAGGCAGGGGCGGTTCTAGCGGCCGATTTTAGGGAGCGGGGGCTTTTTGTGCCGAGCGCGCGCTCAACAGACGCATTCGGGGCGCGTTCGGCAGCGGCTCAGTGCTGCTCGATGAGCTGACCGCGGATTTCGCCGTCGGGGTAGCGCGCGGTGCGCAGGTTCACGTACCACTGGCCGGCCATCAGGTTCTTGCGCTGGGCGGGGGTGAGCATGGCGCGGCCTTCATAGGGGCTGGTGAAGGCGCGGCCAATGGCCAGCACGGGCGCGGCCACTTCGCCTTCCATGGCGGGGCTGTGAAAGTGCGCGGCGCGCACGGGGCCGCTGAGCTGCTCGAAGCTGAGCCGCCATTGCAGCAGGCCGGTGTCGCGGTTGAGCACGGCCACCAGCTCGCCCATGGCGGGGCTGGTGCTGGCGGGCACGACTTCCGCGCCGCTGAGCAGCGCGCGGAAGGCTGTCAGCTCGGGCTGGCGCACGGGTGCGGCAGGCGGCGGCTGCGTGACCACGGGCGGCGACATGGGCGTGGTGGTGCAGGCCGCCAGCACAGCGGCCAGGCCCAGCGGCAGCGCCCAGCGGAAAAGAGAGCGACGAAGCGCGACGGGCGTGAGGGCAGTCATGGTGGGTGAGGGGCGTTTTCAGACGTTTTCAATGCACCACGCGCACCTGGCCGCGCACTTCGCCGGAGGGGTAGGCGCTGGTTTGCACGTTGATGTACCAGCGGCCACCCATCAGGTCGATGGCCTGCTCGGGGGTGAGCGTGGCGCGGCCTTCGTAGCTGGGGCCGAAGGGGCCGGGCCAGACCAGGGTGGCGGGGGCCACCTGGCCTTCACCGCCGGGGCCGTGGAACTGCACGCCGGTGATGGCGCCGGCCAGGCCCGTCCAGCTGGCACGCCAGCGCAGCAGGCGGGTGTGGCCGTCGTAAAGGGCGTCGAGTTGCGCGCTGCCGCTGCTGCGGGTGGGGGGCATGGCGCTCAGGCCGTCGAGGCGGGTGGTGAGGGTGACGAGGTGGGCGCGGGGGTCGGCGGGGTCAACGGGTGCAGCAGGTGCAGTGGGCTGACCGGGCGTGGTCATGGGTGGCGCGGTGCCCACGGGGGGAGGAGGCTGGGGGCCGTGCTGGGTGGGCGGCACGGGGCTGGGCTGGGCCACGGGCGGCAGCGTGCCGGGGGGCTGCTGCGAGGGCAGCGGCTGGGGCGTCTGCACGGGGGGCGGGTCGTAGCGGGGGCCCAGATCGACCGAGGAGCAGGCGCCGAGCAGCAGCACGGCGGCCAGCAGGGCCAGCGATGCGCCGGGGTGCGGCAGAAGGTGGCGCTGGAGGGTCATCGGGGGCATGTGGGGATTCCTTCCTGTTGTCTGTGCGTGTGGCGCATGGGCGCCGCAGGTGGCGAAAGCGAAGCCGGGCTTGACTCTAGCGCGCCCGGGCGGGCGAAATTGTAGGGAATCGTCGCAAGGCGGATGTTCGCCACCAGCTCAATCAATAAAAGTAGCTGCTTGCGCATGCTCTGAATCATTTTTTATATAGAAACACATAAAAATGCTTTAAAACGTGCGCAAACAGCTCCTATTTTTGAATAGCTCAAACGAAGGAGCATGCCTGCTCGAACGTCAGGCGCGGCTGGCGCGCGAAGAGCCTGGCGGGGTCGCCATAGCCCAGGTTGACGAGGAAGTTGGCCTTGCAGCGCCCGTCGGGGAAGAAGGCGGCGTTGAGCTTGTCCATGTCGAAGCCGCTCATGGGGCCGCAGTCCAGCCCCAGCGCGCGCGCGGCCATGATGAGCCAGGCGCCGCCCAGCGTGCCGTTGCGCAGGGCGGTGGCCTGGGCCAGCGCGGGGTTGGCGGCAAACATCTCGCGTGCGCCTTCGCCGTGCCAGAGGTGCGGCATGTGCTCGTGAAACTGCGAGTCCACGGCGACGATGGCGGTGACGGGGGCGGCGTCGGTCTTGTCCACGTTGCCGGGCGACAGGCATTCGCGCAGGCGCGCCTTGCCTTCGGGCGAGCGCACGAAGACGTAGCGCGCAGGCTGCGTGTTCATCGACGTGGGGCCCAGCGCGGCCAGCGCGTAGATCTGGCGCAGCAGCGTCTCGGGCACCGGCTCGGCGGTGAAGCCGTTGGCGGTGCGCGCCTGGCGGAAAAGCTGGTCGAGGGCGGCGGCATCAAGCGACATGCGGGGCTCCTGGCAAGTGGCGGGGCAAGAAAAAAGCGGGGTGAATGCGCGCTACTTTAGCGCCGCGCGAGGCACCGGCGGAGCGCCAGGTGCGACACCGACGGAGCGCCAGGTGCGACACCGATAATCCGCCGCATGCTGGACATCACCACCTGGGGACACACGCTGCGCACCGTCGTCGAGGTGATCGGCACGGTGGCGTTTGCGCTGTCGGGCATTCTGGCGGGCGTGCGCAAGCGCATGGACATTTTCGGCATCTCGGTGCTGGGTTTTCTGGCCGCCTTTGGCGGCGGCACGCTGCGCGACGTGCTGCTGGACCGCCGTCCGTTTTTCTGGGTGGCGCAGGTGGAGATGCTGTGGGCCGTGCTGGGGCTGTGCGCGGTGTCGCTGCTGGTGCTGCGCTGGGGCCGCCTGCCGCGCGTGAGCGACAAGGCCATTCAGTGGGCCGACGCGCTGGGCCTGGGCCTGTTTGCGGCCACGGGCGTGCAATACGCGCTGGTGGCCGAGCTGCCGGTGGTGGTGGCGGTGGTGATGGGGGTGGTCACCGGCGTGTTTGGCGGCGTGATGCGCGACATCGCCTGCAACCAGATGCCCACCGCCTTTGCCGACCACCGGCCCTACGCCGTGCTGGCCTTCGTGGGCGGCTGGGTGTATGTGGCCGGGCAGTGGCTGGGCGTGCCGGCATGGGCCGCGCTGCTGGCCAGCACGGCCACCACCACGGGCCTGCGCCTGCTGGCGCTCAAGCTGGACTGGCGGCTGCCCGGCTGGCGCGCGTGAGCACGCGCTGAACCGGGGCGGCCAAGGGTGGCCATCGCTGACCCTACAGCCACAGCACGAACAGCACGATGGACGGAAACGCCACCAGCAGCACCACGCGCAGCACGTCGCTCACCACGAAAGGCCACACGCCTTTGTAGGTCTCGGTGATGCGGATGTCGGGTGCCATGGCCTGGATGACGAACAGGTTCATGCCCACGGGCGGGGTGATGAGGCCCACCTCCACCACGATCAGCACCAGCACGCCGAACCAGATGGCGGTTTCTTCGGGCGTGAGGCCAAAGTCCAGGCCCGAGATCATGGGAAAGAAGATGGGGATGGTGAGCAGAATCATCGACAGCGAATCCATCACGCAGCCGGCGATGAGATAAAAGATGAGGATGGCCCACAGCACCATGAAGGGCGACAGGCCCAGATCGCCCACCCACGCGGCCAGCTCTTGCGGCAGCATGGACAGCGCCAGAAAGTTGTTGAACGCCGCCGCGCCCAGCACGATGAGAAACACCATGCCGGTGCCCACGGCGGTGGATTCGAGCGCGGCCATGAACCTGCCGCCCTTCAGGCCGCCGCGCACCCAGGCCAAGAGGCCCGTGGCACCCGCGCCCACGGCAGCGCCTTCGGTCGGCGTGAAGATGCCGGTGTAGATGCCGCCGACCACGGCCACGAAGATCAGCAGCACGGGCCAGATGGCCTTCACCGCTTCCCACCGCGCCTGGCGGCTGGCGGCGGGCACGCTGCCGGCCAGGCCGGGCTTGAGCGTGACCTGCACCCAGATCACCGCCATGTAGCCCAGCGCCGCCAGAATGCCGGGCACGAAGGCCGCCATGAACATCTTGGCGATGTTCTGCTCGGCCAATATGGCGTAGATGACCAGCACGATGGACGGCGGAATGAGAATGCCCAGCGTGCCGCCTGCGGCCAGCGCGCCGGTCGACAGGCTGCCCGCATAGCCCGCGCGGCGCAGCTCGGGCAGCGCCACCTGCCCCATGGTGGCGGCGGTGGCCAGCGACGAGCCGCAGATGGAGCCAAAGCCCGCACACGCGCCCACCGCCGCCATCGCCAGCCCGCCCTTGCGGTGGCCGATGAAGGCTTCAGCCGCCTTGAACAGCGCCTGCGACATGCCGCCCAGCGCGGCAAACTGCCCCATCAGCAAAAACAGTGCGATGACCGACAGCGAGTTGCTGGAGAACTGCCCGTAGGTCATGGTCTTGAGCGAGGCCAGCAGCGGCGTGGCGCTGCCGTAGATGAGCCACGAGCCGGTCAGCCCCACGGCCAGCATCGACAGGCCGATGGGCACGCGCAGAAAGATCAGCGCCAGCATGACGGGGATCGACCAGGTGGCCAGGGTGATCGGCTCCATCAGTGGCCCCCTTCGGCCAACGTCATGCCGGCGGGCGGCTGGGCCAGGCCCAGCGCTTCAAGCAGCGTCCACGCATACACCACGCAGCCCAGCACGGCGGCCACCACGCAGGGCGCGTAGCCCCACCACACGGGCATTTGCAGGATGAAGGTGGTTTCGCCATTGCCCATGTAGTCCTGCATGCCCACGGCCATGCGCCAGGTGAGCAGCAGCCACACGGCCAGCATGAGCGCCTGCGTGGCGATGTCCAGAAAGCGCCGCAGCCCGGCGGGGTAGCTGCGCCACAGCATGTCCACCACCGCGTGGCCGCGCTTGAGGTGGCACCAGGGCAGAAAGCAGAACACGGCCAGGGCCGAGCCCATTTCCACCAGCTCGAAGTCGCCGCGCACCGGCCCCAGGCCCAGGCCGGTGAGCGAGCGGCCGATGATGCTGACCACCGTCATCGCGGTCAGCGCCACCAGCACCGCCCCGCCCACGCGCGCCAGCCAGCGCGCGAGGGTGTAGATCCATTGGTTCATTTGGATGAGGAAAGTTGGAAAGGGATGCCGGACGCGAAGGACGCAAAGGATTCGCGAAGGACGCAAAAAGAAAACCAAAAAATGATGGGGCTGTTGCTTTCGGCTGTTGGCTCCTTCCCCCGCTGGGCTAGCGTATGCACACATCTTTGCAGGCCCATCCCTGCATCCCAACCCGTCATTCCCGCGCAGGCGGGAATCCAGCGTTGGCGCAGGTGCTGAGGCTGGATTCCCGCCTGCGCGGGAATGACGCCATCATGGGCGCTTGCAGATGGACACAACCTGTCTGGTTGACCTACAGCGGTGCCCAAATCAAAGACCATCCACCGGCGTAAAAATGTGTACATACACAAGCCCCGCTGGGGCAGGGAGCCAAAAACGCATAGGTGTTTTGGCGTTAAGTCACAACAAAAAATGAGCTGCTTGCGCACGTTTAAAAACAACTTCAGATACTTTTATATCTAAAATCGTTTCATAACGTACGCAAGCAGCTCATCTTATTCCACCACCGATGACTCAAGCCGCCGCGTGCTTGGCCAGCAGCCGCTCGGCCTCGGCCACCAGCTTTTCGCCGTCGATGCCCTTGGCCTTGACCTCGCTGTACCACGTGGCGCGCACGCCGGATGCGGCGCGTTGCCAGCGCTGGGTTTCGGCGGCGTCCAGCGTGACGATGTTGTTCTTTGCCTTTTGCGCTTCGGCCAGGCCGGCCTTGTCGCCCGCGTCCATGGCGCGGCCAAACAGCGTGGCGGCGGCCATGCCCGAGTTGGCGTCGACCACCTTTTTCAGGTCGGCGGGCAGCTTGTCGTAGCGGCCCTTGTTCATCACGAAGCCGAAGGTCTGCGTGTACATGCCCTTGGGGCCGGTGAAGCCGGTGTGGTTCTTCACGATCTGGTGCACCTTCAGCGCGGGCACCACCTCCCACGGGATGGTGGTGGCGGCGATGACGCCCTTGGACAGCGCCTCGCCCACCTGCGGCACGGGCATGCCCACGGCCACCGCGCCCATCTGCTCCAGCATGATGTTGATGACGCGCGAGCCGCCGCGCACACGCATGCCTTTCAGATCCTCCAGCCGGGTGATGGGCGCGCGGCTGTGGAACATGCCGGGGCCGTGCGTGTGCACGCAGATGAGCTTGACGTCGGCAAACTCGTCCATGGCGTGGGCCTGCACGTATTCCTGAAACGCCTTCGAGCCGGCTTCAGCCGTGCCGCACAGAAAGGGCAGCTCGAACACCTCCGACTTCGGAAAGCGTCCGGGCGTGTAGCCCAGCACCGTCCACACCACGTCCACCACGCCGTCCTTGGCCTGGTCGAACAGTTCCGGCGGCCGGCCACCGAGCTGCATGGTGGGAAACAGCTGCACGCGGATGCGCCCGCCGCTGTCTTTCTCGACCTTGTCGGCCCAGGGCTTGATGGCGTGCAGGGGCACCGACGCCTGCGGCGGCAGGAACTGGTGCAGGCGCAGCGTGACGCGCTCTTGCGCAAACAGCGGCGTGGCCGCTCCTGCCAGGGCGATGCCGCCGCCGATGAGGGTGCGGCGCTTGAGGGTGAGGGTCATGGATCTGTCTCCTGAGAAAAGGGGTGGGGCCGTGCGCATTTACGCAGATTGAAGCTGCGCTTCCAATTGGTGAAGCACCTCATAGCAGGGCAGCACCTGCGCCACGCTGGCGTTGGGTTCGCGCCCGGCGCGGATGGCGGCGAAGAATTCGCGGTCTTGCAGTTCGATGCCGTTCATCGACACATCGACGGCGCTCACGTCGATCTGCTCGTCCTTGCCGGTGAACAGGTCGTCGTAGCGCGCGATGTAGGTGGCGCTGTCGCCGATGTAGCGGAAGAAGGTGCCCAGCGGGCCGTCGTTGTTGAACGAGAGCGACAGCGTGCAGATGGCGCCGTTCGCAGCTTTCAGCTGGATGCTCATGTCCATGGCGATGCCCAGCTCGGGATGAATCGGCCCTTGCAGCGCATGGGCCCGCACGATGGGCGATCCGGCCTGGTAGGCAAACAAATCCACCGTGTGCGCGGCGTGGTGCCACAGCAGGTGGTCGGTCCAGCTGCGCGGCTGGCCCAGCGCGTTCATGTTGCTGCGGCGAAAGAAGTAGGTCTGCACGTCCATCTGCTGGATGTGGAATTCGCCCGCCTCGACCTTGTTGTGCACGTACTGGTGGCTGGGGTTGAAGCGGCGCGTGTGGCCGACCATCGCGACCAGGCCGGTCTTTTGCTGCAGCTCGGCCACGGCACGCGCGTCCTCCAGGCTGTCGGCCAACGGGATCTCGACCTGCACGTGCTTGCCGGCCTGCAGGCATTGCAGGGCCTGCGCCGCGTGCATCTGCGTCGGCGTGCACAAGATGACCGCATCGACCTCGGGCAGCGCCAGGCTCTCGGCCAGGTCGGTGGCGACGTGGGGAATGCCGTACTTGTCGGCCACTTCCTGCGTCGGCTCCTTGCGGCGGCCAACCAGCGAGACCACCTCGACGCCGTCGATGTTCTTGATGCCGTCCAGGTGCTTGATGCCGAAGGCGCCGGCGCCGGCGAGGGCGACTTTGAGGGGTTTGGTCATGGTGACTCCTTGTTGGCTTGGATGGGCTGCAAAGAACAGCCGGACGCGGAGGACGCAAAAGAACAGCCAAAAGAATGGTTTTCTTTTGCGTCATCCGCGTCCGGCTGTTCGATATTCAGGTGTTTTCCAGAATCAAATGCCCCACCGCCGTGTTCGACGCGGGCACGTGGAAGAAGCGGTGCGCCAGGCGCGGGGCGGGGCCGCCGGCCACGTCGTTCATCGCGCCGCGGGCAATGAGCCACATCACCAGCTCGATGCCTTCGCTGCCCGCTTCGCGCACGTAGTCGATGTGCGGCATGGTGGACAAGTCCTTCGGGTCGGCGATCAGGCGGTCGAGAAAGCGGTTGTCCCATTCGGCGTTGATGAGGCCCGCGCGCGGGCCTTGCAGCTGGTGGCTCATGCCGCCGGTGCCCCAGATCTGCACGTTCAGCGGCTCGTCGTAACTCTCGATGGCGCGGCGAATGGCCTGGCCCAGCGCAAAGCAGCGCGCGCCCGAAGGCACGGGGTATTGCACCACGTTGACGTGAAACGGAATCACCGGGCACGGCCAGGCGGCGGGGCTGCCGAACATCAGGTTCAGCGGCACCGTCAGGCCGTGGTCGACCTTCAGCTCGTTGACCAGGGTCAGGTCAAAGTCCTGCTGAATCACCGACTGCGCGATGTGCGAGGCCAGCTCGGGGTGGCCCTGTACGGTAGGCACCGGGCGCGGGCCGTAGCCTTCGTCGGCAGGCTCGAACGCGGCGGCGGTGCCGATGGCAAAGGTGGGGATCACGCCCAGATCGAAGCTGGTGGCGTGGTCGTTGTAGACGAGGAAGATCACGTCGGGCGTGTGCGCCTGCATCCACTGTCGGCTGAACTCGTAGCCCTTGAACAGCGGCTGCCAATACGCCTCGCCGGTCTTGCCGTGGTCGATGGCCGCGCCAATGGCGGGCACGTGCGACGAGTAGACCGAGGCGGTGATGCGCGCTGCCTCCTTTGCTTTTGTTTTGATAGCTGCTTGCGCTTGTTCCACCTGCGCTGCAAGCACTTTTTGCTGATTTTCTTCCCACGCCTGCCAGGCCGCTGACTGCGCGGCGGCGCCTTGCGCGTTGCCGCCCTCGCCCACCACGCGGTTGCCTTCGGGGCTGCGTCCGCCGGCGATCATCATGTCGCGGTATTGCTGCTCGCTCATGCCGGTCATGCTGCCGGCCATTTGCTGAAAACTCAGGCCGTCGGTGGCGCCCAGCTTGGCCAGAAAGTAGATGTTGCCGCCGGTGCGCATGGCCCAGTTCAGATCGCGCGCGCGCACCGCCGCCTTCTGCTCGTCGGTCATCGGCCATTCGGCCAGGTAGGCGTCTTCGTCGGCCTTGAAACGCGCGCGGTTGTCGGCCTTCATCAGGCTCATGCAGAACTGGTTGAGCCAGTAGCCCTTGCGGCTTTGGTCGGCATCGAAGATGGTCGTGCCGGGCACGTCGAGGTAGGGTTTGTCGAGGGGCATGGTGGGTCAAGAAGAAATAAAACAGCCGGACGCAGAGGACGCAAAGGATTCGCAGAGGACGCAAAAAAGAAAACAAAATTTTTGGCTGTTTTTTTGCGTCCTCTGCGGAATCTTTGCGTCCTTGGCATGAGGCTGTTGGCTTTTTAGTTCTCAAACTAATACGTCGCTTCTTCAGGCCAGTAAAGGCGCATCGGGTTGTCCACCAGCAGCTGGCGTTGCAGCTCGGGCGTGGGCGCGATGTGGGGGATGAAATCGACCAGCAGGCCGTCGTCGGGCATGTGGTCTTTCAGGTTGGGGTGGGGCCAGTCGGTGCCCCAGAGCACGCGGTCGGGGAAGGTTTCGACGATGTGGCGCGCGAAGGGAACGACGTCGCGGTACGCGGCCTGCTCGCCATGCAGCGCCTTGGGGCCGGTGACGGACAGGCGTTCGGGGCAGCTCACCTTGCTCCACACATTGGGGTGTTCGCGCATGAAGCGGGTGAACAGCGCGAACTCGGGGCCATCGACCGGCTGGCGCACGTCGGGGCGGCCCATGTGATCGACCACCACGGTGGTGGGCAGCGCGCTGAAGAAGTCCCACAGCTCGGGCAGATCGACCGCCTCGAAATAGATGACCACGTGCCAGCCCAGCGGCTGAATGCGCGCGGCAATGTCCATCAGCTCGTCGCGCGGGGTGAAGTCGACCAGCCTTTTGACGAAGTTGAAGCGCACGCCGCGCACGCCCGCCGCGTGCAGGGTTTGCAGCTCGTGGTCGCTCACCTCGCGCCGCACGGTGGCCACGCCGCGCGCGTTGCCGTTTGACGCGATGCAGGCATCGACCATGGCGCGGTTGTCGCTGCCGTGGCAGGTGGCCTGCACGATGACGTTGCGCGCAAAGCCCAGGTGGTCGCGCAGGGCGAACAGCTGCGCTTTCGACGCATCGCAGGGCGTGTACTTGCGCTCGGGCGCGTAAGGAAATTCAGCGCCGGGGCCGAAGACGTGGCAGTGCGCATCCACGCTGCCGGGCGGCAGTTGAAAGCGCGGTTTGGCGGGGCCTTCGTACCAGTCGAGCCAGCCGAGGGTTTGGGTGAAGTGGCCTGTGGTGGGTTTGTTCATTGAAACTTTGGCGTTGGGATCGTGGTGTGCCCGAAGAAACAGCCTTCACCGCAGAGGCGCAGAGAACGCAGAGGTTTCGCAGAGATATTGCTCCGAAAACAAGCAACTTGAAACTTTGTCATTCCCGCGCAGGCGGGAATCAAGCCTCAGCACCTGCGCTAACGCTGGATTCCCGCCTGCGCGGGAATGACGGTACAGCAGGGCGCGTTCAAGTTGAATGTTTTCAAACCAACAACTTCGATGGGTGTTCCCTCTGCGAAGCTCTGCGTTCTCTGCGCCTCTGCGGTGAATGAAGCGCCGTTCACAACCATCAATCTACATAGCGCAACCCCGCCTTCGCCAGCGGCTCGCGCATCTTGTAATAGTCCAGCCCCAGCGTGCCCGAGGCAAATTCGGCGCGCTTGGCACCTTCGTTGGCTTCGCGCGCGTTGGCCGCTTGCAGGGTTTGGGTGGCAACGGCGCGCGGCACGCAGACCACGCCGTCGTCGTCGGCCACGATCACGTCGCCGGGGTGCACGATCTGCCCCGCGCAGACCACGGGCACGTTCACGCTGCCCAAGGTCGCCTTGATGCAGCCCTTGGCGCTGATGGCCTTGCTCCACACCGGGAAGCCGATGTCGTGCTGCAACATGCGCACGTCGCGCACGCCTGCGTCAATCACCAAGGCACGCGCACCGCGCGCCTTGAAGCTGGTGGCGAGCAGGTCGCCAAAGTAGCCGTCGCTGCATTCGGCGGTGACGCCGGCCACCACCACGTCGCCAGGCCGAATCTGCTCGGCGGCGACGTGCAGCATCCAGTTGTCGCCCGGCTGCAAGAGCACGGTGACGGCCGTGCCGCTGACCTGCGCGCCGGGGTAGATGGGCCGCATGTACGGCTTGAGCAGGCCGACACGGCCCATGGCCTCGTGCACGGTGGCGCTGCCGAAGGGGGCCAGCGCATCGGCGGTGGCCGCGTCGGTGCGGGTGATGTTGCGGTAGACGACGCCGAGTTCGTACATCTCACTTCCCCTTGGCTTTGAGCGCGGCATCCAGGCGCGGGTACACGCGGCGCGCGTTGGCTTCGTAGATCTTGTGGCGGTCGTCGCCGACGACGATGGTCGAGGCTTCGATGTAGCGCCTGGTGTCGTCGTAGTAGTGGCCCGTCTCGGGGTCGATGCCGCGCACGGCGCCGATCATTTCGCTGGCGAACAGGATGTTGTCGACCGGGATCACGCGGGTCAAAAGATCAATGCCCGGCTGGTGGTAGACGCAAGTGTCGAAGAAGATGTTGTTCAGCAGATGGTCTTGCAGCAGGGGTTTTTTCATCTCCTGCGCCAGGCCGCGAAAGCGCCCCCAGTGGTAGGGCACGGCCCCGCCGCCGTGCGGGATGACGAATTTCAGCGTCGGGAAATCCTTGAACAAGTCGCCCTGCAGGCACTGCATGAAGGCGGTGGTGTCGGCGTTCAGGTAATGCGCGCCGGTGGTGTGAAAGCAGGCGTTGCAACTGGTGCTGACGTGCACCATGGCGGGAATGTCGTGCTCCACCATCTTTTCGTAGATCGGATACCAGTGGCGGTCGGTCAGCGGCGGACTCGTCCAGTGGCCGCCGCTCGGGTCGGGGTTGAGGTTGATGCCGACGAAGCCGTATTGCTTGACGCACTTTTCCAGCTCGGGGATGCAGGTGGCCGGGTCAACGCCGGGCGACTGCGGCAGCATGGCCGCGCCGATGAAATGTTCGGGAAAGAGCTGGCTGACGCGGTGGCACAGCTCGTTGCAGATCGCCGCCCAGGTGCTGCTGACTTCAAAGTCGCCAATGTGGTGCGCCATGAAGCTGGCGCGCGGGCTGAAGATGGTGAGGTCTGAGCCACGCGCTTTCATCAGACGCAGCTGGTTGGCCTCGATCGACTCGCGCAGCTCGTCGTCGGAAATCTTCAGATCGGCCACGCGGAGCCTGGCGGCGGGATCCTGGATGCCCGCAATCTGCTGCCGGCGCCAGTCCTCCAGCGCCTTGGGGGCCGTGGTGTAGTGGCCGTGGCAGTCGATGACGAGCGGCTGGGCCTGGCTCATGGGCTTGGTCTCCTTCAAGGTTGCGCGGCCATTGTGCCGTCAGCACCGGGTGCGGGCCAGCGCGCAGGGGCACTAGCAGATATGCCGTTTCGGCATAGAACAAGGGGTGCCATGCCAGAATTGGCACACCATGGATTTGCGACAACTGGCCTATTTCGTGCGCGTGGCCGAGCTGGGCAGCTTTACCCGCGCGGCGCAGGCGCTGGGCGTGGCGCAGCCTGCCTTGAGCCGACAGGTGCGGCTGCTGGAGGTGGACTTGCGCCAGAGCCTGCTCACGCGCAATGGCCGGGGCGCGGTGCCCACCGAGGCGGGCGCGCTGCTGCTGGCGCATGCGCGCGGCATCCTGCACCAGGTGGCCAGCACGCGCGAGGCGCTGGAGCACGTGCGCGGCGGCCTGGCCGGGCGCGTGGCGCTGGGGCTGCCGCCCAGCGTGGCGCGGGCGCTGGCGGTGCCGCTGATGCAGGCGTTCCAGGCCGAGCTGCCCGAGGCGCGCCTGGCCATCACCGAAGGGCTGTCGGCCAGCATGCAGGAGCAGCTGCTCAGCGGCCGGCTGGACGTGGCCCTGCTCTACAACGCGCAGCCCCTGCCGGGGCTGGAGCTGGCCCCGCTGGCGAGCGAAGAGCTGCTGCTGGTGCAAGCGGCATCGGCTGCACCCCAACGCCGCCGGGCGCTGCCTTTGCCTGAGCTGGCGCGGCTGCCGCTGGTGATCCCCAGCCGCCCCAACGCCATTCGCATGCATGTGGAAGCCGAGATGGACGCCGCCGCCTGCGTGCCGCAGGTGGCGCTGGAGATCGACGGCGTGGCCGCCATTCTTGACCTGGTGGCCGGCGGCGCGGGCTGCGCGCTGCTGCCGCGCCACGCCGTGACCAGCGCCCCGCGCCCCGACGCCTTCAGCCTGCACCCGGTGGCCGGGGCGCGCACGCCGCGCCTGCGCATTGCCCTGTTCATCGCCCAAAGCGCGCTGCGCCCGGCCACGCGCACACAGCAGCAGGTGCTGGCGCTGGTGCGGCGACTGGCGCGGCAGCGCTTGCAGGGCAGTGAATTGAAAAAGTGAGCTGCTTGCGTACGGTTTAAAACATTTTTAGATACATTCATATCTGAAAATGTTTTAAACCGTACGCAAGAAGCTCACTTTTTATGAAATCTTGACGCTGCGGCGACGCGGCTCTTGCGCAGCGGCATTGGTCACGCCGCTGGCCACGTGGCCCGCGGGCACGTAGCCAGCGGCGTGTTCGATGTGGCCGGTCTGGTCGTCGAAGAAGAAGTCGGGCTCGAACTCGCGCAGAAACTCGCCCTTGGGCAGGCCGCCCAGGAACATCGCTTCGTCCACGGCGATGTCCCAGGCCATCAGCGTGCGGATGGCGCGCTCGTGCGCGGGTGCGCTGCGCGCGGTGACCAGCGCGGTGCGCAGCCGCATGGGCGCGCCGCCGGCTTCCTGCAGCCGGTGCAGCGCGGTGAGCAGCGGCTTGAAAGGGCCGTCGGGCAGGGGCAGCGTGGCCTTGCGCTTTTCGTGCGCCTGAAAGGCGGCCAGGCCTTTCTTTTGATAGACCTGCTCGGCCTCGTCGGCAAACAGCACGGCGTCGCCGTCGAAGGCGATGCGCACTTCGTGCGGGTGGTTGCCCGCCGCCTGCGGCGAGCCGATGGCCACGCGCGCAGCCGGAAAACCCAGCGCCAGCGCCTGGCGCACGTCGGCGTCGTTGGCCGACAGGAACAGGTGCGCGCCCAGCGGCTTCAGGTAGCGGAACGGGTCGCGCCCCTGGGTGAACACGCCGCGCTCCAGCGCCACGCCGGCGGTTTGCGCGCTGCGGAACACGCGCATGCCGCTGGCCGGGTCGTTGCGCGAGAGGATGACCACCTCCACCCGCTGGTGCTGCGGCTGGTTGAAGGCCAGCAGCTTCTTGACCAGCGAAAACGCCACGCCCGGCGGCGCAGGCACGTCGATGCGCTCCAGCTGCAACTGCATGTAGGCAGCCGCATCGCCCGCCTCGAACAGGCGGTTTTCTTCCTCGAAATCGAACAGCGCACGCGAGGAGATGGCGACGACGAGTTTGTCTTGCAGGGTGGGGGGCATGGTGGAAAGACGGCAGGGCTGTGTGCGTCAGGCGGCTGTGAGCCAGGGGTTGAGCACCTGCGCGCCGCAGGCGGTGAAGTCAGCAACGTTTCTGCTCGCCACAGAAAAGCCATGCACCAGCGAGGTGGCGGCGATGTAGGCGTCGCGAATGGGCTTTGGATCGGGCACTTGCAGTTGAGCGGCACGGCGCGCCACGGCCAAGTCAAGCTCCAGCACACGGCCTTCAAACGAGGGCAGAACCTGCTCCTGCAACCAGCGACGCAGCAGCGCGCCTTGTGCATGATCGCGCCGTGCAATGCGCAGCACGCCGATTTCCAGTTCTTCGATTGTGATGACCGAGATGTACAGCGCGCCAGGCGACACCGAGTCTATCCAGCGTGCCACGTTCGCGTCGGCCTTTCCACTGGCGATCTTGCGCAATTCCGAAACGACGTTGGTGTCGAGCACATACATAATGGTGCCGCTGCGTCAGTCAAATTCGGCAGCACGCGGCAGATCGCGTCGGCGAGGCAACTCGAACTCCAGCTCAATGTCCTCGCCCCCCGGCATCGCCAGCGCCTCGGCAAGGGACTGCGGCCTGCGCGTGATGCGCTCGTATTCGGCATGGTTGAGCAGCACGTAGGCGCGCCGCCCACGGTCGGTGATGAACACCGGCCCGTCATTGGCTGCGCGCTTGGCGCGGGCGGTGTCCTGATTGAATTCGCGGCTGGAAAGGGTTTGCATGAGAGGCTCCTTCAAATGCAATGTAGAAATGTTACTACATTGGCGACGAGCGGGCAGATGACGTATGCCGTGGTGCTTGTCGAATGGCTGCGGAGCAAGCCCACTCAGGCACCTGTGGTCAGGGTTTCCCCGGCCACCAGGTGCGCCCCTTGAGGAGAGTGGCGAAACATCGCGAAGCGAGTGGAGCCTGGGGGAGGGCTATCTCACCCACTGGTTGAGCTGAATGATGGGCAGCATCACCGCCAGCACGATCAGCATCACCACGATGCCCATCGCCACGATGAGCAGCGGCTCCAGCACGGTGGCAAGCTGCATGGCGCGGCGCTGCACTTCGGCGCTGAGCTGGTTGGCGGCGCGTTGCAGCATCAGGGGCAGCTGGCCGGTTTGCTCGCCCAGGCGGGCGAACATGGGCAAGAGGCCGGGAAAGCGCTTTTTCTGCGCCAGCGCGCTGGCCAGCGGCGCGCCTTCGCGCACCATGACGAGGGCGTCTTCGGCGTCGGCGCGCATGGCCTGGTTGTTCAGCGTTTCGGCGGCGGCCTGCAAGGCGCGCAGGATGGGCACGCCCGCGCCTGCCAGCATGGCCAGCGTGGCACCAAAGCGCGCCGCGTTGTAGCCGCGCGCCAGCCGGCCCACCAGCGGCAGGCGCAGCCACAGCGCGTCAAAGCGCTGGCGCAGCGCGGGCCGGCGCAAGGCCAGCGGCACGCCCACGGCCAGCAGCGCGAAAGCGCCCAGCATCCACCAGCCCCAGGCGCGCACGAAATCGCTGATGGCGAGCATGGCCACCGTCAGCCACGGCAGGCTGCGCTGCGTGCCCGCAAACACCGTGGCCACCTGCGGCACCACGTAGCTGACGAGAAAGATGACGATGACGATGGCCACCAGGGTGACGATGGCCGGGTAGAGCGCCGCGCCGATGAGCTTGGCCTTGAGCGCCTGGCGCTCTTCCAGGTCGTCGGCCAGGCGCTCCAGCACCAGCCCCAGGTGCCCGCCCTGCTCGCCCGCGGCGATGACGGCGGTGTACACGGGCGAGAACTCGCGCGGGTGCCGCGCCATGGCCTTGGCCAGGGGCGAACCGGCGTTCACCTCGGCGCGCAGGTTGGCCAGCAGGTTGCGCTGGGCTTCGTGCTCGACCTCTTCGGTGAGCGCGGTGAGCGAGCGCTCCAGCGGCAGCCCGGAGCCGACCAGCCCGGCGAGCTGGCGCGTGAAGATGGCCAGCTGCGTGCTGCCAAAGGCGCGCGCGCCCCACAGCGGCGCGTTCAGCACCGAAGCCGCGCCCTCGCCCCCCGCCACCGGCTCCACCAGCAGCGGCACCAGCGCCTGCCCGCGCAGCAGCGCGCGCGCGGCCTTGGTGGTGTCGGCCTCGATCACGCCCTTGCGCGACTTGCCATCGGCTTGCAGGGCTTCAAAGGTGTAGGCGGGCATGGGTGTGTGGGGCTGGGGCGCGAAGCGGGGGAGTTTACGGGTCTGCCCGCGCACGGCATGAAAGCGCGCGCCGCGCCATCACCGGCGCAGGGTGGGTGCTTGCCTCTCACGCGGTTGATAGGGCCCGCAGATGAGGCGGCCCGCAGCGCTCACGTGGGTGCAAGCACCCACCCTACGGCTGTCAGGTTGGGCGTTGAGCGTTGAGCGTTGAGCGTTGACGGACAGCACAGCGGCAAATGGTTCCGGCATTCCCGCCCAACGCCCAACGCCAAACGCCCAACCCTTCACGGGCGGACGTTGACGGGGATGGGATCCAGCTGGCGCGGGGGGTCTACCTGGAGGCGCCCGGGCTGGGCGGGGGTGGGCTGGCCGGTGGGCATGCCGAAGCCGGGGCCGGGCGGCGGCGCGGGGCGCAGCGGGGGGCGGTGGTTGCCGTGGTGAGGGGGGTAGGGATAGACGGGCACGAATAGCGGTGGCGGCGGCGGCTGCACCACGACGACTTCGCCGGGCGGGGGCTGGCCGCAGGCCAGGGCGGCGTTGTAGCGGGCGGTGCTCAGCTGCTCCTGGCTGGCGCTGGGGCTGCGCGCGAGGGCGTCGGCCTGGGCGCGGGCGGCGCGGCAGTCGGCGGATTCGGCGGGGCTGGCGGGGGCGCGGGCGGCGGCTTCGGTGTGGGCGGCTTGCTGGCGCTGGCGTTCGCGCTCGTCGGCAAGCTGCTGGCGCTCGGCTTCGCGCTCGCGGGCGGCCTGGGCGGCGGCGGCTTCCTGGCGCAGCTCTTCTTCGCTGCGGCGCGGGGCGATCAACGCGCCGCCCTTGCAGGGCTGGTCGGTGTAGCTGACGCGGCCGGTGGCGGGGTCGGGGCAGCGGTAGGCCTGTGCGCTGGCGGGCAAGGGCAGGGCAAGACCTGCCAGCAGGCTGGCGGCGGCCGTGAGGGTGGCAAGGCGCAGGGCAAACATGGGCGGGCTCGCTTGTCGAAAAAAGGCGTGGTGCCAGGAAGGGCAAGTGTGGGGCATGGGGCGATCACGTCCGTATGGGACAGGCCGCAGGGGCCGATGTTCCCGCCGCGCACCGTGCATGCAACGCGGCAGCGCACGGCGGCGCTGACTTACCATCGCCCGCCATGCGATTTGCCTTGCGCCGCGCCCTGCCCTTCTTGAGCTGGCCCCGTCCCAGCGGCGCGCTGCTGCGCGGCGAGGCGCTGGCGGGCCTGACGGTGGCGCTGATGCTGGTGCCGCAGGCGGTGGCCTATGCGCAGCTGGCGGGCATGCCGCCGGTGACGGGCATTTACGCCGCGCTGCTGCCGGCGCTGGTGGCGGTGCTGTTTTCAGGCTCGGTGCGGCTGTCGGTGGGGCCGACGGCGCTGACGGCCTTGCTGGTGGCAGCCTCGCTCACGCCGCTGGCCGAGCCGGGCAGCGCGCGCTGGGTGGAGCTGGCGGTGTGGCTGGCGCTGCTGACGGGCGGGGTGCAGGCGCTCTTGGGGCTGGCGCGCTTTGGCTGGCTGCTGAACCTGGTGAGCGCGCCGGTGCTGATGGCCTTCACGCAGGGTGCGGCAGTGCTCATCATCGTCTCGCAGCTGCCCGCCATGCTGGGGCTGCCGGGCCTGCGCGCCAGCGATTTGGCGGGCGATGCGCTGCGCGGCTGGCACTGGCCGGCGGCGCTGTTTGGCGGCGTGACGCTGGCGCTGCTCTTGCTGCTCAAACGCTGGCGGCCCACGTTTCCGGGTGTGCTGCTGATCGTGCTGGTGGCGGCGGGCGTGGCCTGGGCGACGGGCTTCGAGGCCGGTGGCGGCGCGGTGGTGGGTGTGCTGCCGCAGGGGTTGCCCGCGCTGGCGCTGCCGGGGTGGCCAGGCTGGCAGACGCTGGGGCAGCTGATCTTGCCCACGCTGGTGATCACGCTGGTGAGCTTTCTGGAGACGGCCTCCAGCGCGCGGGTGGACAACGAGCGGCGCGGCCAGCGCTGGGACCAGAACCAGGACCTGATCGGCCAGGGCCTGGGCAAGCTGGCGGCGGGGCTATCGGGCACGTTTGCCACCAGCGCGTCGTTTTCACGCTCGGCGTTGAACCTGTATGCGGGCGCGCAAACGGGCTGGGCCACGGTGTTTTCGGTGCTGGTGGTGCTGGGCATGCTGCTGGTGTTCACGCCGGTGCTGCGGCACGTGCCGCAGGCAGTGCTGGCGGCCATCGTGGTGGCGGCGGTGCTGGGGCTGATCAAGCCGCGCGAGTTCGTGCGGCTGTGGCGCGTGTCGCGCGCCGAGGCGGTGATGGCGGGCATCACCGTGGCGCTGACCATCGCCGCCGCGCCCGCGCTTTACTGGGGCGTACTGGCCGGGGTGCTGATGACGCTGGGCAGCTTTGTCTACCAGCGGCTGCACCCGCGCATCATCGAAGTGGGCCTGCACCCCGACGGCAGCCTGCGCGACCGCCACCTGTGGCACTTGCCGCCGCTGGCACCGCACACGCTGGCGCTGCGCATGGACGCGGCGCTGGACTTTGCCACCGCCAGCGCCTTCGAGCGCCGCGTGGCCGACGCCCTGGCCACGCAGCCCGAGGTGCGCCACCTGGTGCTGCTGGCGCAGCCCATCAACCGCATCGACGCCACCGGCTGCGAGACGCTGCTGAAACTCATGGCCCGCACCCACTCGCGCGGCGTGGCCTGGCACATCGTGGGCATGAAGCTGCCCATGGAGCGCACGCTGCAAGCCGCCGGCGCGCTGGCAAACGACCCCCTGCTGCACCTGCACCGCACCGACCCCGAAGCCCTGGCCGCGCTGGCCCGCCTGCGCCCGCAGGCGCCGGACATGGCGGCGGCGATGATCTGAGGGTGCGGGTGAAATGGAATAAAAAAGGAGCTGCTTGCGTACGTTTTAAAAGACTTTCAATATGTTTTATATTTGAAATTGTTTTAAACCGTACGTAAGCAGCTCCTATTTATTACGTAGTTGACCACAAGAACCATCAGACGTTTCTTGCTCCCTCCCCCGCTGGGGAAGGGTTGGGTAGGGGCCAACCACGGTGGATGCATCCAAGGTGGTCAGCCCCCATCCCAGCCTTCCCCCAGCGGGGGAAGGAGCGGGCAGCCAAAACGCCTGTCGGCCAATTGATGGGATTGGCTACAAGCAGCGAACGGGGTTGTTTCTTTCGCGCCCGGCTTTCGCTTTCACCCGTGCATCACAGCATGTCCGCCGACTGCACCGTGAGCAGCACGGTCTGCCCCTGGCCTTCGCGCTCGCGGCTGCGCAGCCACCACACGGCGCCTTTCTTGACGGCGCATTCGCCTGCGGGCAGGCCCAGCAGGCGGGCCACGGTTTCGCCCAGCGTGGGCTGGTGGCCGACGATGAGCACGGGGGCTTTGCCATCGGGCCAGCCCGCCAGGGTCAGCAGCTGATCGGGCGCGGCACCGGGGCGCAGCTCGTCGTGCAGCTTGTATTTGCGGCCCAGCGCGAGCACGGTTTGCTCGGTGCGGATGGCGGGGCTGCACAGGATGCGCGTGCCCTCGGGCAGCTGGCGGTCAAGCCACGCGGCCATGCGCGTGGCCTGCTTGTCGCCGCGGCGGGTCAGGGGGCGGGCAAGGTCGCTCATGTCGCCGGTGGGGTCTTGCGCCTCGGCGTGGCGCCACAGGATCAGGTCCATCGCGAAGTCCTTTTGTGGTTGAACAAGGGAAAGGTCAGGTGCGGCTGCCAGACGCGGCGTAGCGCGCCATGAGCGCGTCTTGCGCGGCGGGGCCGGGTGCCTGGCCTTCGGGGGTGACGGGCCGATAGCGCCCGCCTTCGCCCAGCAGCCAGGCGTCGCGCCCGTCGTGCAGATAGGCCAGGATGCATTCGTCAATGATGCGCTGGCGCAGCGTGGGGTCGGTCACGGGCCAGGCGGTTTCCACGCGGCGCAGCATGTTGCGGTTCATCCAGTCGGCAGATGACAGCCACAGCTCTTCGCGCTCGCCGGCGCGAAAGTAGAAGACGCGCGAATGCTCCAGAAAACGCCCGATCACGCTGCGCACACGGATGTGGGCCGTCAGCTCGGCGGGCAGCATGCAGGCGCCGCGCACGATGAGGTCGATCTGTGCGCCCGCATCGCCCGCACGCAGCAGCGCCTCGATCAGCGCCTGGTCGGTCAGCGCGTTCATCTTGGCCACGATGCGCCCGCCCCTGCCCTGGCGCGCGGCCCGGGCCACGGCGTGGATGCGCGCGACCATGCTCTTGTGCAGCGTGAAGGGGGCCAGCAGCATGCGCTGCATGCGCGGCAGGCGGCTGTGGCTGGCCAGATGCACGAAGAGCTGGTCCATGTCGGCCGTCAGGCGCGCGTCGGCGGTGAGGTAGCTGATGTCGGTGTACAGCGCGGCGGTGCGGGGGTTGTAGTTGCCGGTCGAAAGGTGCCCGTAGCGGCGCAGCTGGCGGCCTTCGCGCCGCGTCACGAGCAGCATCTTGGCGTGCGTTTTCAGGCCCACCACGCCATACACCACCTGCGCGCCGGCTTTTTCCAGCCGCTCGGCCCAGTTGATGTTGGCCTCTTCGTCAAAGCGGGCCTTCAGCTCGACCACCGCCGTCACTTCCTTGCCCCGGCGCTGCGCCTCGATGAGCAAGTCCATCATGCGGCTATCGTTGCCGGTGCGGTAAATCGTCTGCTTGATGGCCAGCACGTCAGGGTCGGCCACCGCCTCGCGCAGAAAGTCGATCACGCCATCAAAGCTCTCGAAGGGCAGGTGAATCAGCACATCGCCGCCCTTGAGCCGCTCCAGCACCGACTCGCCTTTCTTGAGCTGCACCGGGTAGCACGGCCGGTAAGGCGCAAACAGCAAATCAGGCCGGTCGGCCAGGTCGATCAACTGTTGCAGGCGCACCAGATTGACCGGCCCCTGCACGCGAAACAGCGCCTCGGGCGGCAAATTGAACTGCCGCAGCAAAAAGCCCGCCAGATCGTCCGAACACGCCGACGACACCTCCACCCGCATCGCCAGCCCATAGTGCCGCTGGTGCAGCTCCTGCCGCAGCGCCGTGCGCAGGTTCTTCACCTCCTGCTCGTCCACAGACAAATCGGAATCGCGCGTGACACGGAAATGAGAAAAATCGCCCACCTCGCGCCCCGGAAACAAATCAGGCAAATGCGCGCGAATCACGCTGGAGAGCATCACGAACAGCGCCTCGCCGCCCGACACCCGCGCAGGCATGCGCAGCACGCGCGGCACCTTCACGATGGCAATCTCATTGCTGCGCCCAAACGCATCCTTGCCCTTGAGCTGCACGATGAAGTTCAGCGACTTGTTGGCCACCTGCGGAAACGGGTGCGCCGGATCCAGCGCCACCGGCACCAGCAGGGGCTTGACCTCGCGCAGAAAGTGCTCGCGCACCCACTTGCGCTGCGCCTCGGTGCGGTCGACGTGCGAGACGATGCGCATGCCCGCTGCCGCCATCGCCGGCAGCAGCGCGTGGTTGAAAGCGTCGTACTGCCGCTGCACCAGCGCATGCGCGGCGGCCATCAGCCGGGGCATGCCCCCTGCCGTATCCGTACCCGCGCGCCAGGCGGCCAGATGCGGCTCGGCCCGCACCTCGAAAAACTCGTCCAGATTGGACGAGACGATGCACAAATAGCGCAGCCGCTCCAGCAGCGGCACCCCCGGCAGCTCGGCCCAGTGCAGCACGCGCTGGTTGAAAGCCAGGATGCTCTCATCGCGGTCAGGCAGCGGATAACGGCGCAGCAAATCAGCCGTGTCCACCACGGGCGCGCGGGAAGCAGGGGTCAAGACAAGCGAGCGGGAAGACATGGCACTGCAAAAACGTGAGCAAGAAGGGCAGCTTACCTTACCCAGCCGTTGGCAGAAACGCGCCGCCAAGCGCTTTGAACCGCCCCGGTTTTTGTGGAGTCCCCTTGGCTTGAGTCAGACCGGGATGATCTGCTGCTCAAGATTGCGATAGTAGTTGGTCTCGAACTCTGCCGGCGGCACGTAATCGAGTGCTGCCATCAGCCGATGGTTGTTGAACCAGGCCACCCATTCGAGCGTGGCCAGCTCCACGGCCTCTTTGGTCTTCCACGGCCCTCGCCGGTGAATCACCTCGGCCTTGTACAGGCCGTTGATCGTCTCGGCCAGTGCGTTGTCGTAGCTGTCGCCCTTGCTGCCCACAGAGGGCTCGATGCCGGCTTCGGCCAAGCGCTCGCTGTAGCGGATGCTGACGTATTGCGAACCCCTGTCTGAATGGTGAATGAGATCACCTGCTCGCTCACCTTGGCGCGCGTACAGCGCCTGCTCCAGCGCGTCGAGTACGAAGTCGGTCGTCATCGATGAGCTCACGCGCCAGCCCACGATGCGCCGCGCAAACACGTCTATAACTGTCGCATCCCGGACGATTCCATCGACAATAAACGCTACCCGCTGTTCATG